>CAZMGX010000235.1:0-8082 GCA_964565915.1 uncultured Gemmatimonas sp.
AATGCCGGCACCACCTTCGTTCCGCTCTGGGAGAAGGGGCCGATCGCGTCGATGGGCGATCTCGCCATTGCACCGAGCAATCCGAAGATCATCTGGGCCGGCACCGGCGAAGAGGACTCGCGCAATTCGGTGGCACCCGGCTACGGCATCTACAAGTCGATCGACGGCGGCGTCACGTGGCAGTCGATGGGGCTGGAGAAGACCCAGCACATCGGCCGGATCATCGTCCATCCGTCGAACCCCGACATCGTGTGGGTCGCCGCACTGGGCGCGCTGTGGAGCACGAATGCCGAACGCGGCCTGTACAAGACCGTCGACGGCGGCAAGACGTGGACGTTGAGCAAGTTCATCAGCGAGCGCGCCGGCTTCGTTGATCTCGCGATCGATCCGCGAGATCCGAATGTGCTGTATGCGGCCAGTTGGGAACGCATCCGCAAGGCACATTTCCTCAAGAGTGGCGGTCCGGGATCGGCGCTGTGGAAGACGACCGACGGTGGCACCACGTGGAAGGAAATCAAGGGCGGCGGGTTCCCGGAAACGATGAAGGGACGCATCAGCCTGGCGATCGCTCCCAGCAATCCCGACATGGTGTACGCGATGGTGGAGGCCGACAGCGTGCGCGGTGCGAAGCCGCAACGGCTGCTGAGCGGTCTCTATCGGTCGAAGGACGCGGGCGCGACGTGGACGTGGATGAGCACCATCAACAATCGTCCGTTCTACTTTTCGCAGGTGCGCGTCGATCCGAAGAATCCGGAACGGATCTATCGCATGGCGGTGGATTTCGCCTTCTCCGATGACGGCGGGTACTCGTGGCGTTCGGGCATGCTCGGCATTCATGAGGACTATCACGCGATGTGGATCGACCCGAACGATCCGGAGCATTTCATCATTGGAGGGGACGCCGGCATCTTCCAGACATGGGACAAGGGTGGCACGTACGATGCGTTGAACAACATGGCGATGGGACAGTTCTACGGAGTCAGCTACGACTTCCAGGTGCCGTATCGCGTGTGCGGCGGGCTGCAGGACAACGGCACCTCATGTGGCTTGAGCCGCCGGGCCGGTGCTCCGCTGCAAATGACAGACTGGCATGCGATCTTCGCCGCCGACGGACTGCAGACCGCTCAGGACCCGTTCAACCCGGAGTACGTGTATTACGAGTCACAGGGTGGCAACATTTCGCGGCGCAATGTCGCGACGGGTGAGCAGGTCAGCATCAAGGCGCGAACGGTGACACGCAGCGAGTTCGGCCAACGCATCGCCCGCATTCGCGGAGACGGCACCAAGCCGCTCACGCCGGAGCAGCTCAAGCAGATCGCAGACATCCGCGCCGAAATGAAGACCGCGCTGGCCGACCCGAACGTAGCCACGCGCTGGAATTGGAACACGCCGTTCATCCTGTCGCGGCACGATGCGAACGTGTTCTACAGTGGCGCCGAGAAGCTGTTCAAGTCGGTGAAGAAGGGACTGGACCCGTTCGCCATCTCGCCTGACTTGTCTACACGCGACGAGTCGCGCATCCGTATCACGACCGGATTCGACGTCGAGGGCAACCCGGCGGTGGACGCGACGGGCGGCATCACGCGCGACGCGACCGGCGCCGAAGAGAATGCGACGATCGTCACGATCGGCGAGTCGCCGATCAGGCCCGGGGTGTTGTACGTCGGCACCAACGACGGCAAGGTCTGGCTGACAAAGAACGACGGCGGCAGTTGGGAAGATCTGAGCGGCCGCTTTCCGGGTGTGCCGCCGTTCACGCACGTCAGTCGCGTCGAGCCAAGCGGCAGTGATTCCGCCACGGTGTATGTCTCGTTCGACAATCATCGCGACAATGACTTCACGCCGTACCTGTTCGTGTCGACCGACTACGGCAAGACCTTCACGTCCATCGCGAAGGGGCTCGTCGTGGGTCGTCCGAACACGGTGTACGTGGTGCGGGAGGATCCCGTCAATCCGAAACTCCTGTATGCCGGCACCGAGTTGGGCGTCTACGCGTCACTCGACAAGGGCACCACGTGGTTCGCGCTGGACAACAACCTGCCAACGGTGCCCGTGTACGACCTGCAGGTACACCCGCGTGATCTCGAACTGATTGCGGGTACGCATGGCCGTGGTGTGCAGATCCTCGACGTCGCGCCACTCCAGCAGATGACGTCTGACGTGCTGACCAAACCCGCGCACCTGTTCAAGCCGACGGTCGCGTTGCAATACGGCGAGCGGCCACCGGGATCCGAGCCGCGCGCGCAGCGCATGTGGCGCGGCGATCGCGTGCCGAGTGGCGCAGCGATCACGTATCGTCTGGCATCGCCGTTGGGCTCTGCACCGCGTCTCGCCGTCACGGCGGCGTCGGGCGATACCGTGGCGCTGCTGGTGGGTACCAACAACGCGGGGCTCAACACCATCACGTGGAACCTGATGGCCACGGGAACGCAGCCGGTACCGCAGGGTGGCGGTGGTGGTCGCGGCGGTGGTGGTGGTGGCTTCGGTGCAGCGCCGACCGGTCCGATCAACGACCCGGGATTCCCGGCTGGATTCAACGCGCGGCCGGCTGAGGCGCGCAGTGCCCCGGACAGTACCGGGAGTCCTACGAATCAGGCGCGCATGTTGGCCGCAGCGGCGAACGCTCCCGGTGGCGGTGGAGCCGGCGGCCGTGGGGGCGGTGGAGGTGGGGGCGGTGGTGGCGGCTTCGGCGGCTTTGGCGGCAATCGCGCGCTGCCCGTCGAGACCGGCGACTATCGCGTCACCATCGATGCGGCCGGTCAGAAGCTGACGCAGACGCTGCGCGTGGTGCGTGTGGGTCCCGACGAGAAGAGCGTGCTGGTGCCGGCCAAGCGATAGACTACGCAGGGCCGTTCCGACGATGGCGCCTTCAGTCCGACGAAGGCGCCATCGCCGCGCGGAACAACGCATACTCGCTGTCGGTCATGCCGTACGATTCGACGGCCGCCGGAAACGCCCGCGTGCGCACATCACGTGCGTACGCCACCAGGGCCTGCGCCCACACGGCGCGACCATCGGCATAGGTGCGCACAAAACGCGGCATGTGACCACGACCGAGGCCCAGCAGGTCAGTGTAGACCAGCACCTGTCCATCGACGGCACTACCCGCGCCGATCCCGATGACGGGGATCTGCACTCGAGTGGCGATGGCCGAGCCCACGAGGGAGGGCACGGCTTCCACCACGATGAGTGACGCGCCGGCGGTCTCGAGGTCGAGCGCGTCGCGCACGATCCGTTGCGCTTCCTCCGCGGAACGTCCACGCGCCTTGAGATCGGCCGGCGACTCGGCGCTTTGTGGCAACAGCCCCACGTGGCCGACGACGGGAATGCCCTCGGCCACGAGTGCGCGCACCCGATCACACATCACCCCGCCGCCTTCGAGCTTGATGAGGTCGCATCCGGCACGCATGAACCGGCGCGCCGTGTCGACCGCCTGCGCGTCGCTGGACTCATAGGTGCCGAACGGCAGATCGCCAACGAGCAGCGCGGTCCGCGTTCCGCGACGCGCGGCGGCGGTGAGCATCAGCATCTCCTCGATCGACACATCGCGCGTGTTCGCATAGCCCAGGATTGTCGTCGCGGCGGAATCACCCACGAGGATCAGGTCCACGCCCGCCTCATCGGCGATGCCGGCGGACAGGGCATCGTACGCGGTCACCATCACGAGGGGCGGTGCGTCGACCTCACGGTCCCGCAGTTGGGCGATGCGTCCCGCCAACGGTCTGGCACCACTCGGCTGCGGCATGCGGGTCACGTAGAGGAGGATGAAAGCACGACGTTGTCGATCAAACGGACACCATCCACGTGGGCGGCGACCGCGAGCAGGGCATCCCCTCCCACGTACTCGAGCGGCATCAACGTGTTCCGATCGACCACGGCGAGGTAGTCAACGTCGCCCGCACCGATCCCGTGCCGTGCGAGGAGGTTCATTCCGTGGGCCACGAGTGCGGCCGCGCGTCGTTCTCCCTTCAGCACCTCGTCGCGCATGTGAAACAGCGCCGCGCTGAGGCCGAGTGCCCGGCGCCGTGCGTCCGGCGTCAGTCGCGCGTTGCGACTCGACAGCGCAAGGCCGTCGTGCTCGCGGACGGTCGGACACACGACGATCTCGACCGGCAGGTCGAGGTCGCGCACCATGCGGGAAATGACGAGTACCTGTTGCGCGTCCTTCTGGCCGAAGTAGGCACGATCCGGTTGCACGATGTTGAGCAGCTTCGCCACGACGGTCGCAACGCCGCGAAAATGTACCGCGCCGCGGGTGGCCCCTTCGAGCGGCTCGGCGATCGGGCCTACGTCGACGAAGGTGGCGAATCCATCGGGGTACATCTCCGCGGCGGTCGGCGCGAAGATCGCGTCGACGCCGACACGCTCGAGCTGTGCGGCATCGTCGGCTTCCGTGCGTGGATAGGCGGCCAGATCGCGCGCGTCGTTGAACTGTGTCGGATTGACGAAGATGGACGCGATGACGACCTCGCATTCATCGCGCGCTTGCGCGGTCAGGGACACATGGCCGGCGTGCAACGCGCCCATCGTGGGCACGAACCCGACGCGCTGACGGGCCAGCCTGGTCGCGGCGCGATAGGCGCGCAGCTCAGTGACCGTTCGAATCAGGTGCATTGCTGTGTCTGGCAGGCATTGCCGGGGATCATGAGTCGACGCCCATCGCTTCGCGCATCTTGTCGCGGGTGGCGTGCGTGAGTGCATCGAACAACGGCAGCAGCGCCGGACGCTGTTCCGCGACGGCGGCCCGTTGACCGGCGACGATCGCCTCGTCGCCGCGTGAGACGGGCCCACTGATGGCGCGGTGGAATCCGCCCGTGATCCACGCCTCCAGAGAGGCGCGGGCCAGCGGCGCCAGTTCGGCGCGCGTGATGCCGGTCAGGGTCGCGAGTTGTTCGGCCGCTGCTTCGAGCGTGACGAGATAGTTGGCCGCCATCGATGCGGCTGCGTGATACAGGGGACGCTGTGCGGCCGGCACGTGCACGGGTCGCATGCCCAAGGTGTCGGCCAGCGCGCGCGCAACGGCGTGCGCCCGGTCCGTGCTGCCGTCGATGGCGCACGCGGCTCCGACAAACGTCTCGCCGGCGGCGCTGGCTGGTGTCTTCGACAGCGGCAGGAGCGGATGCAGATTGAAGCGCTCGTGCGGCGCAAGCTGAGCAAGCGGCTCCGAGGCGCTGCAATGGCCCACGAGTGGTCCGGCGTTCAGCGCGGCGGCCGCGCCGGCAATCGCGCGCTCGGGGATGGCGAGCACCACCACATCGGCGGCGGGTATCATCTCGCCACGACGCAGAGGCCCGATCACCGGCTGCGACCGCGCGCGCAACGCCGCGGCCAGCGCTGTGCCCAGCCGGCCGGCGCCCACGATGACGATACGCAGATCGCCGAGTGCCGGCGACGGCGTCGGGATAAACGCCTGATGGGATGTCGGAGCGGTGTCGTCCACGCGGGAAAGGTAGCGCCGGGACGTGTGTCGACGTGCAAATTGAGGTGCGGTGACGTCTCCCCGTGAGCATGCCCAGAGTTCGACCACGCAGATGGAGGCAAGGCATGAGAGGGACGGGGTGGTTCGTGCGACCCGCCGTGTGTGCGGCGCTGGCTTGTGGCGTACCCGCAGTGCTGACTGCACAGACGGGCAGCGCGTCGGCGAGGCCATCATCGTTGCAAGGATGCTGGCAAGCGGATCGCCCACTTGGCCCCACTGGTGGTGCCCAGCCGGTGGAGCGAGACTCGGCCTTCAAGATCGTCGTGCTGCGCGATAGTGGTCGGGTGGCGTTTCCGCTGGTGCCCCCGGTACGGCGGCGCCTGTGGGAGGAGCGCAGCTTCTGGGAGAGCAACGCGGACTCCGTCACCGTCCGAGCTTTTACGGGACTGCAGGGCTGGATGGCCACGTTGACTCGATTGTCCGGTCCCGTGTCCGGTGCCGAGCGACTGGTCGGCAGGGCGCGCTACCTGACGGATGCTGTGGTCGCGGGTGCGGAGCCGCTGCGTGTCGCCGTGACATTGACGCGTATTGCGTGTGACGCGTCGTGGCCGAGTGTGTCGACGACGGACCCACCGCTTCGGCCGTGGCAGCGGGGGCAGGTGTTCTTCGAGCAGCATGTGGACCGGCCAGCGGGGGTCGTCACCCTCCCGCGGGGCGTGCTGAGCATGCGCTCCCTCGGGTACAACGAGTCCGATCGTCTCGACACGAATGGGTCAGTGCCGGGTGTCGCCCGCGTGGTGGTGCAGTTCGTGGTGGAGGCGGAGGGTCGCGCCGCTCTCTCGAGTGTGAAAGTGCTGGCAAGCGACGGCGAGGCGTACGCCGCGCGTGTGATGGACGCGTTGCGCACCATGCGTTTCCGTGCCGCACTTCGGGGTGGCGCGCCGGTGCATCAGCTCACGGTGCAGCGCATCGAACTGTCGCGGTAGACGGGCCCCGTCGTCGCGCCACGTAGAGTAGCTGTAACCCGTTGATCGCCAGTGGTTTAGTTGGTTGTCTGTGCGTCGATGCTTCGCTAGGTTTGTCGAATGGATTCTCGTCGCTCGGATATGACAGCCCGCGTTTTGCCGCTCACCGATCGGCGGGTGGCCGACGCGTCGGTCGAGGCGGACGGGGGCACGCGCCAGGCGCTGGTCTATCACCTGAGTGTGGCCGCCTGGCAGCAGACTGGTCGACCGATGCCTTCCTACACGCGAGCCACGATGCCCGCCGTGAGATTTGTGCGTGAATCGGCCGCCGGCGCCCCGTCGACGGACTCGCGGAGTGACTGAGTATTTCCGCGACTTCCGCGAGTTTCTCGCGGCGTTGCAACGGGCGGATGTGCGGTTTCTGGTGGTCGGCGCACACGCGCTTGCGGCGCTCGGGGTGCCGCGCGCGACCGTCGACCTTGATGTCTGGGTAGACTGCACGGAAGAAAACGCCCTGCGCATCTGGCGAGCACTCGCGGATTTCGGCGCACCGCTTCACGATCTCGGCATTTCCCAGCGTGACTTTGCCACGCCCGACTGTGTCGTCCAACTGGGACTCCCGCCGTTGCGCATCGATATTCTCACGGGGCTGTCGGGGGTCAGTTTCGGTGAAGCGTGGCCCACGCGGGTCATCGATGTATTCGCCGATCTGCGCGTTCCCTATATCGGGCGGGACGCCTTCCTGAAAAACAAGCGTGCCACGGGGCGACACAAAGACCTTGGTGACGTGGAATCACTTGGAGAGACACCATGAGTCGTCGTCGATTTGAGCTCGCCCTCGCGAGTGCCTGCGCAGTGGCCATGGCCGGTGGGTGCGCGAGTGGTTCGACGTCCACCGCCGCAAGCCCGGCCCCGACACCCTCTGCCGTCATTCGCAACGCGCCGTCCAATCCGGCGGCGGACGCACGCTGGGCCGACTCCGTGCTTGCGACCCTCACGTTGCGCGAGAAGGCGGCGCAGATGGTCTGGGTCTGGACGCTTGGCGACTACACCGCGACCGACGCACCCGCGTTCACCAACATCGAGCGCATCGTGCGGGACAACCAGTTGGGCGGCGCGATCGTCTCGGTCGGCGGGCCGCTGGACATCGCGGCCAAGACCAATGCGCTGCAGCGCGCGGTGAAGCTGCCCCTGCTCATCGGTGCCGACCTTGAAACGGGAGCGGCGTTTCGTGCACGTGGCGGGTGGTTCCTGCCCAACGCGATCGAACTGGGTGGCGCGACGAACTTCCCGTACCAGATGGGCATCGGCGCCACGCGTGACACGATGCTGGCGTACGAGATGGGACGCGTGACGGCGCAGGAAGGCCGGGCCATGGGCATCCACATGGCGTTCGCGCCGGTGCTGGACGTCAACAACAATCCGAAGAATCCGGTCATCAGCTCGCGCTCGTTCGGCGAGGATCCAGCGCTCGTTGGCCGCATGGGCGCGGCGCTGGTCCGCGGGATCCAATCGAACGGCATGCTGGCCACCGGCAAACACTTTCCGGGACACGGTGACACGGAGCAGAACTCGCATCTCGAGTTGTCGCGGGTGAACGTGTCACGCGCGCGGCTGGACAGTGTCGAACTCCGTCCGTTCCGCGATGCCATTGCGGCCGGCGTGCGCGGTATCATGACCTTTCACGGCGACCTGCCC
>CAZMGX010000236.1:0-8043 GCA_964565915.1 uncultured Gemmatimonas sp.
GCGGTCTGCGGGTTCGCCGCGCTCTGCTACGCCGAACTCGCCTCGATGATTCCGCAAGCGGGCAGTGCGTACGCCTACTCGTACGCGACCCTCGGCGAAGTCGTGGCGTGGATCGTGGGGTGGGCGTTGATCCTCGAGTATGCCGTCGGCAACATCGCCGTCGCCATCGGATGGAGCGGCTACTTCGTGTCCCTCCTCTCCGGGTTCGGCATCACGTTGCCGGGCTGGATGACGCACGGGTATTGGGCCGTGAAGGCGAGTGGTGATCCGGCCATGGTCGCGCTCATGCAGAGTGCTCCGCGCATTGCCGGGATTCCCGTCCTGCTCAACATCCCTGCGTTCGGCATCGTCGCGGCCATCACGATCCTGCTGTTGCAGGGCGCGAAGGAGAGCACACGCGCCAACAACATCATGGTTGTCATCAAGCTGCTCGTGCTGGCGCTCTTCGTCGGCGTGGGGGCAATGCACATCAACACCGCCAACTACACGCCGTTCGCACCCAACGGGTTCACCGGCATTCATCAGGGTGCGGCGATCGTCTTCTTTGCGTACATCGGCTTCGACGCGATTTCGACGGCCGCGGAGGAGACGAAGACCCCGCAGCGGAACCTGCCCATCGGCATTCTCGGTGGCCTGGCGATCTGCACGCTGATCTACGTCATTGTCGGATTTGTGGCCACGGGACTCGTCCCGTACGAGCAGCTGCGCGCCAGTGATCCGCTCGCACGCGCACTCGAACTGGCCGGTTTGTCGACGGCCAGCTGGATCGTCGCGGCCGGCGCCGTGGTGTCGATGTCCGCCGTGTTGCTGGTCTTTCAGTACGGACAGCCGCGCATCTTCTACGCGATGGCGCGCGACGGACTGCTGCCACGCTTTGCGGCCAAGCTGCATCCGAAGACGCGCACGCCGCACATCACGACCATCATCACCGGCGTGGCGGTCGCGGCCGGGTCGCTGGTGCTGAACGATGCCTCGACCTACGACCTGACCAACATCGGGACGTTGGCGGCGTTCGCCGTCGTGTGCATCGGCGTGCTCGTGCTTCGGGTGAGAGAACCCGATCGTCCGCGACCGTTCCGGGTCCCGTTCATCTGGGTGGTCTCCCTGCTGGGCGCGGGCTCGTGTGTGTTTGTCATGAAGGGCTTGCCGACGAGCGCGTGGGTTGCCTTCGGCATCTGGATGGCGATTGGCCTCGCCTGCTATTTCCTGTACGGGTACCGGAACTCGGTCCTGCGCAATCCCGGTGCAGCGCGCGAAGCGCTGCCTCCCCTCGATCACTGACCGATGGCTCACGGCTCATCCAACACCCTCGCACCCGCCAGTCGCGGCTTCCTCGGCATCGGATTCACGCAGTGGATCCTGATTTCGATGGTGGTCGGCATTCTCATCGGGTGGCTCGCCCCCGACTTCGCGCCAAACCTGAAGCCATTCGCGAACATCTTCCTGCGCATGATCAAGTCATTGATCGTGCCGCTGCTGTTCTCGACCCTGGTGGTCGGCATTGCCGGTCACGGCGATGACATGAAAAAGGTCGGCAAGCTGGCGCTGCGCTCGATCATCTACTTCGAAATCGTCACGACGGCGGCGCTGGCCATCGGCCTCGTTGCCGTCAACATCGTAAAGCCCGGCGTTGGCGTGCAACTCGACACGTCCGCCAACAGCGAGGAGTTCAAGGCCCTCGCCGGCAAGACGCCGACGTTCAGTTCGGTGCTCGAGCATACGGTGCCGCAAAGCTTCTTCGAGGCAGCCTCGGACAATGAAGTCCTTCAGATCGTGTTCTTCGCCATCATCTTCGCCGTGGCGTTGTCGCGGGTGGAAGGCAAGTCGAAAGTCGTGTTCCTCGATTGGCTGCAGGCGCTCAGCGACATCATGTTCAAGTTCGTCGGTATCGTGATGGCCTATGCGCCCATCGGCATCGGTGCCGCGATCGGCGTGACGGTCGGGAAGAGCGGTCTGGGCGTCATGCTCAATCTCGCCAAGCTCGTGGGCACGCTCTACGTCTCGCTGATCATCTTCGTGATCGTCGTGCTCGTACCCGTGGCGATCATCATGAAGATTCCCATCGCGCGGTTCTGGAAGACCGTCAAGGAACCGTGGCTGATCGCGTTCTCCACGGCGTCGAGTGAGGCGGCCTTCCCGCAGGCCATGCAGGCGATGGAGCGCTTCGGCGTGCCGCGACGCATCGTCGCGTTCGTATTGCCCACGGGCTACTCGTTCAACCTCGATGGCTCGACGCTGTATCTGGCGATCGCCTCGGTCTTCGTCGCCCAGGCGGCGGGCATCGACATGCCGCTCAGTCAGCAGCTCTTGATGATGTTGACGCTGATGCTGACCTCGAAGGGTGTCGCCGCTGTGCCTCGGGCGTCCCTCGTCATTCTCTCCGGGGCGCTTGCGCAGTTCGGGCTTCCCCTCGAGGGGATTGCGGTAATCCTCGGCGTGGATGCGGTCATGGACATGGCGCGCACCTCGGTCAACCTGCTGGGCAACTGTCTGGCGACCGCCGTCATGGCGCGATGGGAAGGGGAACTGGGCGAGCCGATTCCCGACGGGCAGGCGCTGCCGACCTGATCGCGCGCGTATGGGGATCATTCAAGCCTCCATTCCCCTCTTCTTCGTCCTCATCGCCGTCGAGTTGCTCGTCGCGCGGTGGGGACGACGTTCGTTGTATCGGTTGAACGACTCGATCGCCGACCTGTCGGCGGGAACGTTGAGCCAGATCGCGGGCATCTTCACGAAGGTCCTGCTGGTTGGCGCCTACGGCTGGATCTTCGATCATGCACGCGTGCAGCGATTTACGCCCGTGCCGCCGTGGCCGGACGGAGCGGTGTTCGTCGGCGCAGCCGGGGCGTTCGCGTGGAACCTCGCCGCGCTTGGCGGCTGGGTCGCCGCGTTTCTCGCGGTCGACCTCGCATACTACTGGTTCCACCGCGTGTCCCACGAAGTGAATCTCTTCTGGGCGGGACACGTGGTGCACCACTCCAGCGAAGAGTACAATCTTGCCGTCGCGCTTCGGCAGACTGCGGTTGGCGGTGTGTTGTCGTGGGTGTTCTACATGCCGCTGGCGCTGTTGGGGATGTCCCTCGCGCAGTTCGCGACCTGCTATGCCTTGAACTTGGTGTATCAGTTCTGGATCCACACGCGTGCGGTTGGTCGACTGCCGCGCTGGGCCGAGGCGGTGCTGAACACGCCGTCACATCATCGCGTGCACCACGGTGTGAACCCTGAGTATCAGGACCGCAACTACGCAGGAGTGTTCATCGTGTGGGATCGCTGGTTTGGAACCTTCACGCCGGAGGTGCAGGAGCCCGTGTATGGCCTCACCACGCCGCTGCGCAGCTGGAACCCGCTTTGGGCACAGGTGCATCAGTACGTGACCATCATGCGGAATGTGCGGACGGCGTCGACGTGGCCTGATCGATGGCACTACGTCTTCGGTTCGCCCGGATGGAGACCCGCATCGGCGGGCGGGCCGGTGACCATACCTGCGGTTGCGGCGCGCACATTCCTCAAGTTCGACCCGGCCGTCTCGCCGGTGTTGGCACGGTACGCACTCGCGCATTTTGCGCTCGCGATCCCGGCGGCGCTCTGGCTGCTCTCGGCCGCACCATCGCTCAGCCCCGCGCAGCTGGCGGCGGGTTGCTTCTACGTCGCGCTGACCCTGACGAATGTCGGTGGGGTGCTCGAAGCGCGCCGTTGGGCATACCACACGGAGCATGCGCGCCTCATCGCGCTCGGGACGGCGCTTCTTGGTCTGGCGCTCGTTCCGATGGGTTTGCGGACGGCTGGATGGACGTCGTGGCGCGCGCTCGCCGGGGTGGGCGCGGTGGTGGCTGGTTGCTCACTGCTCGTGATTCGTCAGCAGCGAAATCAGTTCACCGCGGCCAGCGACGAGCGCATGGACATCGCACATCTTGCGGAGCACGCATGACCAGACGCCGAATTGTTGCCGCGTTCATGATGACCGTCGGACTTGGTGCCTGCGACCGGGAGGCGGCGCGCCCGATGTCGCTGTCGACCACGACCGATTCAGCGGGAGTGCGCATCGTCCGGGGGCCGGCGACCGACGTTGCCCTGTCGTGGCGGCTGGTGGAACTGGCTCGCATCGGCGGCGCCGACAGTGGCGCGCAATCGTTCACGCGTGTTTCGCGATTCAGTGTGGCGACCGATGATCGCGAGATGATCGCCGTGCTCGACCGCGACAACGACAACCGGATTCATGTGTTCAATGCGACGGGCGTGCTCCAGCGTTCGATGGGCGCGCGCGGTGGCGGTCCCGGTGAGACACAGTTTCCGAACGGACTCGCGCTCAACGCGTCTGGACACGTGGCCGTTTTTGAAGGGAGCAAGGGCGCACTCGTGCGGTGGGGACCGGACGGCCGGCCTCTTCCCGAGCTCCGGGTGATGCCCGCGCGAGGTCAGCCTTGGGGAGCGCCTCGCCTGATCGGCGATACGCTCTGGGTGCTGCTCGCGTCCACCGATTCAGTGAACGCGGTCACGCGTCTCGAACGCTGGACCCCGAACGACACCATGTTCGTCGACTCGACGGTCACGCCAAAGCCCCGCATGGTGATGTTCAAGTGCGTCGGCCTGGCGCTCCCGCCGCTGTTCAGTCCCGAGTTGGAGTGGACACTCCGTGGTGCGGAGGTCGCGATCACCACGCAGTCGCGCTACGTGGTGGATGTGCATGCGGGACGCCGCCTTCAGCGGAGCATTCGGCGCGACATCGTCCCGGTGGCCGCGCGCACCACGGACGCGAGCCGTCTGTACCCCGAGGGATTGAAGGTCCAGTTCGGTGGTGGCGGTGACTGCACCACACCAAGCGCGGAAGTCGGCGAGAAGGTGGGAGTGGCTGCCACGATTCCCGTCGTGCGCGCCGCCGCCATCGCACCCGATGGCGTGCTGTGGGTGGAGCGATACACCTTCAACGGGGAGACGCCATCGGTCGATGTGTTCGATCGCGAAGGCGCGTACCTTGGCACGATCGTCGGACGCCCACTGCCGCTGGGGTTTCTTGGCGCCGATCGGGTGTTGTTCCCGATTCACAATCCCGATGATGGCACCACCATCATCGGGATCTACCGAATCGAACGCTAGTCGCGTCGAACGCGACGCGTATAAAACGCCGGGCTCGTCAGGACCGATCCCTGCGCCGTCGCTGGTCGCAAGGTCAGTCGATGCTCTCGACGCCCAGCAGGCGCCGCGCCCGTCGCACCGCGCCGCGCGCCGCGTCCACGTCCTCGGCGCGCACGGTGGCGCCGGGCACCGCACTCTTGAGCCGCTGCTCGAGGCGCTTCCGCACCAGCGATCCCTTCGCCAACAGACCGCCAGCCAGTGCCACCGGTACGGCAGCACGCTCGTCCACGAAGCAGCGACGGGCCAATGTTCGCACGTGCACGACCAGCTCTTCGACGCACAGGCTGACGAGCGCGTTCGCGCGCAGGTCTCCCGTTGATGCGACCTGACACACAACCGGTGCGAGGGTCGCCAGATTGGCTGGGGTGGCCGCAGCGGCCCACGGGATCAGCTCGTCCAACGACTCAAGTTCCAACGCGGTCAGGACCGCGCCTGTCAGGGCCGTTTCCGGTTCGCGACCATCGTGCGATGCCGTGACCACGCTCAACGCGCGGCGTCCGAGCCACGCGCCACTGCCTTCGTCCCCGATGTTGGGTCCCCAGCCACCACATCGCTCGAGGCGTCCATCAGGCGCCCGTGAGTACGCCACGGAGCCCGTGCCCGCGATCAACAACACGCCGGCCGAATCGCCGAAGGCATCGTCCATCGCGATGGTCGCGTCGGCCTGAACCGAGACATCATCCGCCACGCGGCGGGACGCCAGGGCCGACCACAGCGCCTGCGCGGCCCGCTCTTGACCAGCGCCTGCGACACCCACCACACAGACGGCAGGGCGCGTCTCGCTGCGCTCGACGGACGCCAGCACGTCCGCGATCAACGCCTTGATCGTGTCGGCCGCAACTGCTTCCTGCCCGGGAGTGAGCGATGATCCCGGTCCTTCCGAGCGGGCCAGTACGACGCCGTTTGCGTCGGCGAGAATGATGCGGGTACGCGTGCCGCCGCCGTCGATGCCGACGACCAGCGGGGTAGGATCAAATGGTCCGGCGCTCATGCGCGCGACTCCGGGGTGGCTGGCGACGCAACGGGCGTCGCATGAGTAAGTGACGACAACAGGCCGGTGACGAACGTAATCGATGTGCCGATCAGGACGAACCATGGCCAGGCGATGCGAGCCAGCGGCGCCAGCGTCGGCGCCAAATCAGGAAACCAGCCACTGAGTGCCTTGGCGAACACCACGACGCTCATCGTACCGATGCCGACCGCCATACCGGTCATCGCGTCGCGCTGGATCGCGCGCCGAACGAGAATGCCGAGGAAGAACGCGCCTAGCAGACCGCCGTACGTGAACGAGGCGATCGAGAGCGCAATCGTCACGACCGGCGTGCCCTCATTGCGATACAGCATCGCGCCGCCGATCAGGATCGCCGCCCACAGCAGTGTGAAGAGCTTGCTGACGCGCAGCAGTCCGGGGTCGTCCGCCCGCCGCTTGCTGAGTGGCAGATACAGGTCGTGCAGCGTGGCGGCGGCGAGGGAATTGAGGGCGCCGCTCACCGTACTCATCGCGGCGGCGAGAATTGCCGCGATCACCAACCCCGTGAGGGCCGGCGGCATCTCCTCGACGATGAACCGCGGGAAGATGGCGTCCGGTCGTGGAAACGCCACGCCTTTGTAGAAGGAGAACAGGCCCACACCGATCAGGAGGAACATCGCGAACTGGCCCAGCACGACGAAGCCGCTGCCGATCAGCGAGCGCCGAGCTTCCGCCAGGTTGCCAGACGCCAGCAGTCGCTGCACGATCAGCTGGTCGGCGCCATGCGAGGCCATGCTCAGGAACGCCCCGCCAATCAATCCCGCCCACAACGTGTGCGGACGATCGATGCCGGTATAGGTGTCGATGACCTGCAGCTTTCCTTGCGCGTCGGCGGCCGTAAGGATCGCGCCCCACCCGCCCTCGACGCCCTGTCCGATGACAACCACGGCGGCCAGTCCACCAACCAGGTACACGCCGGTCTGCAACACGTCGGTCCACACGACCGCGCGCATGCCCCCGTGATACGTGTACAGCACCGTGAACGCCCCGAGCACGAGGATCGAGACCGGGCCGATGTACTGTGGTGGCACGATCGGCCCAATGATCAGGGCAACCGGAATCGCCGTCGCAAACACCCGGACCGAATCACCGAAGGCACGGGTGACCATGAAGACAATCGAGGCGAACCGGCGCGTGGCCAAGCCAAAGCGTTGCTCGAGCAGCGCGTAGGCCGTCACGAGCTCCCCTTCGTAGTAGCGCGGAAGCAGCGTATACGCGATGACGATGCGGCCCAGAATGTACCCGGCCGCGACCTGCAAGAACGACAGATTCCCGACGTACGCCAATCCGGGAATGGAGATGAACGTCAGCGCGCTGGTCTCGGTCGCGACAACCGAGAACAGGATGGCCCACCACGGAATCTTCTGACTGGCCACGAAGTAGTCGCGCGCGTCCTTCTGGTCGCGACCGAGCCAGACACCCAGCAGCGTGGTGCCGACCAGATACACCACCAGCACGACCCAGTCGATGAACGTGAACGCGCTGCTCACGGGGTTGCCACGCTACGCGATGACATACGCCTCCATCGCGAAGTACTCCGCGAGTCCAAGGTGATCGAGCTCTGCCGAGGTGGCCTTGTTGCGTTGTTCGACGCGCTGCCAGAACTCGCGTTCGTCCTGACCGGGGAAGGGCATCGAGTCTTTTTGCGACTGGTGCTTGAAGATCGCCTGGATCTTGAGGGTGAGTTCCTCCTGCGACATCGGGCAAAGCAGGGTCGCTTCGGTGATCGGCCACTCCTGCCACGCCCCGCGATACAACCACACCTGCGGTCGGCTCGGCGCCCCCGGCGCGCCATACACCTCCGACAGCGCACCATCGATGGCCACTTTGCACATCCGGTGCGTCCCATGCGGATCGGACAGGTCTCCGGCCACGAATAC
>CAZMGX010000237.1:0-7959 GCA_964565915.1 uncultured Gemmatimonas sp.
AGACGTCAGGTTGCTAATGCCGCGCTCTTCCAAGGCTTTGCCCGAGATCACCGTGACCGATACCGGCACCACCTGGAGGTTTTCCTCCTTGCGGCGAGCCGTCACGATCACCTCCTCGATCAAATCGCCGCCGAACCCTCGGCCCGTGCCTCGGCCTTTCGTGCGGGGCATCGAGTTCGTGGACGTGGGCTTTCAGTATCCCGGCGCTGAGCAGTGGGCCGTGCGGCACCTGACGTTCACGCTGCGTGCGGGTGAGACGCTCGCGCTGGTAGGGGAGAACGGCGCCGGCAAAACGACGCTCGTCAAGCTGCTGGCGCGCCTGTACGACCCCGATGAGGGGCACATCCTGTTGGACGGGCACGACCTGCGCGAATACGACCTGGCCGACCTGCGGGCCAACATCGGCGTCATCTTCCAGGATTTTGTGCGCTACAGCCTGAGCGCCGGTGAGAACATCGCGGTTGGTCGCATCGAGGCACGCGAGGATCTGGAGCGGGTGAAAGCAGCGGCGGAACGCAGTCTGGCCAATGAGGTCATCGAGCGGCTGCCCGGGAAATACGATCAACTCATCGGCAAGCGTTTTCGCACCGGCGTCGATCTTTCGGGTGGTGAATGGCAAAAGGTCGCCATTGCCCGCGCCTACATGCGCGACGCGCAGTTGCTGATCCTCGATGAGCCGACCGCCGCGCTCGATGCACGCGCGGAATTCGAGGTGTTCCAGCGATTCAAGGAATTGAGCGCGGGCAAGAGCAGCGTACTGATTTCGCACCGCTTCTCCAGCGTGCGGATGGCCGACCGCATTCTGGTGCTGGCGAATGGCGCCGTGGAGGCCTCAGGCACCCACAGCGAGTTGGTCGCCCAGGGTGGCCGGTACGCCGAGCTGTTCGAGCTACAGGCGGCGGGATATCGGTAGGAGCGGTGTGTCGCGGCAGACTCGCGCTGATTCCGGTAAGTGCGGAGCACCCGGAGTACCGTGGCTTGCTGCTATTGAAGGATGTGCCGCGAGCATGCTGCACTGGTCCGTGCCGGTGCCCGCCAACGCCATCAGCTTGGCCAGCGCCACGTCGGCTGGCGGCGTCTCGGAGGCGCGTCGCGGCCGTATGTGCCCAAGCGGGCACCGATGCCACCGGACATGATTGTATAGCGCCGCCCCTTCCACGTCGGCGTCACCAGCGTCTGTCCGAAGATCACGAAGTCGCCATTGGGGCTGGACGGAAACGACCAGTCCGCTCGCGCCAAACCGCCGGCTCCGACTTGTTGTTCGATCCCCACGTGTGCGGGACCTGCGAGGAGGCGGACGGTGTGCCCGGACTGGGTGACGCGCCCCCATCCAAGCAATAGCGAGCGTGAGCTGGCACCCGGATGGTCAGTGCACGGCGGCTCGACGTCGGGATAACACGCGGCGCTGAAGGGCCAGGGAAGTCTACCGTGAACACTCAGGTCAGCGGCAATCACCATGGCGGAGGATCCAGATCGAAGGGCGGCAACTGCGGCGGGTTGCAGCGAGAACACGAGCAGGCCGCGACCCTCCGTGGGAGGCCCGCCGGCTCCATGTCCAAGGCCCACGCCGATCTCGGCTGTAAAGCGTGGCATCTCCTGCGCCTGCCCCTCCACAGGCAGCGCCGCAACCATCACAGCCAGGTAGGCCGCGCGAATCGATGCTGGAGACATCAAACTGCCCAACCTGCCTCGCTTGTTCGCATCCATTCATTCTCCCCCGGCACGATTCGTCGATTGTGGCGCCTTTTTTCTGTCGCAGCACACGCGGACATACAACGTTACGTCGACGCCTCTTCAGCTTCCAGTCGCGTCATCGGACGGATTCCCGACGCATCGCACGATGCGGGTACTCGCCTGAATGTGCAGAGCGATCGTTGGCGCTTTTCCGTCGTGCGGAAGGCCGACGGAGACGGGGCTCACGAAGACGCATGCGTTAAGCGTTTCGTGAACCCCGTCATCACTCAAACCTTGGTGCAGTCGTCGCGCGATCATGATGCCACCGTGATTCGCTCGCGCGACGACACCTCCGGTGCGACTATTTGCGGAAGTAGACGTTGTCGACGTAGATCACCGTCGGCGATGAGGCCACGAACAGCAGCTGCTGCAGCTTGTTCCGCGCCGTCAGTCCGGTGAAGTTCGCCAGCGGAATGTCGAGCGAAATCCACGAGCCCGTGCCCAGCTGACCGGTCTGATACTTGCCGATGGCGCCGGGGACAGCCGCATCATTCACGAGCTGGATCTCGATGTTGCTCGGCGGATTCGGCGACCAGAGGTCCACGTGGAAGTGGGTCATCGTCGTGGCATCGACGATGTTGGCCGGTGTCGCGATTCCGTATTCAACGCCGACGAAATTGAACAGCGAATACTTCTTGATGTTGCGACCGGACACCGCGAACGGATCGGTCAGTTCGTTGTTGTTGGCGCTCCAGCCGGTGCGCCACGTATCGACGCCGCGATTCGTGTAGACCGTCGTGAACAGCGAGATCACATCGGCGGCGGCGCGCGTCGGCGCGGGCGCGATGGTCGTCGGGATGGCCAGCGGCACCGTCACGGTAATGGGGGCCGTGCCAGCCACCGTCAGTCCGTTCATGGTGGCTGAGATGGTGGCGGTGCCGGCCGAGACGCCGGTCACGAGGCCGTCGGCGCTCACGGTGGCCACGGCCGGATTGCTGGAGGTCAGCGTGTACCAGCGCCAGGCCACGTCGGACAGGATGCCGCCGTTCGGCAGCGCCGGCGTGGTGTAGCGCACCGTGTTTGGCGCCGGGTTGATCTGCTGCGGTGATCCGATGGCGATGGTCAGTGACGGCCAGCCAGCGGTCGCTTCGGTTGGTGCGGCCAACTGCGCGAGGGGCAGCGTTTCATACTGGATGTCGCTGAACCACACCGTGTAGTTGTTCGGGCCGTCGGCAAAGTGAAACAGACCGTCGGCGGCCGTGAACTTGCTGGGGTTGGGCACCGGGATGATGAACTTCGTGAACGTGGTCGTCAGCGGAATGCCGATGGACTCCGCATTGAACAGCGTGTTGGCGGCGTTGTTGCCGATGCCGACCTTGAGGCTGCTCCTGGCGACGCTGGCCTTGGCCCAGAACGTGAGCGCGTTGAACGTCGACAGATTGCGCGGCGCCGCGGCGACGAGGGCACCGCCGGAATAGCCACCGCTGCCGGTGATGACGGCCCTGATCGTCTTGCGGCCGTTGTTCAGCGTGGTCGCATCGATGGTGACCGCGTTGGTCGCGCCGCCGAAGTCGGCGAAGCTGACCCCCGCGTTGTACTCGTCGAGGAACACCACCGGCCCGCCGCTCACGGCCGTGACGGTGACGGTGGCCGTCGACGTGCGGGTCGACGCGGTGTGCGTGGCGGTGATCGTGCTCGTGCCCGACGCGACCGCCGTGATGAGGCCCGTTCCGCTGACCGTGGCCACCGATGTCGCCGAAGAGGCGAAGGTGACGCCGGACGTCAGTGCACCGGTGGTGGCGTCGCTGTACGTGCCAGTGACCGTGAGCTGTCGCGTGGCGGCCGGTGCCAGACTGACGGTCGCCGGAGTGACAGCGATGGCCGTGAGGGTCGGCGCGGGCGCGGCGACGGTGATGGTCGCCGTCGCCGTCTTGCCCGACGCCGCGGCCGTGATGGTCGCGGTGCCGGCGGCGGCCGCGGTGACGAGACCGGTGCCACTGACGCTGGCGATGGTGGTCGAGGAGGAGATGTACGTCACCCCCGAGGTGAGCGCGGACGTCGTCGCGTCGCTGTAGGTACCCGTGACCGACAGGGCCTGGGTGCCGCCGATGGTCAGGTTGGCGGTCGTCGGGGAGACCGCGATGGAAGAAAGCGTCTTTGCCGGCGGCGTCGAGATTCCGTCGCCTCCGCAGGCAGCGAGCAGGATGCTCGAGCAGAGGGCGAGCGCAAGAACGCGGATGTGCGGGGTCGGTCGCATGCGGATGCTCCGTTGAGGCGGGGCGCTGCGACGTCAGGGAGGATGCCGACAAGAGGCCGGGATCAAGCGCTGGCGCGGCACCTGGCGGTGCGGCAGCGGGAACTTTGTTCGGTAGGTGAACAAAGTATCCGGGCCCAGAAGGCGATTGTCAAGGCCAAGTGCCTTCCGCAGGGACGGCACCCGGCGCAGGTTCTCCAAATGATGCGCCCTCTCTTCCTGCAGATCGCTGCCGGCCTCATGTGCTGGGCGGCCGCCGTCCCGCAAACGCTCGCCGCACAGTCGAGTTCCCGCGGTTCTCTGTTCATCGTCGGTGGCGGCACGCAGCCCGCCGCGCTCGTTGATGAGTTCGTGCGCCGTGCGGGCGGACCCGGCAAGGCCCGTATCGTCGTGTTCGCGATGGCCAGCGCCTCCGGCGAACGCAGCGGCGAAGAGAAGGCCGAAAGTTTGCGCAAACTGGGCGCGCAGGCGCGCAACATCTGGATCACGCGCGAGCAAGCCGACTTGGATTCCGTCGTGCACCTGCTCGACTCGGCGACCGGTGTCTGGTTCGGCGGCGGCGATCAGAATCGCCTGACGAAAGCGCTGCTCGGATCGAAAGTCCTGCAGGCCATCCGCGCGCGCTACGCGTCTGGTGCCGTTGTAGGTGGCACGTCAGCCGGGGCGGCCGTGATCTCCACGCCGATGATTACCGGCACCGAACTCGATCGCGGCCGCGATACGACGCAGGATTGGACGCGCGTGAAACGCGGTACGGTGCAAGTGGACAGCGGGTTCTCGTTTCTGACCGACGCCATCATCGATCAGCACTTTCTGCGCCGCAAACGGCAGAATCGGTTGCTCAGTCTCGTGTTTGCCACGCCACCGCATCTTGGCGCCGGCATCGACGAAGGCACTGCCATCATCGTCGAGCCGAGTGGCCTCTGGCGCATCATGGGGGCGAGCAGCGTGCTGATCGTGGACGCGCGGCAGGCGCAACGAACGTCGGCCACTGCCAATGTGCTCGGCGCGAGTGAGGTGCGCATGCATCTGTTGCCCGACGGTGCCACGTTCGATCCGACGTCCGGCACCGCTCGACTGCCGGGTCGACCCTAGCCGCCCGTGATCGCCCGGCGTCCCGTTCGCTCGTTCAGGGGCGTGCCGGCGGCGGTGGAGGCGGTGGCGGGGACTGCCACAGCACCTGCGTGATCATCCACCGTCCGTCGAACTTGGCGAGGTGGAAGTAGTCGATGCCCCACCACGCGGTCAGCTTGGCCGCCGCCGTCTGGTCGGCCACGTCGAAGATCACGATGTCCTTTGGCGCGGTGGCCGGCGTCGGGCGGCCGCGTTCCTTGACGCTCTTCGCGTACGACAAGAATTCGCTCCACGGCATCGGCTCACCCCGATACGCGGATTCGCCCCGCGGCTTCGAGTATCCGTACTTCACGACGTCCGGGCGGACGCTCCGAGCCAATTTCGCGGTATCGCCTTCGTAAAACCCTTCGACATAGTCAAGCACCGCGCGTCGCACCCCCTCGCGGTCTGCCGTCGGTTGTGCAGAGGCTCGCGGCGCTGCCAGTGCGACTGCGAGCGTGGCCAGCAGAACGGCACGCATCATGTCTGTCCCGGAAAGAACGTTTCGGCCAAAAGCTGCGCGTGGCAAGCTGCACCCTGAGCAGTGCCGGCGACCAGCTGGTTAAAGGGGGCATACAACCGTCATCGTGCATGGTCCAAACGCACCAGCGGTTGGGGACAAACGGCGTGTCGACGCGCCGACATGCGACTCCGCTTCCACGGGGTCGACCGGGCGGCTCGCGCCGGCGGCGTGTTGTCTTGTGGCCGTCTTTGCGTGTCGGCAGCTTATCGCCCATGCTCACCTCCATCCGGCACACACGCTTCGTCGGCTTCGCGCTGGCTTTCTTCATGGCCCCGGTGCTCCTCGCGGGGCAGTCCAGTGCCGTCGACTGGCCCGTGTACGGCGGCAACACCGACAACACGCACTTCACGACGCTGTCGCAGATCACCCCTGCGAACGTGTCGCGACTCAAAGTCGCGTGGACGTATCAGACGAAAGACGAGTTCCCGGGATCGGAGATGCAGGCCAATCCGATCGTCATCGATGGCATCCTGTACGCGACGACACCGAAGCTGCACGTCTTTGCGCTGGACGCGGCGACGGGCAAGGAGCTGTGGCGCTTCGACCCGAACAACGGCGCAGCCCCGCTGTCGCGCATCCGGCATCGCGGCGTGGTGGTCACCGGTGACCGTGTCCTCTTCAACTACCGCAATCGTCTCTACGCGCTTGATCGCACGACGGGACAGCCGATTCCGTCCTTTGGCACAAACGGGTGGGTCGACCTGCGCGCCGGCCTTGGCCGGCCGGTGGAGGGCCTCTCCGTCAGCGCCAGTACACCGGGCGTGGTGTTCGAAGACCTGCTGATCATCGGCAGTTCCGTGCCGGAGGCGTTGCCCAGCGCGCCTGGTGACATTCGCGCCTACGACATCAAGACGGGCGCCTTGCGCTGGAGTTTTCACACCATCCCGCACCCCGGGGAGTTCGGCTACGACACGTGGCCCACGGAAGCGTGGAAGATCGCCGGCGGTGCCAACGCCTGGTCTGGCGTGACCATCGATCCGAAACGCGCCATGGTGTTCGCGGCAACAGGCTCGGCCTCGTATGACTTCTATGGTGCGAACCGCCTGGGCGACAACCTGTTCGCCAACAGTGTGCTGGCGCTCGATGCCCGCACGGGCAAGCGCATCTGGCATCATCAGGTCTTGAAGCATGACCTGTGGGACCGCGACTTGCCGGCAGCGCCGATGCTGGTGACCGTCTCGCGCAATGGCCGACCCGTCGACGCCGTCGCGCAGATCACGAAGACCGGCCACGTGTTCGTCTTTCATCGTGACAGTGGCACCTCCCTGTTCCCGCTGGAGGAGCGCTCCATGCCGCAGGTCGCGCTCAATGGGGATCGGCCCGCCGCGACGCAGTCCTTTCCCACCCTGCCCGCACCGTTCGCCCGTCAGCAGCTCACGCGCAACGACCTGACGCGGCGAACACCGGCAGCCCGCGCGGCCGCACTGAAGACGTTCAACGAGTACGTCACGAAGCATCCCTTCGACGCCCCCAACACGAAGGGCACCATCATCTTTCCCGGCGTCGACGGCGGCGGTGAATGGGGCGGCCCGGCCTTCGATCCGACGACCGGCCTGCTGTACGTGAACTCGAACGAGATGGCGTGGCTGCTGAAGCTGGTGCCGCGCAGCGACAAGTCCCTCTACGCCGCCAACTGCGCCAGCTGCCATGGCGACGCGCTGAAGGGCACGGCGCTTGGTCCGTCGCTCGAGAACATCATTGCTCGGCGCTCCCGCGCGCAGTTGGCGCAGATCATTCGTGAGGGGACCGGTCGCATGCCCGCCTTCGGCAGCGCGATGGACGGCGGCGCGGTGAACGATCTCGTGAACTACCTGGCGACAGGCAAGGACTCGTCAGTGCGTACAGTCGGCACGACGCCGTACGCCTTGCCGTATCGCACGGCGTACTTCGACATTTTCCTCGATCACGAAGGCTACCCCGGCGTAAAGACACCGTGGGGCACACTGAACGCCATCGACCTCAACACGGGGGCAACGCGGTGGTCGATCCCGTTTGGTGAGTACCCGAAGCTGGCGGCCAAGGGCATCCGCAACACCGGCACGGACAGCTACGGCGGTGCCATCGTCACCGAGAACGGCCTGCTGCTGATTGCGGCCACGACCTACGACAACAAGTTCCGCGCGTTCGACAAACGCACCGGCAAGCTGCTGTGGCAAACCACACTGCCGGCGGCCGGCAACGCCACGCCATCCACGTACATGGTGAACGGCCGGCAGTACATCGTCATTGCCTGCGGCGGCGGGAAAAACGGCGCCGCCAGTGGCGGCACGTACGTCGCCTTCTCATTGGAGTAAGGAGACAAGGAGTAACGGCTCTCCACGGATACAAACAGATAGAGAAGGCGGGTTCAAACGATCAACGCAACAGCACGAGCCAAGACCGCGGCTGGGGTTTC
>CAZMGX010000238.1:0-7904 GCA_964565915.1 uncultured Gemmatimonas sp.
AGGCGCCGGCGGCGATGAACAGTACGTGATCGGTCTTCACCATGCCGTAGCGCGTTTGCACGTTCGAACCTTCGACGATCGGCAACAGATCGCGCTGCACGCCCTCGCGTGACACGTCCGGGCCGCCGGCGTGCCCGCGCTCGCCGGCGATCTTGTCGATCTCGTCGAGGAAGATGATCCCCATCGCCTCGACCCGCTCCAACGCATCGCTGGTGACGTCGTCGAGATCGATCAGCTTGTCGAGCTCTTCGTCCATGAGAATGCGCCGAGCTTCCACGACCTTGACGGTGCGCTTCTTCTTGCGCTTCGGCATCATGTCGCGGAACCACTCCGCCATGCTCTCCATTCCCTCCGGCGCGCCGGGCGTCATGCGATCCGGCATGCCGGGGGCGGACTGCGTCACCTCGAGCTCGACTTCGCGTCCGTCCAACTGACCGTCCAGCAGCAACTGCCGCAGCTTGTCGCGCGTGCGCTTGTGGCGCTCGGCGTTGGCCTCCTGCTCGGCTCGCTGAGCCTCCGTCGGCTCCTTGGCATCGACGGCGGGCGGCACCGGGAGCAGCAAGTCGAGCAGGCGTTCGTCGACCTTGGTGTTGGCCAGGTCTTCGACCTCGCCTTCACGTTCGGTCCGCACCATGTCGATGGCACTTTCGACGAGATCACGCACCATCGACTCGACATCGCGACCGACGTATCCGACTTCGGTGAACTTCGACGCTTCCACCTTCGTGAACGGTGCGCCTGACAACTTGGCGAGGCGTCGCGCGATCTCCGTCTTGCCGACGCCGGTCGGGCCGATCAGGATGATGTTGTTCGGCGCGATTTCATTGCGAATGGCTTCGGGCGCGCGCTGGCGGCGCCACCGATTGCGGAGCGCGATGGCGACGGCCTTCTTCGCATCGGCTTGTCCGACAATGTACCGGTCGAGTTCGGCGACGATTTGGCGCGGTGTAAGATCGGCGAGTCGGGCGATCGCCTGTTCGGTGCGTTGTGAGGGCATCCCGAAGGCTAAGAGCGCAGCGGGCACAGGTGAAGTCTGTCGGTGACCTGAGTAGCTTCTTCGCATGGTTCCCGCCCCCCTCTGGGGAGTTGCGCTGCAGCTGGCGTTCGCTGTCGCCCCCCGTGTTGTGCCGGTCACTGCCGACACCATTCCCGTCCCGGCCGTCGACTCGCTCGTCTTCCACGCGCGCGACGGTGACACCAGCGTGCCCATGTCCCGGCCGCTCGACGAGTCGATCGTCATCGATGGCCTTCTGGACGAACCCGTGTGGGCCGGTGCGCGTCGCCTGACGGGATTTTCGCTGTATACGCCGGTCGACGGCCGACCGGCGCCGGACTCGACGGAAGTCCTGATCTGGTACTCGCATGCGGCCATCCACTTCGGCGTGCGCGCGTTCGAGCCGCATGGCGCCGTGCGGGCGACTCTCGCGGACCGTGACCGCGTCAACAATGACGACAACATCGAATTGCATCTCGACACGTTCGAGGAGCGTCGCCGAGCGTTCGTGTTCATCGTCAACCCGCTGGGCATTCAGGGGGACGGGACCAAGAACGAGGCCGGCGGGTTCATTCCCGGTTCAAACGTCTCGCCGGGCCAGAATGACCTGAGCGCAGACTTTCAGTGGCAGTCACGCGGACGCGTCACGGATTTCGGATACGAGGTGGAGATCCGCATTCCCTTCAGCAGTCTGCGCTATCCCGTGGGTGGCGCGCAGCGCTGGGGATTGCAGGTCATTCGCAAGGTGCAGCACAGCGGGTACGAACAGACCTGGACGCCGGTACGACGCGGCGCGGCATCCTTCATTGCGCAGGAAGGATGGCTGACGGGGCTCACCGACATGCACCACGGGGTCGACGTCACGTTGAATCCCGAGGTGACCAGCACGATCGCCGGCACGCCGTGCTGTGCGCCCGGCAACGCGGACTGGCGATACACCAGCCGGCCGCGCTTCGGTGGCAACGTCCGCGCCGGACTGGGCAGCAATGTGGTGGTGGTCGGCACGATCCGACCGGATTTCTCGCAGGTCGAGGCCGATGCGACGCAGGTGGCCGCCGACCCTCGCTTTGCGCTGTTCTACCCGGAGCGTCGCCCGTTCTTCGTGGAAGGCTCCGACCAATTCAACGTCCCGAACACGCTGGTGTACATGCGACGGATTGTGCAGCCGGACGCGGCACTGAAACTGAACGCGCGGCAGGGACGAACCAACCTCGCACTGCTGTCGGCGCTGGATGTGGCGACCACCCCCTCCGGTGGCACCGATCGCCCACTCGTCGATGTGCTGCGAGTCACACGCGACTTCGGCACCCAGTCGACGGCGGGACTCGTGTACAGCGACCGCATCGCCAAAGGCAACACAAATCGTGTGCTGGGTGCCGACGTGAAGGCGCTGTTCGGTGGCATGTACTACGCGCAGCTGCAGTTTGCCGGCAGCCAATCACGAGCGGCCGGGATCTCGCGCACCGGCGCGTTGTGGGAAGCGGTCGTTGATCGCACGGGCCGCGCTTGGGGCTTTCACTACAACCTCCTCGGCATTCGCCCCGACTTCCGCGCCGACAACGGGTTTGTGGCGCGCACGGGGTTTGTCCAGCCGAACGCCGCCAACCGGTTCACGCTGTTCGGCAAGCCGGGCGCTCGCATCGAGCGGTACATGGTGTTCGTGTCGGCCACCGGTCTCTGGAAGTACCGCGACTTCTTCGACGCGAAGAGTCTGCTGGAAGGGCGCGTGAACCTGAGCAACACCTTCACTCTGCGCGGCGGCTGGTCGGTGTCACTCACGCCCACGATCGCAACGTATGCATTCGATCCGGCGGCCTTCAGCACGCTGGCCACCGAGAACGGTACCGCCGCACCGGACCCCTTCGTGCCGGGGCCGAGACTGACGACGACGACCGGCGCGCTCTCGGTGTCGACACCGCAGTTCCGTCGTTTCGCGGCATCGGCCAGTGCGACGAGCGCGCAGGATGTGGACTTCTCGGAGACCTCGCGGATCCGACGCATGGCGTACAGCGGTTCGCTGGACCTGCGCCCCAACGAGCGCATTCGGCTGAATGCGACGTATGCCAGCAACGAATGGATCCGGCGCACGAACGGGCAGTCATCGTATTCACAGCGTATTCCGCGCGTGAAGATCGAGTACCAGCTGGCGCGCCCGCTCTTTGTACGCCTGATCTCGCAGTACGAGGCGAATCGACGAGAAGCGCTGGTGGACTATCGCACGGGACTGCCGCTGCTGGTGCGTGGGAGCGACGGGCGCTACAGCACCTCGACGGCGCGATCCAGCAATCTCCTGCGCGCCGACTGGCTGTTCTCGTATCGCCCGCGGCCAGGCACGGTGTTGTTCGCAGGCTACGGCAACAGCATGACCGAACCGGCGGCACTGGGCTTCGATCGATTGCGCCGCGTGAGTGACGGATTCTTTCTCAAGGCCAGCTGGCTATTCAACCCGCCGGCGCTGCGATAACCTTCGGCCACAACCAGTGGCATCACGTCCCCGTGGAGCGTGTCATGAGATTGCGACTGTCCTGCCTGACGTTCTGCGCCTTTCTCTTCGCGACCTCCGTTGAGTCCCAGGTCATGCGCGTCGCGAATCTCAACACGCGACAGATTCGGGCACTGGACCGCAGCAAGACCGTGGTCATTCTTCCTGGCGGCATGCTCGAGGAGCACGGGCCCTATCTGCCGGCCTTCACCGACGGGATCCTCAGCGAACGGCTGACCAACGAACTCGCGGCCGGCATCGTGAGGCAGCGTCCGGGGTGGACGGTCCTGGTGTTTCCACCCATCTCGATCGGCGCGAGTGGCTCCAACGAGATCGGCCAAAAGTTCACTTTTGCGGGCACCTATACGATTCGTCCGTCGACCCTTCGTGCAGCCTTTGTCGACGTCTCCCGCGATCTCGCGGACCAGGGTTTCCGTTGGGTCATGGTGGTGCACGTCCACGGGTCACCATTGCACATCGGCGCGCTCGACGACGCGGGAGATTTTTTTCGCGAAACCTACGGCGGCACCATGGTGAACCTGTGGGGACTGATGCCGGTGTTGGGCGGATGGGGTGGCGCCATGTCGGACATGACTCCAACGGAAAAGCGCGAAGACGGATTGTCCCTTCATGCCGGGATGGACGAACACAGCCTGATGCTGTATCTGCGGCCAGATCTCGTGTCCCGCGACTTCCGTAGCGCGAAGTCGGTGAATGGCACCAACTACGACGAGGCGTTCGCGACGGCGCGCCGAGACGGATGGGAGGGCTATCTGGGAGCACCTCAGCTCGCGACCGCCGCCTTCGGCAAGCGCATCTGGACCGCCTTTTCAGCGGCTGCGGTCAAAACGGCCGTGGAGATTCTCGACGGCAAGGACGCCGCGACCTATCCGCGATACGTGACGTATCTCAAGACACTGCCACTTTACCGCGAGTGGATCGCCTCTGCCTCGGCGCGCGATTCCGCGGCCGAGGCGCAGCTGTCGGCGTGGATGGCGCGTCGACCGAAGTAGCTAGGGTGTCCGGCCGGAGCGCCGGGTTACGGGGCCGGCTCGAGCACCGTGATGTTGGTGTTCGTGTAGATGCAGATCTCGCCCGCGATGGTCAACGCCTTCCGCACAATCTCGGCCGGGCTGAGTGTCGTCTCGCGAACGAGTGCGCGCGCGGCGGCCTGTGCGTAGGCTCCGCCGGAGCCGATCGCCAGCACGCCGTCATCCGGCTCGATGAGTTCACCGTTGCCGCTGATCATGAAGCCATGCTGCGCGTCGGCCACGATGAGCAGCGCTTCGAGGCGGCGCAACACCCGATCACTGCGCCATTCCTTGGCCAGCTCGACGGCGGCCTTCGGCAGGTTACCCGGAAAGCGTTCGAGCTTTTCCTCGAACTTCTCAAAGAGCGTCAGGGCATCGGCGGCCGAGCCGGCAAAACCGGCCAGGACACGGCCGCCTTTCAAGGCGCGGACCTTGACGGCGTGGGCCTTGGCGATCGTGTCGCCGACGGAGACCTGTCCGTCGCCGCCGAGGGCGATCTTGCCGTCGCGCCGCACGGCAAGGATGGTGGTGGCGCGCATGGGAGGAAGTGCCATCCTGTTAATCTACAGCACACCCCTGAGAGCGAGAATCGCCTGTGACGCCCATCCGCTATGCCGATGTGACTGCCGCCCGCGAACGGCTGCGCGACCATTTGCCCCCGTCACCCGCAATGCATTATCCGCTGCTTGACGATCTCGTCGGTCATGGGATCCAGGTATGGGTAAAGCACGAGAATCACCTGCCGGTGAACACGTTCAAGGTGCGCAATGCGACGTCCGCGTTGACGGCGCTCGTGGAGCGTGATCCGGTTGCCGCGAAGCGCGGGGTGGCCGCCGCCACGACGGGTAATCACGGCCAGGGGCTGGCGTGGGCCGGCGCACGGCTCGGCGTGTCGGTCACGATCTGCGTGCCCGAGGGCAACAACCCGGAGAAGAACGCGGTGATCCGCTCGTACGGTGCGCGGCTCGTCGAGGCGGGCGCGACGTACGACGATGCGGTGGTGCACTGCGACGCGCTGATCGCCGAGGAAGGGCTGACGCGCATTCATTCCACCAACAACGCCGACGTCCTGGCCGGCGCGGGCACCATGACGGCGGAGTTTCTCGAGCAAGTGCCAACGTTGGACGCCATCATCATTGCGCTGGGCGGTGGCTCGCAGTGTGTCGGCGCGCTGACCGTACGGGACGAGGTCAAGCCGACCCTGGGCGTATACGCGGTGCAAAGTGAAGGGGCGTCGGCGCAGTATGATGCGTGGCGCGATGGTGTCCCGCGCCGTGGCCAGACGGCGAAGACGTTTGCCGAGGGGATCGCGACGGGTTCGACGTACGAGCTGACTGCTGAAACGCTCCGCGCGGGCCTGACGGATTTTGTCCTGGTCAGTGAGGAAGCTATTGCGCAGAGTGTGCGGGACCTACTGCGCGTGACGCACAACATGGCTGAGGGCGCGGGTGCGGCCGGTCTTGCGGGACTGCAGGTGCTGGCGCGTCGGCTGGCCGGTTTGCAGGTCGGCATCGTGATGTGCGGCGGGAATCTCGACGCGGAGCGGCTGCGGATTATCCTGAATGGTAGAACGCCGTAGCGGTTTGGCGGTATTGCCTGGGCTCCAACAGCAAATTGAACCACAAAGGTCACAAAGGTCACGAAGGGTGCACATCGCAGGCGTCGCCGCAGTTCAGAAGTTCAACTTATTGAAAGGTTGAATCGCGAAGATGGCAGCAACGCTCGCCCTTCGTGACCTTTGTGACCTTTGTGGTTCAAGATTCAGCGGGTACGTCACGACTGAAGGGAGGCGCTCAACACGACGGCATGAGTGGGTGCAAGGTCAGGCGCGCGGATGCGCCTGGCGATACACCTTCTTCAGTCGATCGACGCTGGTGTGCGTGTAGATCTGCGTTGTGCTGATGCTGGCGTGGCCCAACAGCTCCTGGACGGCGCGCAGATCGGCGCCGGCGTCCACCAGATGCGTGGCGAACGAATGACGCAACGAGTGCGTGCTGAGCCCTGCCCCCTCGCTGACGGCGGACAACAGACCGACGATCGCATGCTGAATACCGCGCGGCGACAGCCGGGTGCCACGATCACTCAGGAAGACGGCGCCGCGCGCCAAACGCCCCCCGCTTGCACGCGCCGCCGCACTGGAACCCGCCCCGGCCGCGTCGTTCGCCACGCTCGCGCGGGGCGCACGTGCAGTTCGCTCACCCAACTTGGCCAACTGCCGGTCACGCACGACCAGATAGTTGCGCAGTGCCCGTTGCGCGTGGTCGCCTACGGGCACGATGCGTTCCTTGCGTCCCTTGCCGCGCACCTTCACCTGCTGCGATACGAGGTCGAGGTCGGCGAGATCGACGCCGCGCAGCTCCGACAGACGCAGTCCGCTGGAGTAGAACAGCTCCAGCATCGCCAAATTACGCACGTCCCCGAAGTCGCCGGATTGTGCACGCGTGGTCGCGTGCTGCAGCAGGGTCTCCGCCTGCTGCTGGTCCAGATAACTCGGCAAGTTCCTGGGCAGCCTCGGCGAACCCACGGCGCGCGCGGGGTTCACGTCCACGCGTTCATCGCGATGCATCCAGCGGTAGAAGCTGCGCACTGCGGAGAGCGCCCGTGCAATGGACCGTTTGGCCAGCCCACGACGGGTGCAGTGTGCCATGAAGCCGCGAATCTCGGTGCGACCGAGCGCGTTCCAATCCCACCCCGCGATGCCCTTGGTCGCCGCGAGGTAGCCGGAAAAATCCCGCAGGTCACGGCGATACGCATTCACCGTGTTGGGTGACATGTCGCGCTCCTTCACGAGATGGAGCAGATACTCGTCGATCTCCGCGGGGAGCGGCTTCACCTCGTCCGCGGCGTCGGTCATCCGTGTGCGCCGACCCGCGTGGCCAGCAACTCGTGCTCATCACGCCACGTGGCCATGGCCGCAAGGCCCCGCTCGGCGAACGCGGCACGCTTGCGCGCCTTGTCGCGGAGCAACTCCTTGCTGGCACCTTCGAGCTCGTCCAGCAGGCCGAAGTTCGCGTTCATGGGCTGGAAGTGCTTTGGGTCGGCCTCACGCAGATATCGATACAACGCGCCCATCATGGTGGCGGGCGGCGGCACCACGGGCTCATCGCCGCGCAGCATCCGCGCGAGGTTGATGCCTGCCAGAAGTCCCGTTGCGCTCGACTCGGTGTAGCCTTCCACGCCCGTGAGCTGCCCGGCAAACAGCGTGGTCGGTGATTCGCGCAGCGACAGAAACGGCGAGAGTGTGGCCGGCGCGTTGAGATAGGAGTTGCGATGGATGGAGCCGAAGCGCAGGAACTCGGCGTCGGCCAGTCCGGGAATCATGCGGAAAACCCGCTGCTGCTCGGGGATGCGCAGTCGGGTCTGGAAGCCCACCAGGTTCCACATGCGGCCGCCGCGG
>CAZMGX010000239.1:0-7903 GCA_964565915.1 uncultured Gemmatimonas sp.
CTCGTCGTCCATCTCGATCTGATCGTAGTTCTCGATGTTCATGAAGTGGTACGAATCCCCACCCTGATACATGAACTCGAGCTCGTGCGTTTCCATGTCCGCCTTCACGATCGTATCGGCGGCGCGGAAGCGATGATCGAAGTTGGAACCCGTTCGCAGATTCTTGAGCTTCGCCTGCACCATCGCGCGCAAATTGCCCGGCGTGTGGTGCCGGAATTCAACAACGCGGCACGGATCTCCCTCGAACACGAGGACCATGCCACGACGGATCTGAGTCGCGGAAAAAGCCATGACGGCACCTGGAACGATCTGGGGAACGCGCGCCGCGGCCGCTGCCGCGCGCGCGAATACTGGACAGCCTCGGAATTTAGCTGCGAGTGCCAGCCGATGAAAGCCCAAATGACGGCCGGCCGCCGCGCCCGCCCCCGCGACGCTCCGGAACCACCTTGACGTCCACCAACCGCCGATCGCTCAGCATCGGAGGGGCCACGCCGCGACTCGCCTCGACTCGCTCCCCGAAATGGGCACCCATCCCCGCCACGATGCCCTGCAACACCCACGCCGCCTCCTCGGGACCGTCAAACCCGATCCGAATCGTTTCCGAATCCAGGAAATCTTCCCACAGGTCCGGACACGCCGACTCTGGCAGCACCTCCGTCACCAACGCCGGGGCCACCTGTCCCAGCTGCAGCAGGAGGGTCCGGGTGGACGTGTGCCCTTTGAAGACGGTCGGAAACTCGGACACCAGCGGCCCGACCACGCGCTGGGCCGCCCAGACGTACACCTCCTCGCGCGGTCGGTGCTGCACAGCCGCCAGCGCATCCAGAAAGGTGCCGGCCTGCCCTGCTACCGTGGGCTCAGGAGCCTCGGCCGCGAGCCGCTGACGGACCGATGCCAGGTCCATCGTGCCGAAGTCGGTATGGACGAGTTCTTCGAGAATGACGAGAAGCGAGATCATGAGAGAGGATGTGTGGAGGCCGGAGCCGGCATCGGCGCCGCACCTGAGAGCTGCCACCACCGATCCTGCGAGTCTTCAGGGCCGCCGCGGGAGCGCCTCCAGCAATGCCGACACGGCACCGTCCAGTTGCTTATCCCTGCCCGAGTACGACTCGCCGATGGGGCGTATCACCAGAATATCGACCGATCTGGGACGAAGCTCCATATCTCGTCCCTGCGCATCCGTAACCCGGGTGGTCGGAATCCGCAGCGTCGACCCGTCCAGCAGCGGCACGTTCGACGTGAAGATGATCCAGCCCGACGTCGGCTCACCCACCACCTTCCCCAGCCCCAGCGATCGATACCCCTCGGTGAAATCCTCTCCATCAGACAGCGTGTGCTGGTTGGTCACCAGCACCGTCGGGCGCTCAAGGGTCCGCTGCCCCAGGCTGCCGCGGGCCGGCGACGCTTGTGACCCGCGCGGCGTGAACAGCAGGTAGCTCCGGCGCGCCAACACGTCGATGGCGTACGGATTCACGAAGCCCCCGTTGTTGTTGCGTACGTCGACCACCACGCCGTCGCGCGCCTGATTCTCCGCGTCGAGGTCGAGATACAGCTGGTCCAGCGACCCTTCGCCCATATCAAACATGTGGACATAGCCCAGCCGACCGTTGCTGATGCGCGCCACATAGGCCCGTCGTTGCTCCACCCACTGCCGGTACAGCAGCCCCTTCTCCGCGCCCAGTGCCACAGGGAGCAGCGACACGGTACGCACCGCCCCGCTTGCGCCCGTCACGGTCAGCGAGGCCCGTCGACCCACGCGTCCAACCAGCAATGAGTCCAGCGGAACGCCGCGCGTCAGCGCCACCCCATCCACCGCCGTGATCACCTCGCCGATGGCGAGACCGCCGATGGCGCCCGGCCCCCGATCGATCACCTCGGCAATCTGGTAACGTCCGGACGTCTCGAGCGCCGCGCGGTCGAATCGCACACCCAGACGGGCCATGGGGACGACGGTACCACCCGTCGTCGGGCCGCTGATGCCAAGGTGGGAGGCATTCAGTTCGCCGATCATCAGCGACAGCACGCGGCGCAGGTCATCGGGATTGCGACTCCCTTCGACATACGGCGATACACGATCACCCAACGACGACCAGTCGACGCCATGCATCGTGGAGTCGAAGAAGTTGTGCGCCAGATACGAACGCATCTGGTCGAACACGGCGCGCTTCTCCATCTCGAACGACACGTCGGTCTCCGCCGCGGCCGCGATCGTCCGCGCTTGCCGCGACTCCACTACCAACGCACTGATGCGCCCGCCCTCGAGGTACCAGACTTCCCTCGAATCGGGTGACCACTGGAGCGCACTCTTGCCACCGGGCGACGTCGTCAGCGCCCGCGCCTGCGCCTCGCGCGACAACTCGTCGAGTGCGTACGCATAGATCTGCTGCTGCCCACCCGCCGTGCCGCTGAACACCAGCGTGCGGCCGTTCGGACTGATGGCGAGTTGACCAATCTCGATCCGCTCCGTGGGCAGCACACTGGTGCGGGTGCGAATCCCGTCGAAGGCGATGTTGACCGTCACCCGCGCGTTCGACGCCGATCGCGTGATCGTGCGCAGCGAATCACCCATCGCGGCACGCGTGGCGCTGTCGCGCGGCACGAGCGGCGACGCCGGCGGCGTGGCGGGTGGTGGACCGAAGAGGTCGAGATACTGATCTTCGCGAAAACGCGGCGTGCGAGGCACGAGATCGACGCGAATGACGCGAGGAATCTCCGTACGCTGGGCCGAGCGATACAGCAGGAACGTCCCGTCTGGTGACCACTGCACACCACTCACATTGGCGTCGGCACCGAAGGTCACTTGCCTGGGGGCCGCGCCGTCGAGTCCGACCACCCAGACGTTGCCCCACCCGCCACGTCCGCGTGCGGTGTAACCGATGAGGCGTGAATCGGGTGACCACGAGATAGTGCCCGCGCCACCGAATGGCGGTTCGCTCACATCCGCCTGGGCGACGCGTCGGTCGTTGGTGCCGTCAACGGCCATCACGCGGATTTCATCACCGTTGCGCTGATACGCGATCCACCGACCATCGGGCGACACGCGCGCGCCATAGTTGCGGCCGACACCGGCGGTGAGGGGCCGCTCAACCCGCGAGACCGCGTCCACCATGTACAAGTGCCAGTCGGTTCCGCGCATCGAGGCATACACCAGTCGACGACTGTCCGGCAACCACGTGGGTTCTGCGTCGACCGCCGGCGTCGCCGTCAGGCGCGTTGCGTCGCCGCCATCGCGGGTACCCACGACAAACAGATCGCCGCGTGCAATGAACGCCGCCTTGCGCGCATCGGGAGCCACGGCCAGCGTGGTGAAGCCCTGCGACACGGTCTGCCGCTCGGGTACCGGCTCTGCGGTCGCACCGCGCAGCGTAATGGGCACCTCGGCGACGGTGTTGCGCGCGAGGTCGTGGCGCCAGATGCCGTAGTTTCGCTCGAACACGATGACGCTGCCGTCGTGCGCGATCTGCGGCCACAAAACGCGCCCGTTGGTGAAGCGCGTAAGGCTGCGGACGCTATCGCCTGGCGTGGCGCCGCCGTTGACGCGTTGCGCCCACAGGTTTTCCTCGCCGCCGCGATCACTGACGTAGTACAAGGTCCGCCCGTCCGCAGACCACATCGGCCACGCGTCCTTGGCGCCACCCGACGCGCCGAAGGCCGTGTAGGTTGGCGTCGCGGCATCGAGCCCGGAGACGAGCCAGATCTCGCTTTCGTCGATGTGGGAGTGTCCATGCCGCCACCACTGACCCGACACGGTACCGCGCGCGGTGATGGCCACCGTGCGTCCGTCCGGCGAGGGTGCGGCCCAGTACTCGCTCGAGTATCGATCACCGGCCACCACGGCGGGCTGTCCGCCGTCGGCGGGGAGGCGCCACACGTCGTTCATACCCGAGATGTCGCCGCTGCTGCTGGAGTAGTAGAGCCACTTACCGTCACGCGACCAGCTGTCCAACTGCTCGCGTCCATCGTCGAACGTCCGGCGCATGACGCGCCCCGTCGCGAGATCGAGCACGTAGATGTCGCCGTTTCCCGTCCGTGTCGACGTGAACGCGATGCGGGTGCCGTCCGGCGACCAGAGCGGACGCGCCTCCGTGGCCGGGTGAGCCACCAGCAACCGCGCAGCCCCTCCGGCCGCAGCGACGGTCCACAGATCTCCACCGGCAACGAAGACGATCTCGCTGCCATCAGGGGACGGTGCCGGATCCGAGAGGGCGGGCTTCGACGCCGCCTGCGCAGCGCGAACCGCCGCGGGCCTCGGCGCTGAGAACGCGAGGCGCGGGGCCAAGAGCGCGTCCTCGCGTGCGTCCACGCGTGCGTCCACGCGCGGCGGTAAGGACAGCGACAGCATCGGCGTCACGAGCGGCGCCAGCAGCGGCAACCAGGCAGAGCGTGCAGTCATCGTCGAGACTCAGCGAGAGAGATCGGCCAGCACGGGCGCCAGTGACTTCCACATCGTTTCCGCAACCCGCTGCGCGCCTTCGATGTTGGGATGAATGCCGTCCGATTGATTCAGGCTGCTGACCCCCGCCACGCCCTCGAGCAGAAACGGCAATAACGGCGTACCGGTCTGTTCGGCTGCCTTCTGATACGCCGCATGAAACCGCACCGTGTAGTCGCGCCCGAGGTTCGTGGGCGCCTCCATTTGCACCAGCAGCACCTTCGCGGTCGGTTGCTCGCGGCGAATGGTCTCGATGAGGGCGATGAGATTGGCCTGCGTGGAATCCGGATCGACACCGCGCAGCCCGTCGTTGGCGCCGACTTCCAGAACAACAAGTGCCGCCGGCTGATCGAGGACCCACCCGGCGCGCCGTCGTGCGCCCGCAGATGTTTCGCCGCTCAAGCCGGCGTTCACGATGGTGACCGGGAAACCCGCCGAGTCGGCTTTCCGTTGGAGAAGCGCGGGATAGGCGCGCTCCGGGTCGAGCCCGAGACCGGCCGTCAGGCTGGTCCCCATCAGCACGACGCGCCCACGGCCGGTAGAACCGGGCGCGGACGCGACCGCGGCATTTGGCTTCTCCGCGGTTGCCGGAGTGGCGGTTGTCCCGGTTGATTCCCTTGAGGCCGCTGGTGCCCGGTCTGTGCCGCCGCAAGCGGCGGTCCAGCACATGGCCACCGTCAGCCCGATCGCGTGGGCTTTTCGCATCGTTTCCCTTTGCACCAATCGCATGCTTGTCGCTCGCGGGTTGACCAAGTCGTATCAGAGTGGCGCGCAGCCACTGACGGTGTTGCGGGACGTGTCCTTCGAAGTGCCGCAGGGGGCCTTCATCTCGATCGTCGGTCCGTCAGGCAGCGGCAAGACGACGTTGCTGGGACTGCTGGCCGGACTCGATACCCCGTCCGGTGGAACGGTAACGCTGGATGGTACTGACCTGGGGAGCCTGAACGAAGACCAACGGGCGCAGTTGCGTGGCGCGAAAGTTGGGTTCGTGTTCCAGAGCTTTCAATTGATCCCCACGCTGACCGCCCAGGAGAATGTGCAGGTTCCGCTGGAACTGGCAGGGACCGTGGGCACCCGCGAGGCCGGCGCGCGAGCCAAGGATCTGTTGACCCGCGTCGGGCTGGGGGATCGGACGCACCATTTTCCGCAGCAGCTTTCGGGTGGTGAGCAGCAACGGGTGGCGCTGGCGCGTGCCTTCGTGAACGCGCCGCGCATCCTGTTTGCCGACGAGCCGACGGGCAATCTGGATGGAGTCACGGGTGAGCGGATCGTCGAGCTGCTCGAGGAGCTGAACCGGGAACGGGGCTGCACCATCGTGCTGGTCACCCACGATGCCGCGTTGGCCGCGCGCACGCAACGCACCATACGTCTGCGCGACGGGGTGGTGGTCGAGGACGTACGTCACGATCGACCGGTCGCCCCGTGACGACCGCCGCCCTGCTGCGGCTCGCGTGGCGCGAGAGTCGCACCGCACGTCGTCGCCTGGCGCTGTACATGTCGTCCATCGCCTTCGGGGTGGCCGCCCTGGTGGCGATCGATTCGTTCGCGGGCAACGTGACCGCGTCGATCCGCGATCAATCGCGTACGCTGTTGGGCGGTGACATCTCGCTGGGCGCACGGGCCGAGTTTCCCGCCGTCGTCGACACGTTGCTTGATTCGCTGAAGTCGACCGGGATCCCGAACGCCCGCATCACGACCTTCGCCTCGATGGCTTTGGCCGAGCCGTCCGGTGGGACCCGGCTCGTGCAGATTCGTGCCGTATCGCCGGGCTACCCGTTCTATGGCGCCATCGAGACGGTGCCCGCGGGCGGCTGGGCGACGGTGCATGAGCAGCCGGTGGTGTTTGTCGACCCGTCACTGCTGATCGCCCTGACGGCGTCGGTTGGTGATTCGCTGCGCCTTGGAACGCAGTCCTTCCGGATCGCCGGCACCCTCGGCAACGTGCCGGGCGATGCCGGCATCACGGCCGTCATCGGTCCGCGCATCTACATCTCCGACCGCTGGATCCCATCGACGGGCCTGCTGAATTTCGGCAGCCGCGCGGAATACGATGTGGTGCTGAAGTTGCCGGCGGCCATCGCCTCAAAGGGTGCGGCGTCGCTCTTCGCGCGCTACCTGCGTCGACGGATCGATCCGCGCGCCGCGGCGATCCAGGAGGCCAATGAGGCGCGCGACGCGGGCGGTCGCGGTGGCCGCGGTGGCGGCGCGGACGAGCCCGTCGTTGACTCGGTGCCCGTCCCCCTCAACTCGGCCTCCCCCGTGCCCACCGCGCCTCCGCAGGCGGTCGTCACGGCCCAGGGCAACACCGTACGGAGCGACTCCGCGTCGGGCGACTCCGCACAAGGTGACTCAGCGCAAGGCGGTCTCAGCTCGCCAGCCCCACGCACACGTGTGCGGGTGCGCACCGTCGCCGACACCGAGGAGGACCTGACCGAAGCGGTCGTGCGACTGGCCGACTTCCTGAGCATCATCGGCCTCATCGCCCTGCTGCTTGGCGGTATCGGCGTAGCGAGTGGCGTCAACGCATTCGTCTCCGCCAAGATCGATACCGTGGCCGTGCTCCGGTGTCTGGGGGCGACCAGTCGACAGGTGCTCGGACTGTACGTTGTACAGGCCGCGGCCATGGGATTCGTGGGAGCACTGGCCGGCGCTCTGCTCGGTGTGGCGATTCAGTTCCTGCTTCCGCAGGTCATCTCCGACTTCCTGCCGGTCGACGTGACCATTGCGCTCGAACTGCAACCACTCGTGCTGGGACTGGGCACGGGGGTGTGGGTCGCGCTCGTATTCGCGATGCGCCCGCTGCTCGCGCTGCGCCGCGTGTCGCCCCTGCAGGCGATTCGTCGGGAAGCCGATTCAGCCGCCCTGCCCAGCGAGTGGCGCGACGGCGCCCGACTGATCGTCGACGGCCTGCTGGTCGGCAGTCTCGTCTCGATCATCATCGTGCGCTTGGGCAACTGGCGCGACGGGCTGGCCATCAGTGCGGGCATCACGGTCGCCGTCGCGGTGTTGTGGGTGGCGGCGACAGCGCTGATCGCGGCCGCGCGTCGCAGCACGCGGCCGTCGTGGCCGTTCACCCTGAGGCAGGGCATCGCCAACCTGCACCGTCCCGCGAACCAGACGCGCGCGGTGACCCTGGCACTGGGCTTCGGCGCGTTCCTGTTGAGCACCGTGTATCTCGTGCAGGCGAATTTGCTCTCTCGCGTGCAGACCACCGCCGACGCAGCGGCGGGCAATCTGTTGCTGTTCGATGTGCAGGATGATCAAGCCGCGCCGCTCGACTCCATGTTGCGTGCTCGCCAGCACCCCATCGTACAGCAGACGCCCATTGTCACCATGCGCGTGGAAGCCATCAACGGGGTGTTGGTGACGCGGTTGCAGTCTGACACCACCGTTCGGCGTGCCGGTTGGTCGCTCCGTCGCGAGTATCGATCGACCTATCGCCAATCGATGCAGTCGTCGGAGAAACTGGTG
>CAZMGX010000240.1:0-7868 GCA_964565915.1 uncultured Gemmatimonas sp.
GACGTGCCGGCCGGCAAGACGCCGGTGCTCTTCACCTTCGACGACGCCTCGCCCGGGCAGTTCCGCTATCGCGAGCGCAACGGCGCGCTCGTGATCGATCCGACCAGCGCGATCGGTATTCTCCTCGACTTCATCAAGAGCCATCCCGACTGGAAGCCGCGCGGCCTGTTCTGCGTGTTGCCGGCGGCCGAGGCCGGTCACGCGTTTTTCGGGGACAAGGGCATCGACGGACAGCTGACGGCGTGGCGCTTTCCCAAACTGCAGTTCCTCGCGGCGCAGGGCTTCGAGCTGTGCAACCACACCTTGTGGCATGCAAAGCTCAGCAAGTACTCTGACGCGGTGGTGCAGGAGCAACTGGCCCGCGGCGCGATGGCCATCGACTCGGCCGTCCCGGGACACAAGGTGCGCGGGCTGGCCCTGCCGTACGGCTTGTGGCCGAAGAACCGCGCGCTCGCGTTCAGCGGCTCGTGGTACGACAAGAAGAGCAAGCGCACGGTGAGCTATGCGCACGACGCCGTGTTCGAGGTCGCCGGTGGACCGGCGCGCAGTCCACACGATCCGAAGTTCAATCCACGCTCCCTGCCGCGCGTCCCGTTGCAGGGTGGCACCAAACTGTCCACGACGCTGGATGCGATGGATCGGCCAGGTCCGCTCGCCCGCTATGTCTCGGACGGCAATCCGCGCGTGATCGCCACGCCATGATCTCTTTCTCTCATGCCAGCATGTCGCGTGTAGCGGCCGTCACACTGCTCGGCCTGTTGTCGGCGTGCGCAGGCACGCGTGCGCCCGAGCTGCCAGCGCCAATCCCGCGGATCGACGTGGCGCCCCGCGTAGCGTTTGCGCTGCGCATGATCGACGTCGTGGTCGGATCGGGAGCTGCGCTGGCTCCACGACAGTGCGTCTACGCGCACTACACCGGCTGGCTCGTCGACGGCACGAAGTTCGATTCTTCCCGCGATACGATGCCGAATGGTCGGCCGAAACCGCCACTCGCCTTCCCGGTTGGCGTGCGACGGGTCATCGCGGGGTGGGATCTCGGATTCGAGGGGATGCGCGTCGGCGGCCAGCGTCGCTTGTTGATTCCTTATCAGCTGGCGTACGGTGAGGCTGGGCGACCGCCGGTGATCCCGCCACGCGCGGAACTGGTGTTCGACGTGGAGTTGCTGGCTGTCGCAGACACCCTGCCGACGGCCACCGCCGCACGCCCCGATTCTGTTCCGCGACGCGCGGCACCACCGGTACCGCAGTGCCCGACGTGGCAGACGGTCAGCGGCGGTCGGGAGTGACCAGCGGACGACCCGTCGCCCGGTTCGCTCCCTCCGCCAGCCGTTACCAGTGGTAGCTGCGCAGCGTCGTGAGCGCTGACTCGAGCGCCGCGCGTTGCTGTTCGGTTGGTGACAGCGCCCACAGATCTTCGTAGGCGGTGATTGCCATCGCGAGGGCTTCCTTGTCGTGCTCCGCCGCCGCCAACGAGGCGGCGTTGTCTGCCAGCGCCGCTTTGGCGACCTGATCGACAGGAAAACGCTGCGTGACCTGCAGCCATCGGATCGTGCGATCCCGCTGGTTCGACTCGGTGAGCGCCCACATGTGCCAGGCACCTCGATTGGCCGGATCGGCGGCAATGGCGCGACTCGCCAAGGCCCCCACGACCTCCGGACCGCGACCGGACAGCCAATACGCGTTCGCGAGAATGACCATCGCGCGCGCGTTTCCTGGTTGCTCCTCGACGACACGCTCGTACAGCGGACCCGCGACCTCCGGCATGTGCAGCCAGGGCTCGGCGGCCGCGACCAGTGCGTCCGGCGTGACCCCGTCGCGTAGACGGTGCAACCGTTCCATCAGGGCGCCGACATTGCCTGAGGCTTCATATTGGGCCACCGCGTCGGCGAGCGCGGCGGGAAGGTCGAGAGGTGGGGCGATCATGCCGCGAAAAGTAGCAAGACGGACACGGTGGGCGGGGGCGGGTTGCGCAGATCGGGCTGGGTCGTAATACTCCAAGGGTAACGAGTGCGGAGCTACGGCTTTCGCATCGAGTGCCAAGCGGGGTGCCGGACCTTGTTCCGGCGAAATCCCCTCCAGTGATTGGTCGCGCGAGTTTCTTCGCGCACCCTCCAAGCGGTACCGGAAGACGGAAGACGTCTTTTCGGCTGTGCGACGGCACGACCATACCCGTCCAGATCATCCCGCACGTCCTGCGCGCATTAGCGCCCCTCGAGTTGCTCATCCAACTCGGCTTTGTTGGCCCATGGTCGCATACGCCATGGTGCTGTGCTCCGTCCGTCCGGACGAGAGCCGACGAATCACACGCAGTTTTCGAATGACCGAACCAAAACGTCCCAGCCGCCGCGGTCGCCCCCGGGCACCCAAGACTCCCGACACCGTCGGGGATGAAAATCCGTATCTCGACGCACCCGAGCGTAGCCCCGCGCCCGAACCGCCAGTCGCGCGTTCCGAGCCTGTGGCGCCCCCGCCCGCGCCGCGTCCTCCTCGCCCCGCCGCGCCGCCGCCGGAGGCCGTCGTTGAGCGTAACGCCAGCGACCAACTCGAGCGCATTCAGCGCATGGAGCAGATGGATCGCCTCGAGCGCGCCGAGCGTGCCAGTCGGCAGGAAGCGCGACCGGAAGCGCGAACGGACGCGCGACCGGACGTGCGGTCCGATGCGCGCTCTGATGCGCGGCCCGAACCTCGCTCGGACGGGCGGCCACCGCGACAGGATCGTCCCGACCGACCGCCTCGGGGCCGCGGAGATCGCGGGCCGCGGCCGGATCGACCGGAACGCGGTGCTGAACGGAACGACGGAGCACCTGGCGACGATCGCAGCTTCCGTCGCAATGGACGTCGCGGGCGCAACCGGTTCCGTCGTGGCGGAGGGGGCGGTGGCGGTGGAGGAGGTGGTGCCGCGGTAGGCGGTGCTCCGGCCGAGCCCGCGTTCGATCGTATCGTCACCACGGTGACGCCGGCCGATGGCACCCTGTTGGGCTGGTTCGATTCCGCCAGAGATGGCGGCTTCCTTCGCCGAGCAATCAACAGCTACCTGCCCGACCCGGCCGATCCGTTCGTGCCGCCAGCGCTGGTGCGACTGCACCAACTGCGGCGCGGCGACAAGCTCGAAGTCACGTATGGTCGCGACCAGCGTGGCCGGCAGGTGGTGATTGAAGTCATTGCCCTCAACGACGGCTCTCCGGTGGTGCTGGACAAGCGACCGGAGTTCAACACCCTCACCGCCAGCTACCCGGATCGAAAACTCACGCTCGAAACCGGTCGGCCGGCCAAGACCGGGCCCGAATTGACGAGACGCCCGATCGACCTGATCGCACCGATCGGCTACGGGCAGCGTGCACTGATCGTCGCACCGGCACGCGCCGGCAAAACGACCCTGCTGCAGGCGATCGTCGAAGGGGTCGCCATCAACCATCCGGAAGCGGCGCTGCTCGTCCTGCTCGTCGATGAGCGTCCGGAAGAGGTGAGCGAAATGGTGACGTGGGGTTATGGCGAAGTCGTGGCTTCCAGCTTCGACATGCCGGCCAAGCGTCACGTGGAAGTGGCGGAGATGACCCTCGAACGTGCCCGGCGTCTTGTCGAACTCGGCAAGGACGTGGTCATCGTGCTCGACTCGATCACCCGCCTGGCCCGTGCCTACAACACGGTGGAGCGCGGCACCGGTCGCACCATGTCCGGCGGCCTCGACTCCTCCGCGATGCAGAAGCCGAAGGCGTTCTTCGGCTCTGCCCGAATGATCGCGCCGCAGCACGGCGGCGGTTCGCTGAGCATCATCGCCACCGCGCTCGTCGAAACCGGATCACGGATGGACGAGGTGATCTTCGAGGAGTTCAAGGGCACCGGTAACTGCGAGATCAAGCTCGATCGCGGCCTTGCCGACCGGCGTATCTACCCCGCCTTCGACATCGCGACCAGCGGTACCCGGCGCGAAGAAAAGCTCTACCGCCCCGATCAGTTGGACAAAGTGCACCTGCTGCGACGCGGGCTGCACCAACTGCCGCCGCAGGCGGGGATGGAGTGGTTGATCAAGCGGATTGCTGCCACCACCAACAACGATTCGCTGTTGGACGGCCTCTGAGTCCGTTCGACGGATCGCTCGCGATTCTTCGCGTATGACGACCCCCCCAAGCGCGCACCGCACCGATTTCGTGGTTCGGTGCGCGTGTGGCATGGCGTACAACTCCGATGACGCCCACATCGGCAAGCGCATCAAGTGCCGATGCGGAAAGCTCGTGACTGTCGCGCGGCCGGCCGGGACCTCGGACGACCGCGCGACCAGCAGCAAACGACCTGCCTCCGAGACCCGGCGGCGACGGGCATCATCATCAGGTACCTCCTCGCGCGGGCGACGCTGGCAAATGCCCTCGCTGCGAATGCCGTCCTGGCGTCAGCTCGACCGCACGGTGGCCCAGTGGCTGTACGGCATGCTCTCCAGCACCCTCAGCCGTCGCCCCGCAACCCGATGGACGGCGCGCGCGGTATGGGCGTGGTGCGGCATCGTGCTGCTCACCTGGCTGCTGCTGATCTGGACGTCGGAGTCGTTCCTCCCGGCGACACTGCTCGCGTATGGTCCGCGATTCGTCATGCTGGTGCCGTTCGTGATGCTGGTGCCACTGGCGGTCGCCTTCGCGCGTCAAACGCTCATCCCTCTCACGGTGGCGCTGCTCATCGTGCTCGGGCCGATCATGGGTGGCCGGGTCTCGCGATACACCCTTGGGCGACCACTGCCCACACGCGATGCGGCAGACGGCGACGTGCGCGTGCTGACGTTCAACACACAGGGCACCCGCTACGGTGCGATGCGGCTGCAGATGTTCATCGATCAGACGTCACCGGATCTGGTAGCTCTCCAAGAATGCAGCGAGGCCCTGTGGAACGAGCTCCAGCAATTTCGTGGCTGGCACCTCACGCGCCACAAAAGCCTGTGTTCGCTGAGTCGTTGGCCGATCGTGTCATCCGACACGATGCCGCGTCAGGACTTCAATCGGGTCTCGCAGTTCGGGTTCGGCGGCACCGGCCTCGTGCTGCGTCAGACCCTGCGCTCTCCTCGCGGGCCATTCGTGTTCGTCAATCTCCATCTCGAAACGGCCCGCAAGGGACTGCAAGGGTTGCTCGGCAAGGGCGGCCTGATCCCGGACGACCTCGCCGATGCCGAACGTATGGCCTCGCCGTCGCCGCGCGCCTCTCGCCGCATCGAGCTGAACGCGATGATCCGCGATCGCGAGTCGGAGCGTGCGGCCATCTGGGCCATCCGCGGCGACAAGCGCGTCCCCGTACTCGTGGCCGGCGATTTCAATCTGCCGGTGGAGAGTGCCATCTTCCGTCGCCACTGGGGTGGCTATACCGACGCGTTTGACGCGACCGGTACCGGCTTCGGTTGGTCCAAGCGCGAAGGATCCCTGCTGCGCATCCGCATCGATCACGTGCTCGGCACGGCGTCGTCACCGCAGCCGCGCGGTGCCTGGGTCGGACCAGACCTGGGAAGCGATCACCTGCCGGTCATCGCCGATTTCGCCTGGTCCACGCGATAGCCTGCACCGCCCTCGCGAGCGCGCCGACGCTCCCGGTTGTCAGTCGGAGGTAGAGGCAGCGGACGCGGCGGCAAACTCGTCGAGCAGAGTCGCCGCCGCGCGCATTCCCAGCCGATAGTTCTCGGCGCTGATCCACTCGTCGGGCGCGGGGGCGGTCTCACCGGGGAGACCGAAGCCCATCAACAGCACCGGCGCACCGAGAATGCGCTCGAAATCGCCCACCACGGGAATCGAGCCGCCTTCACCCGTGATGACGGGTTCTCGACCGAAGGCGGCTGCCAACGCCCGCTTGCCGGCCTCGATGATCGGTCCCTTCAGGTCGGCGCGCCATGGACGCCCACCGTGCAGCGCCGTGACGGTTGCCGTGATGCCCGGGGGCGTGACGCGCGCGACGTGCTCGGCGACGAGTCGTTCGATTTCCGCCGGCGTCTGGTCGGGCACGAGACGAAAACTCACCTTCGCCATCGAGATGGCCGGAAGGACCGTCTTCGCCCCTTCACCCGTGTAGCCGCTCAACAATCCGTTCACTTCGCAGGTCGGACGTGTCCACAGTCGTTCAAGGGTCGTGTATCCTGGCTCGCCGCCCAGCGCCGTCACGCCGACCTCGGGCATCAGCGTCTCATCGCTGAAGGGGAGCGAACGCATGCCTTCCCTGACCGAGTCGGGGAATGGGCGCACCGCATCGTAGAACCCGGGAATGGCGATACGACCGTCGGCGTCGTGCATGGTGGCAAGAATGCGCGCGAGTGCCATCGCCGGATTGACGACCGCGCCGCCGTACATGCCGGAATGCAGGTCTCCATTGGCGCCGCGCACGTCGATCTGCACGTACGCCATTCCACGCAGCGACGACAGGATGCTCGGGATGCCCGGCGCAAACATCGTGGAATCGGAGATGACGACCGCATCACAGGCCAAGCGCTCCCGTTCGCGCTCGAGGAACTGCTCGAGATTGACACTGCCCACTTCTTCTTCGCCCTCGGCAATCACGATGACGTTCACGGGTAACGTTCCGCGGACGGCCAGGTGTGCTTCCAGCGCTTTCAGATGCAGGTACAGTTGTCCCTTGTCGTCGACGCTTCCGCGCGCATAGATCCGCCCGTCGCGCACGGTCGGTTCGAACGCAGGCGATGTCCAGAGCTCGAGCGGCTCGGCCGGCTGCACATCGTAGTGGCCGTAGATCAGCAGCGTCGGGGCCGAAGGGCCCGCCTTTCGCCACTCCCCCAGCACGATCGGGTGTCCCGGTGTCTCGACGAGGGCCGCCTCGAACCCGATGTCGACGAGGGCCTTCGCCACGAACTCCGCCGCTGCCAGACAGTCGGCCTTGTGCTCCGACTTTGCACTGACACTCGGGATACGCAGGAACGCGAACAACTCATCCTGCGCGCGCGCGTCATTGGCATCACACCACGCCGCGAGGTCGCTGGGAATCACTGGTAGTGGCACGGTCGTTCGGAGAGAAGGGTCAGGAGATGCAGTGGCCCGGTCAGCCACGTGCCGTCACGAAACGATTGCCGAGCGCCAAACCGGCAAGCACGGCGAGGATGCCTGCCATGACGCTGGCGACGACGTAGACCACGGCGCGTCCCGTGCGACCCTCCTGCACGAGCGCGACGAACTCGGCGCTGAAGGTACTGAAGGTCGTGAAGCCGCCACAGAATCCCACGGTCAGCGCGGCGCGCAAGACCGCGTTGCTATCCGGCGTGCTGAACACGCGGGCGAACAGGCCGATCAGGAACGAACCGCCGATGTTGATCGCGAAGGTGCTGACTGGAAAGGCGCCGCTGCCACGGAGCATCCACGCGGACAGCAGGAATCGCAACACGGATCCCGCTGCTCCCGCACCAGCAATCGCGAGCACGGTCGACAGCGAGACCGCATTCATCGGTTCGCCGACAGCGCGGGGAGTGTGTTCGCGCGCGGTGGGACGTTCTGCGCGATCCGATAGAGCCAGATGCGCCGATGTGCGACTTCGCCACGCTCCCGGCGCAGCACGACGTGCGCACCGCCGCGCGTCTCGCGAAACCACGTACCGACCTTGGCCGCCAGGGCATCACCCGCCGGATTGTCGTCGAACACGGCGATCAGTCCGTCACCGGGACGGATCTTTTCGTACGCCGTCTCCCACAGGTCGAACTGGTTGGTGCGACCGTTCAGGTTGAGCGAAAACACCGGCGGATGATCCGTGAGGTAGAACGTGAGGAGCGAAGCCTCCTGATACCGTTCCGCCGCCACCCACCGGTCGACCGTGCCATCGAGGAACGGATCCCGACGCGCGACCTCGACGGCGGCGGCGAGACTGTCCCACCCGAACGCGCGTGCAATCGGATCACGACG
>CAZMGX010000241.1:0-7863 GCA_964565915.1 uncultured Gemmatimonas sp.
CGGGACTCCATTCTGGCCGCACCCATGGTGCTCGACCTCGCGCTGTTCAGCGACTTCGCGAAGCGCGCCGGGATGAAGGGGATTCAGGAATGGTTAAGCTTTTATTACAAGTCGCCGCAGGCCGCCCCGGGACTGCAGCCCGAGCATGATCTTTTCATTCAGCAGACCAAGCTGAAGAACACGCTTCGCCATCTCATGGGCGAAGAACAGATCACCCACCTCGGGCTCGAATACTACCAATGACGACCACGCGCGCGCGTCTGTCCCGCCTCGTCCCGCTTCTGCTGCTGCCGCTGCTGGCGGCGTGTCAGGCTGACAAACGGCCACGAGGTGAACTCCGGATGCGAACGGAATCGTTCACGATTCTGATCTCGCCGGAGAGGCGACCGACGCGCGCGCTGGAGCCCATCTATTGGCGCGTGGTCGTGCATGACCGCGAAACCGGCACGCCGATTCAGGGCGGGCAGGGCCGCATCTTCGCGACCAGCCGGGACCGCAAATCCATCGCCAATGGATTGGAGGAAACCGGGGAGTTGGGCACCTACCGCACCAACTTGATGTTCGTCACGGCAGGCATGTGGGCGATGGCGATGGAGTTTCGGCGCGATTCGACCCTGCCGCTGCAGCGCACCGAAGACTGGACGCAGGACATCATGTCGGCCGACGAGCCGGGCGACTTCACGCCACCGTCGTCGACCGATTCCGCGTCGCTGGTGCCGCGTCCACCAGATACGACCAAGCGCAAGGGCCCCTGATCGTGCGTCACTTTCATCGCACGACGCTCGCACCCGATGAGGTGTTGGTGTCGGCGGACCAATTCTTTCCGTCGCTCGGCCTGACCGCGGTTTCAGCCGACGGGCGCGTGCGGCGTTTCAGCGGCACGCTTGGCTCCCTCCGGCTCTCCGTGAAGATGGAGGGCGGGCACTACACCTTCGTCGAAGTACACTCCGATCAGGTTGGGGAGAGTCGGCTCGACAAGAACGTGAAGAAGTTCTTTGTTGCGCTGCATCGGCGTGCCGATCCTCGTCACCGCATCGAGGCTGGGTACTGATGGCGGTGGCACACGCTCCCCGTGGCGCGTCGTGAGCGGCCCGCAAGAACCGGCAACGCCGTTGCCGGAAGATCGTGTCGGTCGCAACATCGGCGTCGGGTGCTTTACGTTCTTCATCGGCGCGGTCAGCGGCGCCATGGTTGGCGTCGGTCTCGGCAAGCTGATGGGCTTCTTTTCGCGGTGTACCCCGCTTCCGGGGCTGCCCGCGTGTGAGTGGTGGGTGTTTGCGGGCTATGGCGGCGCGATCGGGGCGGTCTCGCTTCCGGTTCTGGCCCTGTGGCGGTTGCGGCGCGCCGATCGCGTGGCCGACGCCGCAGCGGCAGCTTCTTCAGATCGAGGATGAACACGTGGCACGCATAGATGTCCCGATGCCGCAGATGGGCGAATCCATCGCGGAAGGCACGGTGTCCCGCTGGCTCAAGAAAGTCGGCGACACCATCAAGCGTGACGAGGCGATCTTCGAGATCTCCACGGACAAGGTCGACGCCGAGATTCCGTCGCCTTCGGCCGGGGTCCTGGTAGAGATTCTCGTCGGCGAAGGGCAAACGGTGGCGGTGCAAACGATCGTCGCGCGGCTGGAGACCGACGCCAGTGCCGCCGCTACGGCGTCCATGGCGCCGGTGGCCTCTGCGCCACCTGCTGCGCCTCCTGTTGCGCCACCCGCTGCGCCACCTGTTGCGCCACCTGCTGCGCCGACGGCTGCGCCCGCCGCAACGCCGATCCCGACGACCGCTGCGGGTGCTGCACCCGCCGGTTTCGAGGATCGCATCCGCACCAAATCCTCGCCGCTGGTCCGCAAGATCGCCGCCGAACAAGGTGTGGAGATCTCGCAGCTGTCCGGGTCCGGCATCGCCGGACGTGTGACGCGACGAGACCTGGAGCAGTATCTGGCCGCCAAACCGGCGACAGCCCCGGCGTCGATGTACGCGCCGGGTGGTGTCGACGCGCACGGCCCCATGCCGTCGCCGTGGGCCGGTGACACCGTCGAAGCGATGTCGAAGATTCGTCGGCTGACGTCGGAACACATGACGCTGGCACGCCGCACCGCCGCGCACGTCACGTCGTTTTTTGAAGTGGACTTGACGCGCGTCTCGCGGATCCGGAATGCGATGCGCAAGGATTTCGAGGCGCAATCCGGTCAGAAGCTGACGTACTTGCCGTTCATTCTGCAGGCGGTCACCCGGCAACTGAAGCGTCATCCGGTGCTCAATGCCGCCGTCGCGGGCAACGATATCATCTACCGCAGGTCGATCAACCTCGGTATTGCGGTGGCGCTCGAACCGTCGGGACTCATCGTCCCGGTCGTCAAGCACGCCGACGAGTTGTCGCTGGTCGGCATGACGCGCACGGTGAACGATCTTGCCCTGCGGGCGCGCACCAAGAAGCTGAGTCCGACGGACGTGCAGGATGCCACCTTCACGGTGACGAATCCGGGCGTGTTCGGGTCGCTGACGGGTACGCCGATCATTCCCGTCGGCACCACCGCCATCCTCTGTCTCGGCGCCATCGAGAAGCGGCCCAAGGTGATCACCGGCCCCGACGGCGAGGACACGATCGCGATCCGCACCTGCGCGTACTTCTCGATCTCCTTCGACCATCGCGTGGTGGACGGAGCCGACGCGGATCGCTTCATGGGTGATCTCAAGAAATCCCTCGAGACCATACCAGACTCCGGCTTCTGAGTGAGCACGGCGCCGCGGGTCCTTGCGATCGCGGAGCACCGCGTCCCACCGGCGGGGCGTGATGCCTTTCTGGCGGCGGTGGCGGATCGTCGCCGCGCCGCCGCGGCGACCGGCACCCATGTCTGGATCTTTGAACATCTCGACGAACCGGGTCGGTTCGTCGAGTTCACCGAAGCGGCCGATGCGGCGAATGTCGCGGCGGTGCACGGTGGGAAGTTACCGGCGCCGTTGTGGCGCGAAGTACAAGGAGGCTGATATGCCCGCTCGACGCATTCGCATCGACGGTCGCGAGTGGCAGGTCTTTCCATCGGGGTTCCTGACGCAATATGTGGGTGACGAGTTCGGGCTCATCTTCGTGCATGCGCAGGGGGCCGAGCGCGAGGTGCGTGTCACGCGCTACTCACCGGTGGGCAGTGCACACGGCACGGCGCGCGAGGCTTCGCTGGCCCTGATGGATGACGTCGAGCTCGAGGCCTTGTTCCGCATGTCGCAACCCAGCGCCCGCTCGCCGGAAGCCGGGTATCGCCCGTGAGTGAGTCAGAGCCAACGGCGACATCACCGGCTTTCGTCGATCTGCAGGTCCATACCACCGCGTCGGACGGCGCGCTGCCGCCCGCCCAGGTCGTCGAGGCGGCGGCGCAGGCGGAACTGGTGGCGATCGCCATTACCGACCATGACACGGTCGATGGGCTCCCCGAGGCGACCGATGCCGGTGCACGGTTGGGCATACGGATCGTACCGGGTGTGGAACTCAGCACCCACTTCGGGGACGACGAGGTGCACTTGTTGGGCCTGCACCTGTCGAATACCGAGACCATGCGCGAGGCGCTCCGCACCTTTCAGCAGGATCGGATCAAGCGGGCCGAAACGATCGTGGCCACATTGAACCGGCTGGGCGTTCCCGTTACCGTCGAGGCGGTGCTTCGTGAGGCCGGTGAAGGTGCGGTCGGGCGCCCCCATGTGGCGCGCGCGATGATGGCGGGCGGTTGGGTGCGCGATTTTCGCGAAGCGTTCGACAAATGGCTTGGCTGGGGACGGCCGGCGTACGTCGACAAGCCGCGCTTCGACATCGCTGACGGCATCGCACTGGTGCACCGAGCCGGTGGGCTGGCGGTCTGGGCGCATCCCGGTGAGGACGCCACGCCGGCGCGCGTCGCGACCCTCGCCGCGGTGGGGCTGGATGGCGTCGAAGTCCTGCACCCGAGTCATCCGCCCTATCTGTCGCAGAAGCTGATGCAGACGGTGGAATCGGCGGGATTGCTGCCCAGTGGAGGATCCGACTGGCATGGCACACACGACGGACCGCGTCGTCTCGGCGGCCAACTGGTGCCCAAGGTGTGGCTCGATTGGCAGGATGCGCTGGTCGCCACGCGAAACACCTCGCCCGCTCTCGGCGGATGACCGCGTCACGGGTCACGCTCGTGACCGGTGGCGCCAGGCGCGTCGGAGCGGCCATCACGCGCAGCTTCGCTGCGCGAGGCGACGCGATCGTGCTGCATCACGGGAACTCCGCGGCGGAGGCCGAGGCCTTGGCCAGCGAGTTGCGTGCGACCGGCACGCCGGTCGTGGTGGTGCAGGAGAACCTCGAGGATGCCGCGGCGCCGGCGCGCATCATTGATGCGGCCTTCAATGCGTTCGGTCGGCTCGACATCGTGGTGAGTTCGGCGTCGATCATGACGCGGCACGCGTTTGGTGCCGTGACGGTGCCGGAGTGGGCGACTGTGGAAGCGGTCAACCTGCGTGCACCGTTTTTTCTCATGCAGGCGGCGACGCCGCGCATGACGGACGGCGGCGTATTCGTGCAGCTGTCCGACCATCTCGCTTTTGAGACGGGTTTCCCGCAGCTGATTCCGCATCAGGTCACCAAGTCCGCCTTGACCCACCTTGTGCGGACCGTTGCGGCCGCGGTGGCACCGCGGGTGCGCGTCAACGCGGTCGCCCCCGGGCTCGTCCTCGCGCCCGATGACCTCTCCGATGCGGCACTCGCACAGTTCCTCGCCGATGTTCCGCTCGCGCGGAGCGGGACACCCGCCGATGTCGTTCAAGCGATTCACTTCCTGGTCGATGCGCCGTACGTGACCGGTGTCGTGCTGCCGGTCGACGGCGGACGGCACTTGCGTCGATGACGTGATGAACGCGAGAGCATGATGCGCGCGCCGGTGACCTACTCACGCGTCGTGGTCATTGGGGGCGGCTGCTACGGATCGTGGTACACCCAACAGCTTGCCCGCGCGCATGCGCGTGGCGCGCTGCACGTCGGGGAGATCGTGGTGGTCGATCGTGATCCCCAGTGCCAGGTCGCGCAGCGCCTGGCCGCGAACCCGTATGGGGACGCACCGGTCCGGCTGGTGGTTCGCGAATGGCGGGACTACCTCGAAGAGTGGCTGGCAGCGGGAGTGGAGGGCGTGGCGGACGATGCCATGGTGCCCTCGCCGCTCATGCCGCACCTCTGTCTCGACTGGCTGATGGACCGGGCACGGGCGCGATGGCCCTCTCGGTCGGTCGAGGTGGCTCCGCTGCCCGCATCGCCTGCCATGCCATGGGAGCGCGCGGCGCCCGACGGGCGACACTATGTCAGCTACGCGACATGGATGTGTCCGGTGAACTGCATCGAGCCCGCAACGTGCCCCGAGACCCGCGGCACGCGAGACTGGAGCATGCCGCCCGCGCTCAACCAGTACGTGAGCGGACAGGGCGGGGCACTCGACGCCGCGCTTATCTTTCACTGTGTCCATCGCACGTACGGTGTCGGGATGATCGACGCGCGGCAGATCGCCGGTGCCGACTCGTGGATGGAGTCACGTTCGCCCGACGCGCCGCTGCGCGTCCTCGTCGGCACCGTGTCGCACTGCCACGGCGCGCTCGGCGTGTTGGCGGTCACCTGAGCTGTCTGCCGTTGGTCTCCCACGATGTGTGACACACATCCGTTCCCCCTGCCAGTGTCTCGCCATGACTGAATCGCGCCCGGAAAACATCGTCATCATCGGCTCTGGACCGGCCGCCTGGACCGCCGCCGTGTACGCCGCGCGCGCAAACCTGCGCCCGGTCGTGTTCGAGGGAGAACCGGTCGGCACGGAATTGCCGGGCGGCCAGCTCATGCTCACTACCGAGATCGAGAACTTTCCCGGATTTCCGGAGCCCATCACGGGGCCCGATCTGATGGCGAACATGAAGGCACAGGCCGTGCGGTACGGCACGCGCGTCATTCAGGAACTGGTGAAGTCGGTGAACCTCGCCGTTCGCCCGTTCGTCATCACCCCGAATTGGAGTGCGCCGATCACGGCGCACACGATCATCGTGGCCACCGGCGCTGCCGCCAAGTGGATTGGCCTGCCAGACGAGATCCGTCTCGCGCAGAGCGGCGGTGGGGTCTCCGCCTGCGCGGTGTGTGACGGCGCGCTTCCGTTCTACCGCAGCAAGGTGTTGGGCGTGGTTGGGGGCGGCGATACGGCAATGGAAGAGGCGATGTACCTGACGAAGTTCGCGAGTGAGGTCGTGATCATTCATCGCCGTGACAGCTTCCGCGCTTCGAAGGTGATGGCCAACCGCGTCCTGTCACATCCGAAGATCCGGGTCATCTGGAATTCGACCGTCACGCGCGTCATCGGCGACGACGCGATCACGGGCGTTGAACTCACGGATACGGCCACCGGCGCCAAGGGCCATCAGGAACTCGGTGGGTTGTTCGTCGCCATCGGACATGCGCCCAACACCGGGTTTCTCAAGGGACAGTTGGATCTCACGGACCACGGCTACGTGAAGGTCTCGTCGTGGCGCACCGCCACCAACGTGCCGGGCGTCTTTGCCGCCGGCGACGTCATCGACGATTACTATCGGCAGGCGATCACCTCGGCAGGGACGGGCTGCATGGCCGCACTCGAGGCCGAGCGGTGGCTGTCACACCTGGGCATCGGCGAGTCCCCCGTACTGGAGACCGCCGAAGCGATGGTGCATCTGTCCCCGGAGGAGATTCAGGGATGAGCGACGCGGTGACCGTTCACGGCTTCACGGTTGGGCCGCTCCAGGAGAACTGCTGGCTGGTCAGCGACCCGACCACGAACGACGCAGTGCTGGTCGATCCGGGGGATGAGGCCGATCGCTTGCTCGCGGCACTCGCGGACAGCGGGTGCACCCTGCGGGCGATCTGGCTGACACACGCCCACTTCGATCACCTCGGTGCCGTGGCGGCGATCGTTCGCGCGTTTGATGTGCCCATCCGTCTGCATCCCGCCGATCGGCCGCTGTATGAGCACGCGGAGGCGGCGGCGATGCGCTTCGGACTGACCGTGGAGCGGCCGCCCGCGCAGACCGTGCCGTGGGACGAAGGCGACGTCGTTCATGTGGGACAGGCGGCCTTCACCGTATGGCACCTCCCTGGGCACGCCCCGGGACACGTCGCGCTGATCGGATCGGGCCTGTGCGTGTCGGGTGACGTGTTGTTCGAGGGTTCTATTGGTCGCACGGATCTTCCCGGGTGCGATCCGCGGGCCATGCTCGAGTCGCTGCAGCGCCTGGCGACACTCCCGCCCGAGACCCGGGTATTGCCTGGACACGGTGGCACCACGACGATCGCGCGGGAGTGCACCGGCAATCCGTTTCTGCGAGGCCTCGCGCGTCCGGTGGGCGCCTGACAGCTTTCGTTCCTTCCCCCTCAAGCAGGTGCTGATGTCCATCTCCTCGTTGTTCTCTGGTCCGCGGGCAGGGGCGCGTCTCCTGCTCGTCGTGGCTACCGCCGCCGTTCTCGGCGCCTGCACCAACCTGACCGAAGCCAATCCGATCACGAACCGCTACGGGTCGGTCAGCATTCGCGCGAAGAACGCGCCGAACAATCGCGCGCTGGCCAACGCGACCGTGATCCTGTTCGAAGCGTTCACCGCGGCCGTGCCGAACAGCGCACTGCAGCAGGGCGATCAGTGTATCTACTCGCAGGTGGATACGTCGACGACCGTGGTCCGTGGTGTGAAGAAGGCGGGTGCGCAGGTCACCCTCGGCATCGGCGCCACAAACGTCGTGATGCCGTACGACGATACCTACCTGCGCTACGCCAATGCGGAGAATGCGCCGTTCACGTATGCCAGCGGCGATCAGGCGCAGATCAGCATTCCCGGGGACGCGGGGGTGTATCCGGCA
>CAZMGX010000242.1:0-7850 GCA_964565915.1 uncultured Gemmatimonas sp.
ATGCCATGATCGGTTGATTCAGCTTCATGGTATCCGCCGAACCCTCCGCCCCGACCACCGAAGATGTTGGTCATCAGCGACAGGAAGCGGGCACTGGCCCGCGGCTCGAGAATCACGGTGTAACGGCCAGGCTCGAGCGCCTTGGCGCCGCGGCTGCGCAACGCCTTGTTCGCCGCCGACTCGGTCAGCGCCTTGGCGTCGATCATGCTGAAGTCCTTCACGCCACTGATCGCCGCGAAGCCCGACCCGCTGCCGTCGGCCATACGGCACGTCAGCACGAAGCCGAGGTCGGCCGACCGATAGTAGGCGAACAATCCCTTCGAGTTCGCTGTGCAGTTGGCGATGTCGTTCTTCGGGATATAACCGGCTCCGACCACGCCCTTCGACGCGGCAATGTCGAGGCTGGTCTTCACCAACCGCGCACGCTCGGCGGGCCCGACGCTGACCATGTTGGGAAGCGCGGAATCCACCGGGATGTACTCCTGCGGTCCCAACAGTTCGGGCAGGTTGGGCGAATCATTCGCCTTCTGCGCCGCCGCCATGGCCTCGTCGACCATCGCCTTGAGCCCGGCATCGCTGATGTCGCGGGTGCTCGCCGAACCGACCTTCTGGCCGACCCGTACCGTGGCCGTCACGTTGCGGTCGAACTGTACGAGGTTGGTCGTGATGGACGAGTTCGCCCACCGCGTGCCGGATCGCTCACCGCCGGTGAACTGCACCTCGACGGCATCGGCTTTCGCCATATCGATCACCTTGTCGGTGACCGCCTTGACCTGTTCGCGTGTATACATGCGCGGGTTACGCAGAAGGCTGGGGAAATGCTGGCGCCGCGCCTCTCAAAAGGGGCGCGGCTCGAACGACAGACGGTAGCGCGGCGTGCGCGGTCTGCGGAAGAGGGCCACCGCCGAAATCCGCAGAACGCGGATCCGTGCAACTCAGGCAAAGCCGCGCCGCCGCCGGATCCACCATTCTGCCGCCAGCAGCAGGGCAAACGGCACGATCCACCACGGCGAACGCATCGGGTGCCACGCCGTTTCGCGGGCCCGCGCCGAAACCAGGTCGTCCAACACGCCGGGTAGTGTGGCCAGCTCGTCCCGCGTCAGCGATTTGCCGCCCCGGGACTGCGCCCACGCCGCGAGCAGGGGCGGGTCATGCTGGACATCACGTGCGACGTGTTCGGCGACGACCAGTACACTGCGCGCCGTATCGGGCCCCTGCAATACCAGCACGTCGAACGCGCCCGCTGAGGCCGGTGCGCGAAAGGTTGCCGACCGACGGGCGCTCGAATCGCCGGGCTGCAGTGTGATGTCCGACGACCAGACCGCCGCGGTATCTCGCGCACGCACGGCTACGCGGATCGGCGCGTCGTTGGTGCTGTCGCGCGGCGTGATGGTCAACGTGACGCGCGCTCCCGGTTCGACCAGCCCCTGTGACAGCGCGAGATCGAACATTGGCTGACGACGACTGGCCGCCTGTTCGAGCAGATCGCGCCATGTGGCATCAAACGTGGACTGCGCCGTGTCGCGATATCGCCAGGCATCGAACGCACCACTGATGAGCAGATCGCCGAGTCCGACCGGCATACGCCACACTGCCGTGCGTGACCGCTCGCGGTCAACGTTCGCCGGGCGCTCCTCTGCGAGCGTATCTGGGCGATTCTCGCGCAGCACAGCAATCGGGATGGCGCCCGACGGAAGGCGAACCGGCAGGCCGACCGACAGCCCGCGCAGTGTCAGCGCTGAGCTTGTCTCAGCTTCCGGCGTGGAGACCGCCAGCTCTACCGGCGTGCGCCGCGGCGTCGTGCGCCATCCGCCGAATCCCAGCAGCGCGTCAGCCGGCCCGGCCGCGGCGCGATCGGCCAGCACCATCACGCTGGCGCCGCGCTCACGCAACAGGGTCCGCATGCCGTCCACATCGCGCGCGGTGAGCGCGTCGGGTGCGCCCACCACGACCACGTCAAAGGCTTCCGCCGCAGCAATCGCATCGAGGCCACTCGGCGCTTGACCAGTCTCGCGGCTGACGTTGGTCGACGTGATGATCCGGCTGGTCACCGCGAATCGCGGATCGCGCTCGATATTGCGTCGCACGAACGTCGACATCCACGAGGGTCGCCGGTCGAAGAACAACACCGACCACCGCGCAGTGTGCACGTCGATCAGGACGTCGGTGCAACTCGTATCGGCGCGTCCGGCAAGGCTGGCCGAGACCCGAAGGACCGTAGGCTCTGCTACCGTTGGCACGACGTCGAGCGACACGATGAATGTCGTATCGCGCCGGGCCTCACGCCGCTCGCGGTCGACGATCACAGCGCCGCCGCTACCCACGCGCGCCAGATTGATATCGGCGCTGACCGGCGCATCACTCACAGCGAGTCCTTCGACCGACATCGTCACGTCAATCGCCACCCGTGCCTCGAGGGAGGCACGGGTCGGGGCACGCACCTGCGTGATGCGCACACGCGGCCCACGCGTGTGCCGGGACACCACCACGACCGGCGCCGCCATCTCGCGCGCGCCGTTTGGCAGGCGGTCGCCAATCAGCACCGTTCCCGAGGCGTTCGAAAGTGGCGCACGGATCACTGAGTACCGGCTGCGCAGCGCACGTTCCACGTCACGCGCCACCACGCTGTCGCGCATGCCATCGCCATCGACGACCGACAGGAGCGGTCGATTTCTCCGCAGGGTGGTGACCTGAGGGTCAATCACGGCGGCGATGGCGATCAGTACCGCGAGGAGTCGCAGCCCCAACGGCCACCGAGGGGGAGGCGACGGACTTCGGCGCGCGGCTTCCCCCATGCTACGGCCGCGCTCCACGCCGTCTATCGCTTGCAACACCCGCGGCCGCGGCGGACTTGACGCGCTCCAGCGCGGCCTGCAACGACGCTTGCAACGCCCGTCCCTCTGCAGAAAGTGCTGCGGGCGCCGCCGGACGCAAATCACCGACGAGCTGGCCGGTAAGTGCCGTCGCCGCCGAGTCTAGTGACGGGCGGGCGGCAGCAAGGGAGGCGGCTGCTCCGGCCGCCGTCAGCTGGCGTGCAATGGTTTGCGAGACGGCCGATGACGGATCGATCTGCAACACGCGCTGCGCCATGCCGACGAACACCGAGGCATCGAACACGGACGCATCGCTCCGTCCGGAGGGAGCACGTGCCGCGGCGGCCATCAGTTCGGCCAGGACACCACGCAGCGCGGTGCGACGCGCGTCGGTTTCACCTTCCGGAACGCGCCCCCGATCGCGCGCGATGCTGTCGAGACGCCCGGTCAGGCGGCGTGTCAGATCCAGCTGTTCACGCTGCGACAGCGCACGCATGAGAAACCGGTTGCGCGCAAACGCCTCCTGCAACTGCGCCAACGCGAACTTTTCCTGACTGAGCGCCGGCGTCAGCTCGGCCGTCGTGAGGGCGACGGCCGCTCGACTCATCGCACGCACGGCCGACAACAACGCCGTGCGACCACGGTTCACCATGCGACCGGCCGCCAGATCACCCTCACTTTCGGCCTCTTCATGTTCGTCCAGTTCCATCAAGCCGTCTTCACCCGTCACCTGCTGCGCAAACTCACCACCCATCATGAAGACGAACTCAGCACGAACGCGCCGTTGCTCGCCGGCCAATTGCATCGCCTGCTCGGCGAGGGCCGCCGGCGCGAGCGTGGCGCGCTGCGCCAACAGTCGCTCGGTCTTGAGGATGACCATCTGCTGACTCAGCGCGTAGCGATCCTCGTCGGGGTCAAGCGAAAAGCCCAGTGCGGCGACACCGCCCGGTGCTGCCAGCTCGGCGATGAAGGCATCGGATTCGATGGCCGGTGCACCGGGTCGGGTATCGGTCGCGATGGCACGGTACACGACGAGATCACCAGGCTCCTGCAGCAACGGCTCGAGCGCGAGTGTGGCACGTGCCGTCCATTCGGCGGGTGACGCACGCGTGACGGACAGCGGAATCTCTCCCTCGGAGAACGTGAAGCGCTCACCCGAGCCCGCCACCTTGGTATAGCGCAGGCGCAAGGTGCCGAGCGCGAGGTCGTCGTCGGCCTGAACGCCGATGGGAATAGTGCGTTTGGCGTCCGGCACGATCATATCGCGAGCGGGCGACACGATCCGGACGCGCGGGGCCGCATCACTGCGCACCGTCAGTCCGATCAGCTTCCGCGTGCCACTCCGTCCATCGGCCGCTCGCGGGAGCAAGCCGAGGAAGCCGTCGGCGGTGGCGACCTTGGTGAACGTGAACGTCCCGTCAGTGCCGCGCGCGATCGACTGCGTCGAGTCGCGCGTGGCGACGATGACGCTATCGGCATCGGTAGAGAGCGTCACGGTGATGACACTGCCGGACAACACGTCGACTCGCGCCGGATCACGCGTTGTTGTGGTGGGCTGACGCGTGTATGCAGGCGGCGCGACGCGCACCGTCACCTGCGAGATATCGATGTTACCGCCCACGCGGCCGTCAATGCCGGCAATCGCCGATCGCACGGGTGCGGTGATGGTCGGGATCATGTTGTGCAGCACCACCAGCACGAGCACGAGGCCAACGACACCGGCCGCCAGTTGCCATGCCTCTCGACGCAATGGAATGAGGACAGCGGGCTGGACCGACTGTGCAAAGGCACCGGCCCGCTGCACGACCAGGTGCGCGACCTCCGTTGGTGGTGCGGTCTCGCCGCCCGAGGCCGGTACATGTAGCAACTCTGCGGCGGTCACCAGCAGATTCCGTGCGTTCGGCAGCCGTTGTTCAAGTGCGACGGCGGCTCGGGCAGACGCGTCACGTGGTGAGCTGGATCGGCCGCGCCACCATCCGGCGCAAGCACCAATCAGGGTGGCAGCCAATGCCGTCGCGATGGTGCGAACAATAGTCCACTGATTCGATGCGGCCGATTCCACGAACAGGCCACGCGCCAACCATGCCGAGAACAGGACCAGAGCGGCGACCGTCCCGCGTATGGCCATCGCGGTGCGCAATCGTGTCGTCGTCACCGACAGCAGCTGGCGGACCTGCCGCTCTGCTGTTGTTGCGTCAGGCGCGCGTCGGCTGGTCATGACGTTGTGCCCCGCGGCGCGGCATCGCCGGTGCCGGTGGCAGCCTCGCCGCCGTCACGAGTGCTCGCGCGGCGCAGGATCGTCTCGGCGGCCAGCAGCGCGAGCACCAGCAGCCACACCCAGCGTCCATCAGAGGGCCCCGACTCCGCTGAGGCATCGACGGTAGACGGCGTCGAGCGCGCCGAGGGCGCACGTTCCCAACGCCGGAGCTGTTCGTCGTCGAGGCGCCCGACATCGTCGACGGCTGCACTCGGACCCGCGGGAGCAAGCGCGCGGGAAACCGCCAGCAGCAGCGCCGACGTCGCGAGATGTTCTGCTGGTGCGCGACTGATCAACAGCAACCGCGCGGTCTCGCCATCACCGGGGATGGATGCGGCGATCACCAGTGGAGTGCCGTTCGACATCCGTCGTACCACAACAAAAGGTGCCGCGACGGTCGTGTCGGTCACGCTGCCAGACAACGGGCTGGCCAGAGCCAGTGTGGAGTCGCGGCGCACGTCGAAGACCACGTCACCCATCCATGGCTCAGACAACACGCGGGCCGAGGAGATCCAGGCGCGCAGGCTGTCTGCATCGGGTGATGCGACGACGACCCGAGCGGCGCGGTCGGCTGGCGGGGTGAGCAGCGCGTTCGCGCCCTGCGTACGAACGACAGACCGGACTGCCTCCGCGACGTCGATGTCCACACCTGTGTCCCACCGCAGTCCCGCGTCCCGGTCAGGCCCAACGCTGTCTTGTGCCACGGCTGACACCCGGCGCAATGAGACCCCGAAGTCTGCCGGAATCCCGGCGATGTCGATCGAATCGAGGGTGCCGTGTGCGAAGCGCGAGACCACCAGAATCTCACCTCGGCCAGGCTGCGTGCGCAGCCATTCCACGGCACCCGGCAACGCCATTGCCGGCTGGTTCGTGGAGAGTACCAGTGTGGCGTCCGGCGCGCGGGCGTCACTGTCGCCGGCCATCGCGTCATCAAGGGGCGCAGTGGTGTCGAGGACGACCACACGCGCCAGCGATTCATCCACCGCGCCCGTGCGCTGCTCGGCGCGCAGCAGCGGCTGCGCCAGTGCGGCAACGGCCGCCGCGAGGACGGCCAGTCGAATCAGGAGGAGCGGCAGGTCGCTGATTTGGGTCCGACGCGTTGGCAGCAGCCGGGAGACGTCGAGAAATCGGAGCGACGGGAACGGCTCCACCCGGGCGCGCCGACGACTGAAGAGGTGGATGAGGATGGGAAGGGCCAGCGTCAGCAACCCCAGCCACGCCCACGGATTCTGCCAGCGCATCAGCGGTGTGCGGCGTGCTGGGCGCTGGGCAGACTGGGCGACGACTGACGGGCGGAACGCCGCACGAGATAGTCGCGGAGCGCGCGTTCGGGCGGCTCACTTGTATCCAGCAGGCCGTAGTCGATGCCCTCATGCTGCGCGAAGCTGCGGCACCGCTCGAGGAACTGCGCGACGGCGTCACGGTACGCCGCGGCGGCCGTGGTCGGTTCGATCAGTTGACGCACACCCGACTCGAGGTCCTGCAACTCCACCTGCCCCGTGAACCGGAGCGCGCGCTCCTCATCGGCGATGATCTGCAGCATGGCCACGTCGTGCCCACGCTGCACCACGTGGCGCAGTTCGCGCTGCGTGCCCGACTCGTCGTCGTAGAAGTCCGAAAGCACCATCAGCAATCCGCGGCGTTGCAGCAACTCGGCCGCACGGGCGATCACCACGGCCGGTCGCCACGCGCCAGCCGGCCGCAGCGTGTCGATGCGGGCAATCAACGAACGGAGGTGCACGCGGCCACTGCGCGCTGGCAGGTATGCCATTTCCTCGCCGGTCATCGACATCAAGCCGACCGCGTTGCCCTGCTCCGATGCCAGATACGCCAGCGAGGCCGCGGCAATCGAGGCATACCGGAACTTGGAGAGCCCCGTCGGCGGATACGCCATCGAGGCGCTCGTGTCGAGCACGATCATTACCGAGACATTCGTCGTCTCGCGAAACTGGCGCGTATACAGGCGATTGCTGCGCGCGTACACCTTCCAGTCGAGGTACTTGAGATCATCGCCCGCACGATACGGCCGGTGCTGCTGGAACTCGGCGCCGTAGCCATGGAACGGGCTGCGATGCCCGCCCACGCGCAAACCCTCCACCACCAGTCGCGCAGCGAGCTCGAGATCGTCGATCGCGGCGACCACGGACGGAGAGAGGGCTGTCATCGCGCGGCGCCGCCGACTACGGCCGCACGGCGGCGAGCAATTTCCCGATCACCTGGTCAGACGACACGCCATCCGCCTCGGCGCGGAAGTTCACGAGCAGGCGGTGTCGCAGGACCGGCAACGCGACCCGCGTGATGTCATCGAGCGAGGGAACGGTGCGCCCGTCCAGCAGCGCCGACGCTTTGGCACCCAGGAGCAGCGACTGGCCGGCGCGCGGGCCAACACCCCAGCGCACCCACTCCTTCACGGTCGGCGGGCAGGTGGCATCTCCGGGTCGCGTGGCGCGCACCAGCCGCAGGGCATAGTCGACGACATTCTCGGCGGCCGGCAGGTTGCGCACGAGATGCCGCGCTGCTTCCAGCTGCGCGCCGGTCGCCACCTGCGTGACGGTGCGATCGACGCCCGTCGTCGTGTCGGCGAAAATGCGACGTTCGTCATCGAGGTCCGGGTAGTCGATGATGACGTTGAACATGAAGCGATCAAGCTGCGCTTCGGGCAGCGGATGGGTGCCTTCCTGTTCGATCGGGTTCTCGGTCGCGAGCACGAACAGCGGGCGTTCCAGCGGATAGCGTACGCCACCCACCGTCACCTGATACTCCTGCATCGCCTCCAGCAA
>CAZMGX010000243.1:0-7828 GCA_964565915.1 uncultured Gemmatimonas sp.
CCTGCGCATCCCGCAGCTCGCCGCGGTGATGGGGCAGTGCGTCGCGGGCGGCGCATATCTCCCGGCGCTGAGTGATGTCATCCTGATGGTGAAGGGCTCGTCGTTCATGGGCCTTGGCGGGCCCAACCTCGTGAAAGGGGCGACTGGCCAGACGATCGATGGCGAAACACTCGGCGGGGCCGTCACCCACACCGAGATTTCGGCGGTGGCGCACTATGCGGTTGACGATGATCCCGCGTGTCTCGCGAAACTGCGGGACCTGGTCGCGCGTCTGCCACGCCCGGTGACGTTCGTGGCGCCGGATACGCGGCCACCGGCCGAGCCACCGCAGGCACTCTACGACTTGCTGCCGGCCGATCACCGCATGTCGTACGACATGCACGCGCTGTTGCGGACCGTGCTGGACGATGGTGAACTCGATGAGTTTCAGCCGAACCTCGCCAAGGAGATGATCTGCGGAGACGCGCGTATCGAAGGCATGCCCGTCGGCGTAATCGCCAACCAGCGCGGCCTGATCAAGGGACGGCCGGGCGAGAAACCGCGCTTCGGCGGCATCATCTACGCCGAGAGCGCGGAGAAGGTGGCGTTCTTCATCGAACGCTGTGACCGACAGGGCATTCCACTGCTCTTCGTGCAGGACGTCTCGGGGTTCATGGTCGGTCCCGAGGCCGAACACGAAGGCATCATTCGCGCCGGCGCGCACTTCGTCGAAGCGATGGCGTGTGCCCGCGTACCGAAGATCGTGTTGACGGTCAATCACGCCAGCGGCGCAGGCTACTACGCGATGGCCGGGCAGGGGTTCGACCCGGACTTCATCTTCAGTTGGCCAACCGGTCGCATGGCCGTGATGGAAGGCGAGGCCGCGATCCAGGCCGTGCACGGGCCAACGCTCGAAGCGGCGCGCAAGGCCGGCACGGCCCCGGCGCCGGAGGTGACACAATCCGTAGACGCCATGCGCGCCGACTACGAACACCAGTTGGACGCGCGGTATGCGGCGGCCCGCGGCTTCGCCGACGCCATCTTGTACCCTGAGGATACCCGCTCGATGCTTGCCCTCGCATTGCGAGCCACGAGCCGGAATCCGGGGCCGCACCTCGGGGCGTTTGTCCTGCCACCGATGCCGCCGGCGTCGGCCTGACCGCTGACCCACCACCGCCCGATCACGATGCACGTCAGTCACTCGACTGTGGAGTTTTGATGAGCGAACACGTTAAAGACGCAGGCCAGGGTCGCGTCGTCCGCGTCGCCAGCGGCCAGGGGTTCTGGGGCGACTGGCTCGAGGCGCCGCGTCGGCAGGTGGAGGGCGGACAGGTGGACTACCTCATGCTCGACTACCTCGCGGAAGTCACGATGTCCATCGTGCAGAAGCAGAAGGAGCGTGACCCACGCATGGGGTATGCGCGCGACTTCATCGGCGCCATGGAGAGTGTCTTTCCGGCTGTTGCCGATCGAGGGGTCAAGGTCATCGCCAACGCGGGCGGGGTGAACCCCGATGCCTGTGCCGACGCCGTCCTCGACGCCGCCAGCAAGCATGGCGTGCGCGGCAAGATTCGTGTGGGCGTGGTGACTGGAGACGACATTCTCCATCGCCTCGATGAATTGCTGGCCGCCGGCCATCCGCTCGCGAACATGGACACCGGTGAACCACTCAGCGGCATCCGGGATCGCGTGTTGTCCGCCAATGCCTACATCGGATCCACGCCGATCGTCGAAGCGCTGCGACTCGGTGCCAACGTCGTCGTGACCGGCCGCAGCACCGATACGGCGTTGACGATGGCCCCACTGCGACACGAGTTCGGCTGGGCGACGGACGACTGGGATCGGCTCGCGGCCGGCATCGTCGCCGGACACATCCTCGAATGCGGCGCCCAGTCCTCCGGCGGCAACTGCCTGCACGAATGGCGATCGATCCCCGATCTCGCCAACGTCGGGTACCCGATTGCCGAGGCCACCGCCGACGGCGCGTTCGTCATCACGAAGCACCCCGGCACGGGCGGCCGTATTTCCGTTCCGAGCGTGACCGAGCAGCTCGTGTACGAGATGGGGGATCCGCACGCCTACATCACGCCGGATGTCGTCGCTGACTTCACGAGCATCCGCTTGGAAGACGCGGGTGAGAATCGCGTACGCGTCCACGGCATCACCGGCGGGCCGCCGACGCCGTTCCTCAAGGTGTCGATCGCGTATCGCGCCGGCTACAAGGCAGTCGGATCCCTCGTGTATTCATGGCCGGACGCGATGGAAAAGGCGCAGCTTGCCGATCGTGTCCTGCGTGAACGACTCGACAATCTCGGGCTCAGGTTCGACCACGTGCTCAGCGAGTTCGTCGGCGCCACGGCAACCCATGGCGCGCTGGCCGGCGATGGGCGTGGAGCGCCCGAAGTGCAATGGCGCATCGGTGTGCGCGGCAGTGACCGTGCCGCGGTTGAGCGGTTCACGCGCGAAATTGCGCCGCTGGTGCTGAATGGTCCGCCGTCGGTCACCGGCTTCGCCGGTGGCCGTCCGAAAGTCGAGGAGATCGTGGCCTACTGGCCCGCGCTGCTGGACAAGCGCGCCGTGACGACCGCCGTCCGCATTCAGGAGTAGACCGATGCAGATACAACTCGTGGACATCGCGCACGCGCGCAGTGGTGACAAGGGCGACACGGCAAACGTCGGACTGATCGCTCTGCGCCCGGAGTGGTACGCGCTGCTCGAACGGCATGTCACGACGGAGCGGGTCGCACAACATTTCGCCGGCCAGATCACCGGGCCGGTCGAACGCTTCGAACTGCCCAACCTGCGTGCACTCAACTTCCTGCTGCACGGGGCACTGGATGGCGGTGGCACGCTGTCGCTCAAGACCGACGCGCAGGGCAAGGTCTACTCGACGGCGTTGCTGCGCATGGTGATCGACGTACCCGACGCGGATGCACTTGGTGTGGGGCTACCGGACGCATGATGTTGCGGGTCCGGCTGCTGCTGCTGGTGGCGGGTGTCGTGGCCTTCTCGATTGCCCTCCGCGGCAGCGTCGAGTGGCTGCGTTGGGTGGGCGTCGTCCTGGTGGCGGCGGCGCTGCTTCTGCGCTTCGTGGGTCGCCAGCAGGGGACCGGGTCGGGGCGGTAGGGCGTCCCGGCCAGGCGGGCAGGGGTGCGGAGGGGCTCGCCCGGCTAGGTTTCACGCATGCGCACCCGCGGACCCATCCCCGAACTGCTCGCCCCCGCCGGCACGCTCGACGCCGTTCGAGCGGCCGTCGCCAACGGCGCCAATGCCGTGTATCTCGGCGCGTCGATGTACAACGCCCGCGACGAAGGGGCGCAGCTCTCGCTTGAGGAGTTGGCCCAGGCGTGCGCCGTGGCGCACGCGCGTGGTGTACGCGTCTATCTCACCTTCAACGTGCTCATCAAGCCACATGAGCTGGTGGAAGCACTCGTCTACCTCGGTGAATGCGTAGACCGCGGCATTGATGCCGCGATCGTGCAGGACCTCGGCGTCGTGCGGTTGATTCAGCGGGTGTATCCGTCGCTCGAGGTGCACGGCAGCACCCAGATGACCGTGCACGATGTGTCGGGCGCGCGCGTGATGCAGCGGCTCGGCGTGGACCGGGTTGTCCTCGCGCGCGAGAACACCCTCTCGGACATTCGGGCCATCCGCACGTCCGTCCCGGACCTCGGGCTCGAGACGTTCATCCACGGCGCGCTCTGCATCTCGTATTCCGGCCAGTGCTTCATGTCGGGCATGATCTCCGAGCGCAGCGCCAATCGTGGATCGTGTGCGCAGTCGTGCCGCAAGGACTACACGCTCACCGATGTCTCGACGGGCGCCACGCTCGACAGTGGCTACCTGATTTCGGCGAAGGACCTCGCCGCGCATGATCACCTCGCGCAGATTGCCGAGTTGGGGGTGGGATGTCTCAAGGTCGAAGGGCGCAAGAAGAAGCCGGAGTACGTGGCCACCGTCACACACGCCTATCGCACGTGGCTGGACCGGCTGGCGCAGGGTGACGTCACCCCCCCGCCGCACGATGAGATCGAACCGCTCGTCCAGATCTTCAGCCGCGGCAATACCGGCGGTATGTACGGGGGCCGCGCTGGCCGGGCGTACATCACGCGGACGCAGCCCGACAATCGCGGGTTGCCCATCGGCACGGTCGTCGGGAAGGATGGCAGCGAGATTCTGGTGGAGGTCGATCACCCGATCGCGGTCGGTGACGGCATCGGGTTCGAGGCGCCGGACGCCACCGCGGGTGCCGCAATCGGTGGGTCGGTCCAAGCCGTGCGGACCTTGTGGGTACGGAATGGCCTGCATCGGCAGGCCCTGACCATGCGCGTCCGGGCGCCGGAGGGCGCACGCGTCGTGCGCACGAGCGACATGGCGCTGCTGCGCACCGCGCAGGAGAGCTTCGCGCGCGTTGGCGTGCCCGACAAGGTCGGGCGGACCGCCGTCGCCGTGCGCGTGTTCGGCCACGCGGGTGGGCCGCTCAAGACCATCTGGCAATTCGCCGACGAGGAAGTCGCGGTCCGCGGCGAGACCGCACTCGTGCCGGCAACCAACCGCGCCCTCGACGTATCGCAACTGCGCGACCAGCTCGGTCGCCTGGGGGAGACCGCGTTCGTGCTCGGGGCATTGGATGCGAGCGGGCTTTCCGATGGCCTGTTCCTGCCGGTGAGCGAACTGAATCGCATCCGGCAACAGGCGGTTGAACAACTCGAGGAGCGACGCGGCTGGATGCAGCTCGCGGACACGAGCACACGCGAGGCGATGATCGCTGAAGCGGTGGCGGCCGTGCCCGGTGTGGCAAGTGTCACGACGCAACCGGGCGCCGCCCTGCTTGGACAAGACCTGCCGTTCGCCCTCCGTGCGATCGTCTACGACGTCGACAGCGCGCGCGCGGCCGCTGCGGGCGGGGCCACCGACGTCGTACTCGATCCGTTCTTGCGGCACCCGGCACCGCCGCGCGCACGCGTCACCGCGTTGCGTGACGAGCTGGCGTCCCAGGGTGTGACGTTGCGGCTTCGCACACCAACCATTGTGCGACCCGACGAGCGCCCGCGATTGGACAAGTGGCTCGCGCTAGATCTGCCGCTGCTGTCGGGCCATCTGGGCCTCGTGGCCGAACAGGGCGCCGCTGGCGTCGACGTCATCGCGGACTATGCGGTGAACATCTTCAACGCCCACACGGCAGCCTTGCTGTTCGAGGTCGGTGCCGCGCGACTGACGACATCGATCGAACTCACGCTCGACGAGATCGGGGCGCTGGTCGCGCCGTGGGGCGGCGAGGGCTTTGATGTGCTCGTGTACGGGCGACCGGAAGGCATGACCATCGAGCACTGCGTGTTGTCCGCGGCCTTCGACCGCGAACCCACGACGTGTCGCGATCTGTGCGTCCAGAAGCACACGAATGTCTCCATCACCGATCCGACGGGGTATACCTTCGCCGTCGCCACCGATTCGGATTGCCGCAATCGCCTGCTGCACTCGCGACCGATTGATGCGTCGGAGTATCTGCCGGCCTTGTGGTCACACGGCATTCGTGGCTTTCATCTGGTGTTCAACGTGCCCCAGGAGCCCATCGAGGCGATTACTCGCGGATATCGCGAGGCGCTCGAGGCGATCGCGGAGCAGCGGGAGGCCGTGCTGACTGCCACCCGTGCCGTGCTCGATGGTGCGTTCACGCGGGGACACTTCGTGCGCGCCGTCTGACGCGACCGCGCGCCGTCGATCACCGGCGCGCCGATTCGACACCGAACGCAATAGAAGCATTCGGATGGCGCGTCGCAAACGTGCTACCATGCGCGCATGCCCGCCACGGCCGCGACCACGGAGGCTTGCGCATCTCTCGATGACGCGCGTACGCTGCTGCGCACGCGCTTCGGGTATCCCGATTTTCGTCCGCCGCAGATTCGCGCCGTGCAGTCGGTGTTGGCGCGCCGTGATGCGCTGATCGTACTGCCTACCGGCGGCGGCAAGTCCCTCTGTTATCAAGTGCCGGCGCTGCTGCGCAGCGGGCTGACGATCGTCGTATCGCCACTGATCTCCCTGATGAAAGATCAGGTCGACGCGCTCGCCGGCCGCGGCATCGCCGCCGCGTTCGTGAACAGCACCCTGTCCGCGGGCGATGTCGCGAGTCGCATGGCGCAAGCCCGAGACGGAACGCTCAGGCTGCTGTATCTCGCCCCGGAACGGCTGGATGGTGGGCGTCTCCTTCAGCAGCTGATCGACATCGGTGTCTCCATGTTGGCCGTGGATGAAGCTCACTGCATCAGCGAATGGGGACACGATTTCCGCCCCAGCTATCGCCGCATCGGACTCGTCCGCGAGCGGCTGGGGACCCCACACACGGTTGCGCTGACGGCGACGGCCACACCGAGCGTCCGCGCCGACATCATCCGCCAGTTGCACCTGCGTCACCCCGACGTCGTGGTGGGTGGGTTCGACCGCACCAATCTCACTTATCACGTGGTCCCGACCCGCACGCAACAGGACAAGGATCGCGCTGCGGTCACGTGGCTGCGGGACGCGGATGGTCCGGCCATCGTGTACGCGCCGACGCGGCGGGCCGTCGAACGCGTCACGTCGATGCTGGTGCGTCAACGCGTCCAGGCGGTGGCCTATCACGCAGGCCTCGATGACGGCCTGCGACAGCGGGCACAAAATGCATTCATGAACGAGCGCGCCCGGGTGATCGTCGCCACGAGCGCCTTCGGCATGGGCATCGACAAGCCCGACGTGCGATTGGTTGTGCATCACGCCATGCCCGGGTCACTCGAGGCGTACTACCAGGAGGCGGGCAGGGCCGGTCGCGATGGGAAAGCCAGCACGTGCGTGTTGTTGTACAGCTACGCCGACCGATTCACACATGAATTCTTCATCGACGGGGCCCATCCCGAACGGAGCATCGTCGAGATGACGTGGCGGCTGCTGCGACAAGAGCGCGACGCCGCGGACTTCGTCGCCCTGACCGTCGCGGCGTTGGCGGAGCGGCTGACCACCCCCGTCGGTGAGCGGCAAGTCGCGGCGGCGATTCGCGTGCTGGCTGCGGCCGGCGCGCTCGCCGTCGAGGTGCCGCGGGCCGGACGAGTGTGGATGCGTTTGCTCGCCACCCCCGATCGCATCACACGCGAGCTCGTCGGGGCGCGCGCGTTCGATCGGGAGATCTTGCGAGCCCTGTGGCGAGGTGTCGGGACAGCGCTCCAGTCCGGAACCACCGTCGACTTGGACGGCCTGCCCCCGGGTTTTATGGGCTCAACCGGCGTCGTCCCCATTCTGGAACGGTTGGAATCCGAACAGTTCGTCACGTGGTCCAGAAGCGGCGGCGGCCTCCGCCTGGATGGTCGCTGCCGGGTCGCTTCATGGCTGCCGGTCGACTGGCGCGCCCTCGAACGGAGACGCCGGGCGGAGATGAGTCGTCTGGAAGCCATGCAGGGGTATTCACAAACTCGCGCTTGCCGGCGCGCGTTCGTCCTGCGCTATTTCGGCGACCCCGATGCGCGATCGTACTGTCAGGCCTGCGATCGCTGCCTTGGAACCACCGCCGATCGTCCCGTGCCCGTTTCCACGCGCGCGGGCGTCGCGCGGTCCCGCCTTCGACGCCACTGACCGAACCCATGGACGATAGACTGTATTTCTCAGAGCAGCATGAAGCCGTGCGCGATATGGTGCGCGCGTTCGCACGCGAGCACGTCGCCCCCGTCGCCGCCAAGCATGACGCGGACTCGACGTTCCCGTGGGAGAATGTGAAGGCGATGGGCGAACTGGGCCTGCTGGGCGTGCCGTGGCCCGAGGACATCGGCGGCGCGGGCTTCGATACGCTGAGCTTCATGATCGCCATCGAGGAACTCGGCAAGGT
>CAZMGX010000244.1:0-7815 GCA_964565915.1 uncultured Gemmatimonas sp.
CCCACGGACCCGGCGGTGAACAAGGCCGAGGCAAAGCTCTCGCCGGTGCAGCAGGAGATCGCGGTCTCCGTGACGGCGGATAAGGTCGAGTGTGCGATCAATGGCAAGACGGTCGCGAGCTACGACAAGGCGGCGCTGGTCACTGCGGGCAAACTCAAGTCGACGGATGGCGTGTACGGCATTCGTTTCGGCCACAACACCGATGGCATCGTCACGGGTCTGACGATGACCAAGGGCAAGTAACGGCGAGCCTATCCGCACCGGCGTGGTGCCGTCTCCGATCAGCGCATGCTGAGGGTTCTGTCGGCGCACGAGGTGCATGAGGCCCTCGACTGGCCTCGGTTGTCCACGGCGCTCACTGCGGCTTTCGCGGTGGGCGCCGTGGTGCCTGTACGGCATGCGCATGCTCTGAATACCGACGACATGCTGCTGCTCATGCCGGCGTGGAATGCCGATGCGATCGGCGTGAAAGTCGTCAGCGTGATCCCCGGTGCACGTGCACACGGCGCGCCCACCGTGGGCGCGACGTACCTGCTGCTGGATCGGGTCAGTGGCACGCCGCGCGCCGTACTGGATGGTGACGCACTGACCGTGCGAAGGACCGCGGCGGTGTCAGCCATCGCCGCGCGATCCATGGCCCGGGAGGACTCGCGCGTGTTGCTCATGGTGGGCGCCGGTCATCTCGCGCCCTGGATGATTCGCGCGCACTGCGCGTTGAGACCGGCACTGCGAGAGGTCCTGATCTGGGCACGCACCGCAACACGCGCGGGCTCGCTGGCCGAGACGCTCGTGTCGGAGGGAATCCCTGCGCGATCGGTGACCGCATTGCCCGACGCGGTGTCGCAGGCCGACATCGTGAGCTGCGCCACCATGGCGCATTCGCCCATCGTGCGCGGCGAGTGGTTGCGGCCTGGCACCCATCTCGATCTCGTAGGCGGGTTCACGCCAACCATGCGCGAGGTAGACGACGATGCCGTCCGCGTGTCGCGCATCGCGGTCGACAGCTACGGTGGGGCACTGACCGAGGCCGGTGACCTGACCGATCCGTTGGCCCGCGCGGTAATCATGCGTGAGGACATCGTGGCGGACTTGGGCGAACTGGTCCGCGGCGACGTGGCCGGCCGAGTCGATCATCAGCAGATCACGATGTTCAAGTCGGTTGGCACTGCCCTTGCCGATCTGGCGGCGGCTATCGCCTGCCAACCAGTGTCATGATGCCCCAGAACATGTCGATTTTCGTTTTGTGCACCTCGACTACGGTAATGCCGGCGCGCGTCATCAGGGCCGAGAGTGCCTCGGACGTCAGGGTGGCGACGTGTGCCCGGTCTACCAGGCGAAGGACAAGGTCCAGCGCTCGCATCGTGCGGTAGTCGGCGCACCAGTCGCTGATGACAATGCGACCCCTTGGTACGACGACGCGACACATTTCAGACAGCACGTCGCATGGCGATGGCATATAGTGCAGGGCGCTGGTCGAGACAGCGACATCCATGCTTGCATCACCGAGCGGCAGCGCGAGACTGGACGCCTGAGCGAACGTGGGCGTGCCCGATTCGCGGCCTTGGACCGCCGACGCGTGCGGCGCGACGCCAGTCATCATGGCATGCACCAACATCCCCCGGGTGAGATCGATTCCCACCCCGCGCACACTCGGATCGATCCGGTGCACGCGATGCAACAGCACGCCGGTGCCGCAGCCTACGTCGAGGAGCCGCGCGCCGGGGCGAAGGGCAAGTCTGGCCATGGCCAGCGAAGTCGTGTCGCGGACGTAGCGGGCCCAACGGGTGTCGTACGTCTTGGCGAAGCGGTCGTACTCACGCTGCACATGGCGGGCATTCCCGGTCGCACCCGTCGCGTCGGACGAATCGCTCACGCCGCGTACCGACGGTTCGGTGACGTCAGCAGCGACACCAGAACCCCTGTCGCGAAGATCAGGGGGATGCCGTACATCGCCCACGGCCAGGTGTAGCCGCCGGCCTCGCCCACCACCACGAAACACCCCACGCCCCACGCTACGCCGACGACGGCCGATGCCCAGGCGCCGGCGGCCGTCGCGCGTGGCCAGTGGAATCCTGCCAGCAGGGCAAACGCCAGGGCGGCCACCGGAATGTTTGCCAGAATCAGGCGATTGAGAATGTCGTCAACGAGCAGGTTGGCTCCCAGCCACGAGAGCGCCGCCAAGCCGCCGACGGTCCATCGCTGTCCGCGTATGGATGGCGCCATGCGGAAGTCGACGCTCAGCATGGCCGCCATCGCACTCCACACACCGGCCAACGTGGTCAGGGCGGCCGTGAACAGCATCGCAATGCCCACGCCGCGAACGCCCGCGGGCAGCCATGCGAAAATCATCGCAGGCACCACGGTTTCCGGGTTCGCAAGGGAGGGTTGGCTGGCCCGGAACATGGCCGCACCCAGCACCGTTGTCCCATACAGCACGAACACCAGTACTGACGAGATGGCGACGCCGACAAAGGCCGTGCGCTCGTCGCGAGCGGCGAAGATCTTCTGCCCGTACCACGGAGCGGCGATGTACGTGAAGCACGTGAGGACGATCAGCGTCGATACGAATCGAAACGGGAGCGCGGGATGCTGCCACTGCTCTATTGGTGCCACGCGCAGCTGATCGGCGGGAAACGTCGCGGCCAGTGCGCCCGGCGACAGATGCTGCCACCCGAGCACCGCGAGCGTGGGGAGGATGATCAGGGTCAGCACAAATCCGAGTTGATCGGACCGCACCACACTGCGCAATCCACCGCGCACCACCACCATCAGCACCATGCCCGTCAGCAGCGCGGACAGCAACCACGCGGGGAGGTTCGGCAGCAGCGGCGCAAAGATGAGGGTCAACGACTTGACGTAGGTGGCGCTGAATCCGCTCATGGCCAGGAGCAGCAGGGCGCTGGCCAAGCGCCCCATCGACGGCGAGTAGCGTTGGGAGAACAGCTGGGCCACACTGACCTGATCAAAACGTTTCCAGGCACGTGCGACCGTAACGGTGTAGAACAGCAGTCCAACCAGAAATACCAACGGCAGGGCGATCGCCATCGGACCGGCGTTGTATCCCATTGCACTGAAAGCGAGCAGCGTGCTGGTATTGAACTCCGTCATGACCAACGTGGCCACAAGCGGCCACAGAGTCAGCGACCGATCGGCCACGACATAGTCGGACGCACTGGTGGCCCGATGCCGGGCGACCAGCACCATCAGCACCACGACCACGGAGAAACCCAGCACATCCAGTCCGATCATATCGCTGGTCACGGTCGAGAGAGATCCGCCCGGAGTTCGGCGGCGTAGAAGAGGAGATATCTATCGGCCCAGCGATGCGCCGACCACCGTGGTTCGATCACTCACGAAGGGAGCAATGCGATGCAGATCCGGCGATGGCATAGCGCGGCGGCCGGCCTCACTCTCGCGCTGCTGCACATGCTGTCACCTACGACGGCGACCGCCCAGCAGATGGCCGAGATTCGCGGTACTGTTCGAGCGCAGGGCGGCCGGCCGGTGCCGGACGCCAGGGTCCGCACCAGCGATTCAACGACACAGGCCGTCACCGATGCTGCCGGTCGCTTTGTCCTCGCGGTCGTTCCGGCGCGCGTATCGACGCTCACCATCTCTGCGGTGGGCTTCCGACCGGCCGTGCTCTCCGTCGCGCCCATGGCCCCTACCGAGAGGCGCTCCCTGGCCGTCACGTTGGCAAGACTGTACCTGCTCGACGCCCTGACAGTGGTGGGGAATCCCGATCGACCATTGCTCAACACCGAGAATGCCGCGACCGGTGGTGCGATCGAACGGGCGGAACTGGCGGCACTGCCCACCGACGCGCGCGACCCGATTGCCTTGTTGTTCAACATTCCCGGCGTCACGCAATCAACCGGCTTCTTTGGCGACGCGCCGTTGCTCTCGTTCAACGCGCAGAACTCCCTGTACACCGCGTACTTGCTGGACGGGCTCGACAACACCGAGGGATTTCTCGGTGGACCGCGTGTCGAGTTTCCCCTTGCCGGACTTGCGCGCATCGAAGCGCTGGTCAATAGCTATTCGACCGGCTACGGGCGATCCCCGAGCGGGATCGTGAATCAGCAGTCACGCGCGGGAAGCAACGCCACACATGGGGAGCTGTTCCTGTACAGTCGCCCTGGCACGGATCTCGGGATCGACGGTGACAATCCGGTTCCATTCGGGGCAGAAGCCGCCGCCGTCCGACGTCGGCAGGAAGGCTTCAGACGGTATCAGGTTGGTGGTGCGCTTTCGGGGCCGCTGGTGAATGATCGTACCTTCTATTCACTCGCGGCCGAGTACGCGGACGAGAACGAAGATCGGATCGGCTCGACGGCCTTGGCGAGTTTTCTGGGGACGGAGCGACGTCAGAAGGGCAAGCTGTTCGCGCGTCTTGACCATGCGTGGAGTGCGGCGCAGCTGACGACGGTGCGCGCCGCCTACTCGCTCACCAATCGCGCGGGGACGGGGGCGGGCGTCGTGACGCCGGAAGCGGACAACATCACCCAGCGTTACGGTGGCCTGTACGCCCTGTCGCACCGATCGGTGTTGTCGGACGGCAAGGCCAGCAACACGCTGTCGGCGCAGCTGGGCACCTATATCTGGAATTTTCCGCCGCGCGCAGGCGAAGGGCGCCCGCAGGTGACGATCGTGGGCACCGCCCCGGCCTTTGCCACGCAGGCCGTCGTCGGATCAACGAACTTCGTGTTCGACGAACGCGAGGTGCAGTACCAAGTGCGGAATGTGTACGAACGAGCGCTGCGGTCATCACAGACGCTGCGACTTGGTGCTGATGTCGTCACCGCACGATTCAAACTCTTCGCCGCGGGCACCAATCCACTGGGGTCGTATGTGGTCGTCAACAGCGGCAACATCAGCGCATCCGCTGGCCGCCGAGTGTCATACGCCGACATCCCGTCGACGGTGCAGGTACTCAGCTACACGGTCGACGCACGTCCGCAGCGGGTGAACCTGTCGCAGACGGTCTACGGCGCGTTCGTTGAAGACGTGTGGAAGATCACGCCAAGCCTCACGGCCATTGCGGGACTGCGCTGGGACTATGACGATGTCACCAGCCGAGGGCAGAGCTCGCCTGATCTCACGGCGCTGCAACCGCGCGTCTCGTTCAACTGGTATCGCACACCGCGTTCGGTGATTCGTGGCGGGCTTGGGAGCTATGCCGGCAAATTCCCGTATGCCACCCTCTCGGACGCCCAGCAGCTTGGACGCGACGGCAATGCGACGGTCACGTTCTCCGGCGCCAGTGCGCCAGCGTTCGGGCAGGGACCAGCGATCGCTGGCCTTGCGTCGGCGGCGGGCACACTTCCGCCACGCGAGATCTTCACGGATTTCGCGCGCGGCCTGAAAATGTCTCGCAGTACACAGGCGACCGTCGGCTATCAGTTCCAGGCGGGCGACGATTGGGGCGTCAGCGTCGATGGCGTCTTTTCGCGCACGATCAACCTGCCACGCCTGATCGACCTGAACGCGATCACGCGGCCGCTCACGGCGGCGGATACGGCGAATCGTGTGTGTGCATCGGCGACCAGTTGTCCAGCCGACGCCGATCGACCGGTGGCGCCGTCGAACAGCGGATTCCGGCGACTGTCGAGCGCCGAGACGGGAGGTATTGCGCATTACGCGGGACTGTACGTGGCGGCCCGACGACGCTTGAGTCGCGGGCTGACGATCGACGCGAACTATGTGCTGTCGCGCGCCATGACCGACGCCGAAGACATCAACTTCTCCGCCACGCAAGGCAACTGCTTCGGCGAAGACCGACGGGACGCGGTCACCGGCGCGGTGTGCAATAGTTCGGAGTGGGGTCCCGCGAACAACGATCGTACCCATCGCGGCACGCTGCGTGCGGTCTGGTCTCCCACTTCGGCCGCGCGCTTCAGCCTGGTCACCGACCTGCAGAGTGGCCAGCCGTTCAATCGCGTCGCGGGTGTCACCGTCGGCGGTGGGCAATCGCGCTACGACCTGCTGGGCAGCGGCCCAATACGTGGCAACTCGTTCATCGGCAACAACGATCGGTACTTCGGCGTCTCCCGCAACGGTGAGCGCCTTCCGGGCTACAGCAACACCAACATCAGCGCCGTCTGGCTGCTGCCCATTCGCGCGCATCGTCTCGAAGTGCGCGCGGATCTGTTCAATGTGTTCAACACCACCACGTGGGCGGGCTTCGCGACGGGCACGGGCGGCAACGGCAACATCGCGCAGACGGGGCGTCCGGGCGATCCGATCTACAACTTCACGCCGGGTCCACCGCGGCAGTTGCAGCTCTCGGCCGCCTGGGTGTTTTGATCATGGTCTCGTGACCCGCGCGGCCTGATCATGTTCGATGCACCCGTCCGACGTCTCATGGCGCGTCTTCTGGCCGAGCCGGCGCGAGCGCTCTCGCGACGAGGCCTCTCGCCGAATGCGGTATCGGTGGCAGCCGCCGTGCTGGGTGTGGGCGCGGCGCTGCTTGTGGCGGCGACTCAGACCTACCTCGGCCTCTTGCTCTGGTTGGTGAGTCGTGTACTGGACGGCATGGACGGTGTACTGGCACGTGAATCAGGTCGCGCCACAGCGTTCGGCGGCTATCTCGACATCACCCTCGACATGCTCGCGTACTCGGCCATGGTGCTTGGTTTCGCCGCGATCCATCCGGCGGGCGGATGGGTGTGGCCGGCCATCCTGATGGGGTATCTGCTCGTCACGACGACCACGCTCGCCCTTTCCAGCATTCTCGAGAAGCAGCAGGCGCACATTGCCGACAATGACCGGTCACTGCAGTTCACTCCCGGATTTGCAGAGGCCGGCGAAACGACCCTGGTATACGTCCTGCTGGTATTGCTGCCGTCGCTGAGTACGGCGATCGGATGGACCTGGGTGGCCGTCTGCGCCGCCACGGTGATACAACGCACGCTGCTGGCGCGGAGGTTGCTGAAATGACGAAGCAAGACGACCGGCCCGGTCTGTCCACGTGGACGTCGGCCATGCAGGCATTCTTCACGCCAATCCTCCCTGAGTCCCGCGCACTGCTCAAGGACAACTGGCAATCGTTGACACCGGCGCTACAGACGCCGCACCAGATGTTCGGACGGCAGGGGAATGGCTGTGGCGCAACGATCGGGGCGATGCCGCGTTGCGACTTTGCCTGTCGCGGATGCTACCTCGGTGCCGAGGCGAATACCGTTCCGGCGCAGTCGGTGGACGAGATCAAGGAGCAGATGCGAGTCCTGCGGCGGACACTCGGGCCGGCGGGCAACCTGCAACTGACCGATGGCGAAGTGACACTGCGCCCGGTCGAGCAGGTGATCGAGCTGCTGCAATACGCGCGCTCGCTGGACCTGATTCCCATGCTCATGACGCATGGCGACTCGTTTCGGCGACGCCCGGAATTGCTGGAGCGCCTGGTACGTGAGGGCGGACTGACGGAACTCAGTATTCATATCGACACGACACAGCGTGGTCGCGTCGGGCCCGCGCGCCACGCACGGACCGAAGCCGCACTGAACCCGCTACGTGCCGAGTTCGGGGCGATGCTGCGTGCCGTGCGTGCGACGACCGGGATTCAGGTCCGCGCGGCGACGACCATGACGATCACGCCGGAGAATATCGGGGGCGTGGCCGATGTCGTCCGCTGGCTCTGTCAGCACCCCGACGACTTCTTCATGATCTCGTTCCAACCGATTGCCCAGGTTGGACGCACCGAGGATGGGCTGGGTGATAGTGTCGATGTCGAGCACCTGTGGCGTGAGATTGCGCGTGGACTCTACGGCAGTGACGACGCGGCATCGGTCGCGCGCCTGCTGGACGGACAGAAGT
>CAZMGX010000245.1:0-7747 GCA_964565915.1 uncultured Gemmatimonas sp.
GGTGCCGAGCACGCCGACCACCGACGTGACGCCGCCAATGGTGTAATGCGATAGCGATGGGGCGGGGACGCGCGTGGCCGGACCGGCTTCGCCGCCGCCGCCTGTCAGGTGGGCGTGACCGTCGATCAGCCCGGGAATGACGCGCCGGCCACCGAGGTCGACTTCTTCCACCGGCAGTGTGGTGGGCATAGACACGCCGGCGGGGCCCATCCAGAGCACGCGCTCACCGCCGATGAGCAGGTCCAGCAGGCCGAGCGGTTCGGGGGCGAAGACGGTCGCATTTCTGAGCAGCAGCATGCCGAAAGAAAGGCGAATCGATCAGGTCGCGCCACGGGCGGCGGTGTGCCCGTACCCAAGCGCTCCGCACGCCGACCGTCACGGCCCGTTGCCTCCTGTCCCGGAAGGGGTGCCAGATGAGACTCAGGCACTCACTGTGAGCGAAGACCCCCGACCTCCATCCCCCCAAACGCATGCCACGCTCACCGTTCCGCCGACCCGTGGTCACACGGGACATCATCGCGGCGCTCGTCGTCGGATCTGTCGCGCTGCTGTCCGGCGCCAATCAACCGCACACGACCGTCGGCATGCGGGTGCTGAACCGCACCCTCGGGCTCGTGAGTCGCTACGCGGAGAAGCGCGCACCGGACGACTCCTTGCTGGTGTGGGCCGCACGCGGCATCGTGCGCGAGCTGCGCGATCCGTACGCCGCACTGTTCTCGGCGAAGGAACTGGCCGCCTTCGAGCGCGAGAACCTGCGCAACAGCTACGCGGGGCTCGGGGTCAGCCTGCTGACCGTTCGCGACGAGACACGCATCGGTTCCGTGTTTGCTGGTTCTCCGGCAGAGGCGCAGGGGATCGAGCCGGGAACGCGCATCGTGCAGGTCGACGATTGGGTCGTCGGCAAGGTTCCCACCGACTCGGTGGTGAACCATCTGCTGGGGCCGGTGGGTACCGCGGTGAACGTCTTGATCGAACCGCGTGCCGGCGGCACCCCGACTCGCTACACGATTCGGCGTGGCCGCATTCGCCCGCCTGCAGTGCCGTTCACGGTCGTGCTCGACGGCAGCGTTGGTTACATCCCGCTGCGTTCGTTCAATGACCGCAGCGCGGCCGACGTCAGTGAGGCGGTCACGGCACTCCGCCGCAACGGCGCGACGCGCTTCGTGCTGGATGTTCGCGACAACGGGGGCGGCAGCGTGGATCAGGCCATCGACGTGGTCAACGTGTTTCTGCCGGCGGGTCGCGATGTGTTGGTCACACGTTCACGCAGTGAAGCGGAAGAGCGGACGGCCACGACCCGGCAGGGCGATGCGCTCACCGAGCCACTCGCCGTGCTGATCAACGAAGCGTCGGCCTCGGCGAGTGAGATCGTGGCCGGCGCACTGCAGGATCACGATCGCGCGTTGGTATTGGGCACCACCTCGTTCGGGAAAGGGCTGGTGCAGGGTGTGTTTCCGATGGAGGACGGCTATGCTCTCAAGCTCACGACGGCGCGCTGGTACACGCCGCTGGGTCGTCCGCTGCACCGCGACCGCCACCTGACCAGCGATGACCGACTGGTGGCGGATCGCCCGGACTCCGTGGAGGCCATCGACGGGACTGCGGGGCGGCCCCCCTTTACCACCGCCGGTGGGCGGACCGTGTTTGGTGGCGGCGGCATCGTGCCGGACGTGATCGTCGCGACCGATACCCTGAGCGATGGCGATCTGCGCTTCGTGCGCGCGCTGGGGGGCCGCGCGACGGCGCTGCAGTACGCCGCCTTCGATCTCGCGCGATCGTTGCCGTCGCAGACGGGTCCGGTCGTCGTCCGCGACGAGTGGCGAGCGCAGGTGCTCGCGGCGCTGCGCCAGGATGGCGTATCGGTCTCCGACGAGGACTTCGCCAAGGCGCGCGGCTTCGTGGACTATGTCATCACGCAGCAGGTGGCGCGGCTCTTCGGGGGAGAGCGGTCGGTGTTCGACAACCTGCTCTCGAGTGATCGCCAGCTGGCCGCCGCACGTCGGCAGCTGGTGGCCGCGCCATCACAACAGGCGCTGTTCGCGGCGGTCGATCGGAGCAAGGGCAAGGGATGAATCCCGCCCACGCGTTACGCAGTCCGAGGGGTGGGCGTTAACTTGCGAGAGCGGGAATCGGGACGGCGCCGGCGCGACGGTCGCGCGATGTCCCGATCACCCCACTCCTGTCCATCCCATCGCCCCTCGACGTCATGCGCGGCTGGATCATCCCGATCGGCGGCAAACTGGCTGCACCGGCCATTCTCGAGCGTTTCGTCGCCCTGAGCGGCGGGGATCAGGCGCGTATCGCCGTGATTCCGACCGCCTCCAGCGAGCCCGACCTCGGGACCTACTTCGAGCGCGTCTTCAACCGGCAGGGCGTCCAGCAGGCGAAGGCGCTGAATTTCGACCGGCGGAGCGATTGCGACGACGCGGACTGGCTGGAGTGGCTGGCCTCGGCGACCGGCGTCTTCCTGACCGGAGGCAATCAGCTCAAGCTGTCGACCATTCTGGGCGGCACGCCGGTGGCCAAGTCGCTCCGCCTGCTCAATGAGCGCGGCGTGCACATTGCCGGCACCAGCGCCGGCGCGGCGTATCTCAGTGAACACATGATCGCATTCGGCGACGAGGGGAGCACGCCGCGCGCCGGCATGGTCACCATGTGCGCCGGTCTCGGGCTCACCAACCGGATCATCGTCGACCAGCACTTCCGGCAGCGTGACCGCATGGGTCGGTTGCTCACCGCGCTCTCGTACAATCCGTTCTGCATCGGCCTCGGCGTCGATGAAGACACCGCCGCGTTCATTGCGCCGGACGAGACGCTCGAAGTGATCGGCACCGGCGCGGTCACCATCGTCGATCCGGCGAACGTGGAGTTCACGTCGGTCGCTGAAGCCAAGCCGGGCGACACGATCACGATCATCGGCGCGCGGGTGCACGTCCTCGGCGCCGGGTCGGCGTTCAATCTGCACACCCGATTGGCGGCACCGGTCGCCCACTACAACACTTTCGTTACTGGCGGATAATCGCGCATGAAGATCCTCGATCGCTCGGTCTACGTCGGCCCGAGCCATTACGCGCATTTTCCCGTCATCCGGCTTGTGCTCGACCTTGGCGAGCTCGAAAACTGGCCGACCCGAAAGCTGGGCGACGAGTTCATCAACGCGTTGCTGACGGCGCTGCCCGGGCTGCGCGAGCATGGCTGTTCGTACGGCGAGCCGGGTGGATTCGTGCGTCGCATGACGGAAGACGACGGCACCTGGCTTGGCCACGTGCTGGAACACGTCGCGATCGAACTGCAGAACGTGTCGGGTGTGAAGGTCACGTTCGGCAAGACCCGCGAGACCGCTACACCCGGCGTATACGACGTGGTATTCGAGTACGAGCAGGAAGACGTGGGCCTGGAAGCGGCCGACGTGGCGCTCGACTTGTTGCATCACCTGTTGCCCGCGGAACTGCGCCCGACGGACGCTGACCCCTCATTCGACCTGGCGGAGCGCCGTGACGCATTCATCCGCTACGCGCAGCGCCGCGCCCTCGGGCCAAGTACCGCCAGCATCGTGCATGCGGCGGAATCCCGAGACATTCCGTGGCTGCGTCTCAACGAACAAAGCCTGATTCAGCTGGGCTACGGCTGCAACCAGCAACGGATTCAGGCCACGATCACCGGACGGACGTCGCACATCGCGGTGGAACTCGCGTCAGACAAGGAAGAGACGAACCGCATCCTCGCGAACCTCGGCTTGCCGGTGCCCAAACAGCGCCTGGTCCAATCCGCCGAGCGCGCCGTGGCGGCGGCCGAGCGGATCGGCTATCCCGTCGTCACCAAGCCGTACAACGGCAATCATGGTCGCGGCGTGTCCGTCGCGCTGACCACACCCGAGCAGGTCATCGCCGGCTTCGAGCGTGCGAAAGAGATCTCGCGCAGCGTGATCGTGGAAAGCTTCATCACGGGCCACGACCATCGCATGCTGGTGGTGAACGGCGAGCTGGTCGCGGTCAGCAAGCGTGAGCCCGGCAAGGTGACCGGCGACGGCGTCCACACGATCGAGCAACTGATTGCCATCGTGAACACCGATCCGCGGCGTGGCATCGGTCACGAAAAGGTCCTGACGCAGCTTGAGCTCGACGAGCAGGCGCGCGGACTGCTCGCAAAGCTGGGCTATACGGGTTCGACCGTCCCGCCTGCTGGCGAAGACGTGTACTTGCGCTTGACGGCGAACCTCTCGACGGGTGGCACCGCGGCCGACATGACCGATGTCGTGCATCCGGATAACGCCGAAATGGCCGTCCGCGCGATTCAGGCGATCGGCTTGGACGTCGGTGGTGTGGACTTCCTCTCGCCCGACATCACGCAATCGTACAAGGACGTGGGTGGCGCGATCTGCGAAGTGAACGCGGCGCCCGGCTTCCGCATGCACATGGCGCCCAGCGAAGGACGTCCACGCGACGTTGCGGGGAAGGTCATCGACATGCTGTTCCCGAAGAATGCCGCGAGCACCATTCCGATCGCGGCCCTGACGGGAACGAATGGCAAGACCACGACGGCGCGTCTGCTGGCGCACATTCACAAGCTGGCCGGCAAGCGCGTAGGGCTCACGACCACCGACGGCGTGTACATCGATGGCCAGCGCACCGTCGAAGGCGACATGACCGGCCCCACCTCGGCGCGTATCGTGCTGAGTGATCCCGCCGTCGAGGTGGCCGTGCTCGAAACCGCGCGCGGTGGACTGCTGCGCGCCGGCATGGCCATGCGGCATGTGGACGTCGGCGCGGTGCTCAACATTCAGCCCGACCATCTGGGGCAGAAGGGCATCGATACGCTCGAACAGTTGGCCGAGGTGAAGCGCACCGTGGTCGAGATTGCGACGGACACCGCCGTGCTGAACGCGGATGATCCGCACACGCTGCGCATGGCCGCGTACACCAGCGCGAAGCACGTGTGCTACGTGACGATGGATCCGGCGCATGACCTCGTGCGTGAGCACATCCGGGCCGGCGGCCGGGCGATCGCGCTCGAGGCGGGCGTGAACGGCCAGATGATCACGATCTATGATCGCGGCGCGCACATCCCGCTGTTGTGGACGCACCTGATCCCGGCCACGCTCGAGGGCCGCGCCACCTTCAACGTGCAGAACGCGATGTTCGCGGCGGCGATGGCGTTTGCGATGGGCGTGCGGCTCGAAGACATCCGCCACGGGCTGCGCACCTTCGACACCACGTTCTTTCAGGCACCTGGCCGCCTGAACGTGTACGACGAGCACCCGTTCAAGGTGTTGTTCGACTACGGACACAATGCGCATGCGGTCGGCGCGCTATGTGAACTGGTGAATCGCATGAAGCCGGCGGGGCGCCGCGTCTGCGTGCTGTCGGCACCGGGCGATCGCCGCGACGAAGACATCCAGGCCATTGCGCGGGTGGCCGCAGCCGGCAATTTCGACCAGTACATCTGCCGTCGTGACGATCCGTTGCGCGGCCGCGGCGAGGATGAAGTGCCACGCATGCTGGCGGCGGGGTTGCGGGCGGGTGGTGTTGGCGACGATCGCATTACGGTCATCGTCGATGAGCAGCAAGCCATCGAGGCGGCGCTGCGGTCGGCGCGCGCGGGCGACCTGTTGTTGATCTTCGCCGACGCCTTGGCGCGCGGCTGGAAGCAGATCACGAACTTCCGTCCCGACGACGCGGCCCTGGTGGTGCCAGCGCCCCGGGCAGCACGCGCCGTTCCGCGGCAGGAGGTGCTGGAAGAGGCACCGGCCGACGACGTGGTGCCGGCCAAGGCCAGCGAGTCACCATCGCTGGTGACGATGCCGATCGACCAGACGCCGCCGGCGCGTTGGAGTGTGGCGACCGATGAGCTGGTGCTCATGCGCGACGAGCGCGGGGTCATTCTCGCGCCCGAAGCAGGCGACTGAGCCATGACGTCGGAGTATCTCGCTCCGACCATTCTCAGCTCGCGTCGGCTGTTCGGTCCGAATTACTACAGCACGTCCGCCGGGGCCGTGCTCGATGTGATGTGCGAGTCGGCGGCGTCGCGGATGGCGGTCCGGGACTGGCCCACGCAGGTTCAGCGACTGGTGGCGGCGCTGAGTTGGCCTACGGTGGAGTGCGTCGTCGACGTGCGCGAAGACACGGCCAGTCTTTTTCTCACCGCACCAGTGGACGGGTTACTCACGGCCACCGACCTGTCGGAATACGCGTGGGTGGCGGCCGAAGCGCTCGCCGCCAGTGAGCTAGCGATCGCCGCGGACGGGAGCTCTCCGGTCATCGCGGAACCCGTGACCGTCCTGCGTGACGCGTATGCCGTCGAACAGCGGCGACTGCCCTGGGTCGTCGCGATGCGGCGCTACGCGACCGCACACGCGCTGAACTTCTCGCTCGATGATGACGGATGTTCGATCGGCGCCGGGGTTGGCGTGCGCACCGCGTCGGTGCACAAGGAGGGTGCACGCCAGGTGGTTGACGATGCGTCGCTCGCCGCGGTGACCGCCTCGTGGCGCGACGCAGCGAATGTGCCCGTGGTGTTGGTCACGGGCTCGAACGGGAAGACCACGACCACGCGGCTGGTGGCGGCGATGGCACGCGCACGTGGCGACGTGGCGGGCTGGAGTTGCAGCGACGGCGTATGGATCGGCGAGGCACAGGTGGAGGCCGGCGACTACACCGGGCCGGGCGGGGCGCGACGGGTCCTGTGTGATCCGACGGTGGAGTTTGCCGTTCTCGAGACGGCACGCGGCGGCATGCTGCGGCGCGGCCTGGCTGTCGATCGCGTCGATGCCGCCGTCATCACGAACATCTCCGCCGATCACTTCGGGGAGTATGGCATCGCGACCCTGCAGGATCTGGCAAGCGCCAAGGCCACCATTGCCCGCGCACTGCGTCCGGGAGCGGCCCTTGCGTTGAACGCCGATGATCCGACGCTGGTCGCGCTCGCGGACCAGCTGTCCGTGCCGGTCGTGTGGTTCTCCGTCGCACCGGCGTCAGAGGCGTCAGCCGGTGCCGCGACCCGCGTGCATGGCGGTGTGCGCGAATCCGGCTTCGGCGTGTTGGTCGAGGAGGGCTGCCTTCGCGTCTGCATCGCGGGGCATTGGCATGATGTCGGGGACGTGCGCGAGATGCCGATCACCCTGCACGGCGCGGCGACACACAACATCGCCAACGCGGCCTCGGCCACGCTGGTGGCGGCTCTGGCCGGTTTGCCGATTGACGCCATCCGGAGTACGCTCGCGAGCTTCGGCGCACACGCGCGCGATAATCCTGGTCGCTTGATGGTGCGCCGTCTTGGCGATGTGACGCTGGTACTCGACTACGCGCACAATCCCGAGGGGATGGCCTCGCTGTGCCGCACGGCCGCCGCGATGCCCGCACAGCGGCGACTGCTGCTGCTCGGTCAGGCGGGCAACCGTGATGACCGACAGTTGCGCGCGCTGGCCGCATCGGCGTGGCACACGCAGCCCTTCGATCGCGTGATCATCAAAGAGATGGACGCGATGCGACGCGGACGCGCGCCGGGAGAGATTCCCGCCATCCTCCGCGATGGACTGCTGGTGGCAGGCGCGCCTGGCGAGCACGTGATCATCTCGCCGAGTGAGGTGCAGGGCGTGCGGGATGCGCTGACGTGGGCGCAGCCCGGCGACCTGCTCGTGCTGGGAATCCACGTGTCCCGCGCGCTGGTGCTCTCGCTGCTCGACGGACTCGAGCGTCGCGGATGGAAGGCCGGTGACGCCCTGCCACCGGACCCGCCGGGTGAGGTGTCT
>CAZMGX010000246.1:0-7740 GCA_964565915.1 uncultured Gemmatimonas sp.
GACAAGGACACGAAGATATACATAAACCCGACCGGCCGTTTCGTTGTCGGTGGTCCCAGCGGCGATAGCGGTCTCACCGGCCGCAAGATCATCGTCGACACGTACGGTGGCATGGGACGCCACGGCGGCGGCGCGTTCAGTGGAAAGGACCCCTCCAAGGTGGACCGTTCGGCCTGTTATGCCGCGCGCTGGGTGGCCAAGAACATCGTCGCGGCGAAGTTGGCCCGCCGATGCGAAGTTCAGGTCGCCTATGCCATCGGGGTCGCCGAGCCCGTGTCGGTCTATGTGCAGACGTTTGGGACCGGTGCCGTTTCGGATCGGGCCATCGAAGCGGCGGTGAACGAGGTGTTCGACCTGACGCCGCGCGGCATCTCGCGTGACCTGGATCTGCGCAAGCCGATCTATCGACCGACGGCGGCCTACGGACACTTCGGACGGACTCCGTACACCGAGGGGCGCGGCAAGTCGGCGCGAACCTACTTCACCTGGGAACGCACCGACCGCGTCGCGGCCCTCAAGCGCCACGTCCGCTGAGTCGCGGCTCTTCAAGGGTCACACCCGGGAATCGTCTCGCGGCGCGGTCCGTCCAGGGCGCGGGCCCCGCCGCGGTGGTTGCCGGGACGCTGACTCCTTGAAGCAACAGGAGGTTCGCATGGTAGAGGTGAGTGTGGCCCGGTTGGGGATCGACAGCACCACCAGTTCGTACGTCGTGATCCTTCGGGAGAAGGCCGGTCGGCGACTGCTGCCCATCTGGATCGGCAAGCCCGAGGCGGAGTCCATCGGCATGCAGATGAACCAGATCAGTCGTGAGCGGCCCCTGACGCACGACCTCTGCAAGGCGCTCATCATTGCGCTTGGCGGCGCCTTGCGACGGGTGACGATCAGCCGCGTGATCAAGAACACGTACTACGCCGAGTTGCACCTCGAGAGTGAGGCTGGGCGCATCCAGCTCGATGCGCGCCCGTCCGACAGCATTGCCATGGCGCTGCGCCTCGATGCGCCGATCTTCGTCGAGCCAACGCTGCTCAGCACGCCGGATGACGATGAACTCGACGCCGAGGCGCCGTTCGTCACCCCCCCTCCCGAAGCGATGAATTCCGACCAGTTGAAGGCGTATCTCGAGCAGCTCCGCCCCGAAGACTTCGGCAAGTTCAGACCGTGAAACGTCTCTTGCAGCGATTTCGCGTGATGCCGCGCATCGCGACGCTGGTGGTGAGTGCACTGTTGCCAGTGGTGATGCAGGCACAGGCGCCGGCCCCAAGCGGCAGTGCCTCGGCTGAACGCTCGGTCGAGGGCCGCGTGCGTCGCCCCGTCGGGGTCGGCGGCGATTCGACGGGAATGGGTCCGGCCACCAGCACCTGGGTGACCTTGCACCGTGTGGGGAAGGACAGCGCGGGCCCGATCGACTCGATTCGCACCGATGCGGCTGGACGCTACCGCATGCGGTGGCGTCCGTTCGGCGCCGGTGACGCCGTGTATTTCGCATCGGTGACCTGGGGAGGGATTGCCTACTTCACCGCGCCACTGCGCGCCGTGTCGTCGTCGGGTGACGAGGCCGAGATCACCGTCTTCGACACGACCTCGCGCACGTTCCCACTGACGGTCAAGGGACGTCACCTGATCATTGGCACCCTCGATTCGACCGATGCTCGCACCGTCATCGAAGTCTTCGAGCTCTCGAACGACAGCCTGCGCACGTTGGTCACCGCCGAGGGCGCGGCGCCGGCACCGACGTGGAGTCTGGCGATCCCCAAGGCGGCGCTCGATGTGCGTGTCACCGAAGGCGAGATCTCACCGGAGGCGTTTGCGTATGCCGATGGGCGCGTCTCCGTGTACGCGCCCATCGCCCCCGGACTCAAGCAGATCGCCTTCTCGTACCGGCTGCCGGCGGCCAGCTTTCCGATCAACGTCATCGCGGCACAGGGCGCCGTGGTCTTCGAAGTCCTGCTCGAGGAACCGCAAGGCACCGTGCGCGGTGATGGCGTGGCGATGGTCGATCCGGTCACGCTGGAGAATCGCAACTTTCGGCGTTTCCTTTCGCAGGATGTTCGTGCCGGCGCGGATTTCACCATCGAACTGCCGACGACGCGCACCCCGGGACGCAATCTGTACATCGCCGGCCTGCTGGTTGCGATCGGGTTTCTGATGCTGCTCATGTTGTCGCGAGCCATGCAGCGACGCGCGAGTCGTGGCGTTGGTGTCATGACCACACCCGGGGTCGTTCGCGCGCGGGTCGCCGCGCGCGTGCCCGAGGCGCCACTGCATGAACGGTTGGCGCAAGAGATTGCGGCACTCGATGCCACGTTTGCGCGGCAGGGGAATCCGTCCGACAGCGTGCGTGCCGCGTACGACGCGCGGCGTGCGGAACTCAAGGACGCGCTGGCCGAAGCGCTTGCCTCGGAGAAGATCGCCCGATAGCTTGGGCGTGTCGCACATTCGGTGCGGCGGACAATTGAAGGTGAGTGTGGGACACGGAAGCCGGTGCAATTCCGGCGCGGCCCCGCCACTGTAACGGGCAGTTCGTACGCTTTGCTCATCTCGCCACTGGTCGATGGACGACCGGGAGGCGGGCAAAGCGGCCCGGAGCCAGGAGACGACCCATGCTCTTTCTCGGACGAAGACCCTCGAGGGGGGGCTCGCGCCACGCGGTGTCACTGCAGCGGTGAGTGGCCTGCGCGTGCTCGGGCGTCTTCTCGTGGGAGAGGACGCCTTTTGTATTTTCCTCACCCACGATTTCGACGCCGTACGTTGTGTGTGCTCATCCTGCCGTTCATCGGCATGTTGGCGTGCAGCGGCGATACGGCGGACACCACGTCGCGGTCCGGTACCGGCCCCGCTGATTCGTCGCGCCTATCCGCGCGCACTGCGCGCCCGGCGGCCCCGGCCGACACCGACGACTTCGGGACGCCGCTGCCGACCGACGCGTCGTTCGCCGACCGCGTCGTGTCGCTCAATCCGACGGCGACCGAGGTCATCTTCGCGATCGGCGCCGAGGCGCGCCTGGTCGGCCGGAGCCGGTGGGATGAGCATCCGGACGGAGCGAAGCGCATCGATGCCGTCGGCGATGGTATTCGACCGAGCATCGAGTCCGTGCTCCAGAAGCGGCCAACCCTGGTCATCCTGTACGCCACGGCAGAGAATCGCGCAGCCGCCGACGCCTTCGCGCGGGCCGGTATTCGCACACTCGCCTTGCGTGTGGATCACATCGCGCAGTTCGTCAGCCTGACGCGCCGACTCGGCGTGGCACTCGGCGCTTCGGCGCACGCCGAGGCCGTCGTCGATTCAGTGCAGCGCACGCTCGATGCCGTCCGTGCCATCACGCAGAAGGCGACCGTGCGAACGGTCGCGTGGCCGCTCTGGCAACAGCCCGTGATGGTCGTCGGGCGCGGCAGCTATCTCGATGAGTTGCTCGAGATTGCCGGTGGTCGCAACGTGTTCCGCGACTTCGAGACGCCGTCGCCGGTCGTCAGCGTCGAGGAGATTGCGCGGCGCAATCCGGACGCCCTCGTGGCGACGGCCAAGACGCGCGCAGAACTCGAAGCGAAACCCTCGTGGCGGGCTATTCGCGCCGTGCGTGAGGCGCACTGGATCGTGGACGATCCGGCCGTGACCGGCAGACCGTCCGTTGTGCTCGGCATGGCGGCGGTCGCGTTGGCGCGTGCGCTGCATCCCGAGTTGGCAGCGCAGCTGCCTGCTCCGGCGACAGGTGTACGGTGAGCGCGAGCCGGGCGCGTGACTGGTCGCAGTGGTGGGTCCTGGCGACGGGAATCGCGATCACGACGATCCTGCTGATCACGGCCATTTCCATCGGGGCCGTTTCCCTCGATCCGCTCGACGTGTGGCGCGCATTGCGTGGCATCGGCGAGCCGACAACGGTTTCGATCGTGCGCGATCTGCGTGCACCACGTGCATTGCTGGCCGCCTTGGTCGGTGCGGGATTGGCCATGAGCGGCGGGGTGTTGCAGGGCACGTTGCGCAACGTGCTGGCCGAACCGTACCTGCTTGGCGTCTCCGGCGGCGCTGCGGTGGGTGCGGTGCTCGCGACCGCAATGGGCGTCGCCACGCCATCCCTCATCACCGTCAGCGCGTTCGCCGGTGCGGGTGTGGCGACCGTCCTGGTCTCGATGATCGCCCGACTGGTTGGTGGCGGCATGGACACCCGCCTGTTGCTGATGGCGGGAGTGGTCGTTGGCGCCTTTGCCAATGCGGCCATTCTCGTCGCCCTCGCCGATGCGCCGCCCGAACGACTGCGCGGTGCCTTGTGGTGGATGATGGGATCGGCCGCCGATGCCACGTGGAACGCCGTTTGGCGGCTCACGGGCGCTGTGGTGTTGCTGGGCGGGCCGTTGATCTGGTGGGCACGTGATCTCGACGTGCTGGCCATGGGTGATGAAGCGGCAGCCGCGCTTGGTGTCGATGCCGAGCGTACCTCGCGTCGGCTGTTCCTGATCGCATCGTGGCTGGCTGCGGCAACGGTTGCGGCTGCGGGACTGGTCGGCTTCGTTGGGTTGGTCGTGCCGAACCTCGCACGCGCGCTCGGTGCACGACGCCATCGCGGCCTGCTGTTCGTGTCGGCGATCTACGGCGCGGCCCTGATGGTGGCGGCAGACCTCCTGGCTCGCACGGTGCGTGCACCGGCCGACCTGCCGCTGGGCGCGGTCACGGCGTTGATCGGCGTGCCATTCTTCCTGATGCGACTGCGGCGATTGGCCTCGTGAGCGACACGCCGTCTGTTCCGCTGATGTTTACCGACGTCGCCGTCGCATATCCGGGGCGTTCACAGTGCGCCCTGGATGGGGTCTCGTTCTCCGCTCCGGCGGGTTCACTCACGGCGGTCGTCGGACCGAACGGCAGCGGCAAGAGCACGCTGGTTCGCGCGTTGTTGCGTCTCACACCGCGGCAGCGTGGCCAGATCCACCTCGGCGCGGTGTCGCTCGAGTCGCTCTCGCCACGGGAGTTCGCGACCCGGGTGTCCGTGGTCCCGCAGCGCGAGGAGGCCATCATCCCCATGCGTGTCGACGACTTCGTCGCGCTCGGGCGGCATGCGCACCGCGGCGCCTTCGGGGCGTTGAGTACGCATGATCGCCGCCACATCGAGCTGGCGCTGGACCGTGCGGGTATGACGGACCTGGCCACCCGCCGCACCGATCAGCTGTCGGGCGGCGAGTGGCAGCGGGTGCGCATTGCACGCGCGCTGGCGCAGCAGGCGCCGGTGCTCGTGCTCGACGAGCCCACCTCATTTCTCGACATCGGGCATGAGATGGCCATCTTCGAGCTCCTGGATACACTGGCGCGGGAAGGGCGCACGGTGTTGCTCGTCAGTCACCAGCTCAATCTCGTTGCGCGATTCGCCGCGCACATTGTCGTGCTGCACCAGGGCGTGGTCGCGGCGACAGGGTCGGCCGCCGACGTCATGCGTGGCGAGCTGCTGGAGCGCGTTTACGACTGGCCGCTGGTGATTACTCGTGATCCAGCCGTCGGCGCCCCTGCGCTGTTGCCGCTGCGCAGCCGCGGGATCACGCGATGACGACACCGTGATCGCGCTGCTCGCCATCGTCTCCATGACGATGCCGTCCGTCGACTCCGTGGCCTTTTGTGTGGTTGATGCCGTCACGAGGGCACCGCTGTTGGGCGTGCAGGTCGTTCACGCCGCGGCCCCGCAAGCGAGTGTGCCCTCTGCGGCGCCGACGCGTCGCCTGCGCAGCTCGTGCGCACGGGACGTGCCTGGTGAGATGGTCCTGCGCCGCGTGGGCTACCGACCGACGCAGGTAATGCTCACGGGCGCGACGACACCGCTGTTCATCGCTCTGCAGCCGCTGTCCGCGCCAGACGATGCGACGAATGCGCAGATGCTCGCCACGCGACGCGTTGAGGCGCAGGCGTCTGATGATCGCCTGCGCGTCGGCGCCACGGTGTCGGTTGATGCAGCGCGCGAGGGTGGGGCGGCTACCGCCGCGCAGCTCTTGGAACGGCTGCCGTTCGTGCAGTTGCGCAGTGCACGCGGCGAGACCGGCATTTCGTTGCGCGGTGCGCGTCGCGAGCAGATGGTCATCACACTGGACGGGCTCGCCTTGAATGATCCCGCAACCGGCGTCGCTGATGTGTCCGACGTTCCGCTGGCCGCGCTGGGCGACGCGACCGTATCGCTTGGCGCCGATCCGCTTGGGGCGGGACCGGGCGCGTCCGGTGGTGTGGTCGCCCTGACCTCCGCCACACGCACCATGCTCTCGCTGCGCAGCGGAAGCTTTGGCCAACGGAGTGGAGAGGTCGCCTGGGCATGGCCGATGGCGGGAGCATTATGGCACGCGTCGGCGACGCATCGTCGGGCGTTGAATGACTTTGCCTTCGAGAACGTGGCCGGTGCATCCGGTGCATCGGTCGTCGAGCGTCGCGTTAACAACGACCAGCGCCAGACCTCGGGGACACTCGGTGCGATCGGCGATCGATGGCAGGTGATGGCGCTGGGATCGCAGCAGGAGCGCGGGATGGTCGGTCCGGCCAACGTGCGGACCTACGACGCCGACCGTGCGCGGACCGCGCGTGCGCTGGTGCGCGCGCAACTCGATGTGCGTGACCTGCAACTGCACGTCGGCGTTCGGCACTTCACACTCGACTATCAGGATCCCACGCGCCCGATCTTCGACAGTCGCGCGCGCGTCTGGTCGTCCGACGCGGAGGTCCGGAGCCGACGTACTCGGCAGCGCGCTCTGGTGCCGTCAGTGGGCTGGCGGGCCGGTGCCGGCCTCGACGATCTCGTCGCCAGCGGTGGTGTCACCCAGCGGCGACTTCGCGGGTTCGCCATGACACAGGGCACCTGGCACCGTGGTGCGCACCGCGCCGACGTCGGGGTCCGCGTTGATGTCATCGATGACACTCCGGCCACAGCAGCAAGGCCGTCGCTTTCCCTGGCGATCGAACGCCAGCTCGCGCCGGACTGGCAGCTCTCGGCGCGCGCCGCGCAGGCGGTTCGCATGCCCACGCTGTACGATCTCTATTTCGCATCGCCGCAGCGGCTCAGCGTGCGCACGCTGCGGCCGGAGCGTGTGTCAGCCGACCTCGAATTCGCCACGCGGTGGTCGCGCCGATCACGCTTCGGTGCGTGGTCGCTGGATGGCGCATTGGTCTCGCGCACCACGCGTGATGCCATCATCTGGTTTCCAGGCAATTTCGGATGGAGTCCGTCCAATGTCGGCATCGAACGGATGCGCGGTGGTGAGGCCCGCGCCCGGTTTGTGTCATCGTGGGCTGATGTCTCGGCCTGGAGTACGTACTATGACGCGAACCTGACCAGCGGCGCCCTGACGATTCCCACGCCGTATGTGGCGCGCGCCGCCGGCGGGGTGCAGGCCCAGGTTCGCGCACGCGGCGCATCGACCACGGCGATTGTGCGCAGCACCGGGCGCCGCCCGTTTTCAGCGGGTCCGCGCGACCGCGCCTTTGAACTCCCCGCCGTGACCGTGCTTGACCTGGCCGTATCGCATGGATGGCCGCGATACCTCTCGCCGTCGCGCATCACCGCACTGACCACCTGGTCGCTCGAGAACGCGACCGGCGTGGCATGGCAATCGGTGCGCGGCTTTCCGTCGGCCGGACGTACCTGGTCGATGTCCATCACCCTCCGACACACTCCCCAGTCATGAGTCAGCAGGTTCGTTTCACGCGCGCGTTCACCACGGCGGCCTCCGCATCGCTGGTGTCCACCATTCTGCTGTCGGGCTGCGGCGACGACAGTGTCCTCGA
>CAZMGX010000247.1:0-7739 GCA_964565915.1 uncultured Gemmatimonas sp.
CGGCAGTTCCGAGCTTTGGCGGCGCCGGTGGTGGTCGTGGCGGTGCAGGCGGTGGCGGCGGACGCGGCGGCGGCGCACCTGATGCTGCGGGCATGATGGCTGCAATGGGCCCGCTCCGCGACGCACTCGGCGACGACTTTGCGTCGCTCGGACTCTTCGGTGGTGGTGGCGGTGGTGGCCGTGGTGGTCGCGGCGGCGGCGGCGCGAACGTGCTGGTGTCGTCGGGTGACTATCGCATCACGATCGTCGCCGGCAGCAATACCATGTCGAAGTTGCTGCGGGTTGAAGACCTGGGCGTTGGCGGCGAGAAGAGCGCCGGCGTACCGAACGAAGCGTTCGACAACAACCCGTTGCGGTTGCGCAAGTAGCATCACCAGCGCGCGATGAAGAGAACGGCCCCTCGAGAACGATCGAGGGGCCGTCGTGCTTCGAAACCCCCGCGCGCTGACGCCGTAGAGCCCAGTATCCTCTACGGGGCCCACTCACCATGCGCACTGCCGCATTCATCCTTGCTTCGGTCATCACGCTCAGTGCGTCACTCCTCGGGGCTCAAACCCCAGTGAGCATACGCCGGCTTGATGGGCGCGCGGTGTCACTCGCATCCGCCGATTCGATAGCCCGGGCGCTGGTGGCCCAACACCACGTAACCGGCATGCAGGTCGCGGTCGTGAATGACGGACGCATCACATGGAGTGCCGCCTACGGATTGCGGCAGAAAAACCCGGACCTGCCAATGGAGCGGCGCTCCGTCACCTGGGCCGCTTCGATCACCAAGGCCGCCTTTGGCACGTGGGTGATGCAGCTCTCCGAACAGGGCGTGATCAACCTCGATCAGCCCGTGGCGTCGATGCTGAAGCAGCCGCTGTCGGCGTACGAGGAGTGGGCCGATCGCTCACGGGTGTTGATGAACGACCCGCGGTGGGCGCGTGTCACGCCCCGCATGATGCTCTCGCTCACCTCCGGACTCGGCAACTTTGCCATGTTCGAGCCGGATACCCAGATGCACCTTCACCACGACCCGGGCACCACGTTCCGATATTCCGGTGAAGGCCTCAACGTACTGCAGTTGGCCCTCGAAGAGCGACTCGGAAAGCCACTGCCTGCGCTGATGGACGAGGCACTCTTTCGCCCGCTCGCCCTCACCCGAACCGCAGTCGCGTTTCGCACCGAGTTCGAGCCGGACATGGCGGATCGCTTCGGCACGGAGGGACAGTTTCTGGCGAAGACGCGACGGAATGCCCGGGCCGCCGGGTCAATGACCTCGAGCGCGGAAGATCTGGCGCGATTCGGAATCGCGCTCATGGACGGCAAGGTCTTGGGCAAGGCCGCGATGGCTGAGATGCTGAAACCGCACGTCGTGCTGCGGGGTGCCCATCAGTTCCCGCTGCCCGATGATCCGCCGTTCAGCGCGGAGACCGAGCGGGTCGGCCTCGCCTACGGACTTGGTTGGGGCCTGCTCACGAAGACACCCTTTGGTCCTGCGTTCTTCAAAGAGGGCAGTGGCGACGGTGCACGCACCTACATGATCTGCTTTCCGCGGCGAAAAGACTGCATGGTGATTCTCACCAACAGCGACAATGGCGCTTGGGTGTTTCGCCCGCTGATGGAAGCGGTGTTCGGGAACACGGTCACTCCCTGGGAATGGGAGGGATACACCGAGAGTTACCTCAACCGCGAGCGGAAGCCGTAGCGGCCTACCGCCTGATCACGTCCTGACGCCGTGCTGATGCCGTGCTGTCACGTCTCCGTCCCGGTCGATCGCAGCTTGGCGGCCAACTCGGGGAATCCCCGCTTCTCCGCGAGATCAGCCGGTGTTGTGCCGTCGTCCATGAGTGGCATTGGCTCAGCGTCCCGCGCGAGCAGCAGGTCGCACAGGGCCTGATCACCGCGCGAAGCCGCCAGATGTAAGGGACGCACGCCGCTTTCGCCGCGTGCGTCCACGTCGGCACCGGCAAAGATCAGGCGTCGCACGAGCGTCGGGTTGGTCGCACCGGCAAGTGCGGCATGCAGCGGTGTATTGCGGATGGCGTTCGTCGACAGGGCATCGAGCGGGGCACCGTTGTCGATCAGATACGCCGCGCACGCATCGCGTCCGAAAAAGCCGGCCAGATGCAACGGCGTCCACCCGTCGCTGCTGCGGCGCGAGATGAGATCGGCGTCGCGATCGAGCGCCTCATTGAGTGCGGTCAAGTCACCCAACGCCGCGGCTTCACACGCGTCGTAGGGTCGGTCGCCGCGCAGCAACTCGGCCAGCTCGGTTGCGCCGAGGTAGCAGGCGTGCAGCACCAGCGTCTCACCGCCCGGACCGCCGCACTGCAGCTGAGACGGATCCGCCGCGATGAGCCGCCGTAGCGTCATCTCATCACGCGCACGAACGGCATCGAGCATCTGGTCACTCGCACGTGGCAGCACCTAGCGCGCTCCTCGCGCGGCACCCGGAACGGCGATGCCGGTGGCTTCCTTCAACCGTGCGATGCCTTCGCGTGCCTCCCGCAACTGCGGCTGGACCGGCGCTTCCCCGTCGCCCCAGTACCGCAGGAACTCCTGGTACGCCGCGATGGCCTTCTCGCGCTCGCCCAACTGCTCATACAACCGGCCACGTGCGAGGAACGAACGGATGTACACCGGCCATCCCATCTCGGGTACGCCACCTTCGGCGAACCGCGTCGGACTGATCGCCTCATACATCGCCACGGCACTGCGCGCATCACCAAGCTCGGTGAACACCTCGGCCCGGGCGATGACGCGCAGCCCGTTCATGCTGACCAACGACCGACTGATCGAGTCGGCCGATGGCCAGCGACGCACCAGATCCTTGACGGTGGTGGTATCGCCGCGACGCAGCGCAGCCAGCGCCAGCAGCTCGGGCCAGTTGTTGGTCGGTGTGCTACCCCACCGTTGCACGGCACCCAGGAAAAACGTGTCGCGCGTGGCGAGATAGGCCAGATACGGCACGACGTACTGCCCGCGGGCATTGCTCGCGGGATCCGAGGCGTCTGCATCGAGGGTCTTCACACCATCCACCAGCGTTTGCCGCATGGCACCCGTCAGAGGGAGCCCCAGGCCGACGCGGGCACCCGCATTGATCCACCGGGTGATCGTCTCGGTCGTCTGCTTGCTGCCCGGAAGCGCGGGGTCGGTGGTGTTCAGGATGCGCGCACTTTCGTCGAGCAGGCTCGGTGTGCCGGTCATTCCGGCGGCTGTTACCAACGAGAAGACGGCCGTGATCCGATCGCCAATCGGCATCCGCTTCAGCGAATCGATCGGCGTGTTGCGCGCCAGCGCCGCCAGAGTCGGTCCAGCCTTCGCGCGGCCATAGGCGGCCTTGATCATCGGAATGCGCCAGGCAAACGCCGTGTTGACCATGTTCGGTCGACGCTGCGCCTCTTCCAGCACGGCGAGGGCGCTGTCCGGTTGACGCATTTGCAGATACGTCTCGGCCAACGTCGTCACGGCGCGCGGTGCGTCCGGATCGGCGGCACGCCACCCCACCGCGGCGCTCCGGGCCCGGCTCAGCGCGCTCTCACGCAGGCGCGTGACCTGCTCGGGCGTGCCGATGCGACGCTCCACCTCGGGCAGTCCACCGGGCAGAACCGAATCCCCGGACAGGACGATACGCATCCGTGGTGTGGCCGCTTGCTTGTAGAGATCCGTGAGGTGCTGGAACGCGAGATGAAACGACGAGTCGAGCGCGATGGTGCGATTGAATCCGCGCAATGACGACGAGAGGTACTTGGCCAGACTGTCCGCCGATCCCACCATCGCCGTGTTGAACGCGAGATGATAGTCGGCATCGGCCAACGCATACCAGGCCTCGGCGTCGGTGGTGTCACCGGCGACGAGTCGCGCCAATCGATTGCGCGCGCCGAGGAATCGCTCGCGTGCCATGACCGTGTCGCGCTTGAGGAACAGCCCCTCGAATCCGCGACTGAGTTCGACATGGCCGCGCACGAGTTCCTGTTGACGCGGCGGCAAGCGGTCGACGTACTTGATGGCGTTGTCCAGCAGCGGACCCTGTTCCATCAAGCCCGGCGCGATCCAGCCGATGCCGAGGGACTTCTTGTAGTACGCGAGGGCGAATGTCGAGTCGGCTTTCAGGGCGAGTGAGAACGCCGAGTCGGCCTCGGTCAGCCGCCAGCGATTGAGGTAGCGGAGTCCTTCGAGGTAGTGCCGATAGGCCTCAACCGACGTCGTCGTCTGTTTCGCCAGTTCGATGCTGATGCGTGGTGCGCCCACGAGGTCCAGCAGCTCGGACGCGACGGCTTCGAACAGTGGTCGCGGATCGGCGGTGCGAATGGCGGCGATGCGGGCGCGGTCGGTGCTGCGCCCGGTGCCGACGTCGTACAGGTTGGCCGTCACGATCATCGAGTCGCCCAGCGACGTGACCTGACCCATCACCACACGACCGGCGCCAGCCTTGCGGGCAATGTCACGTGCGGCCTCGAGTCCGACGCGGGGTTCGTCGTCCAGCCCGGCGTCGCGCAGGAGGTCGAGCGCGCGTTCGTACTCGACGACCTGCAAGTCACTCCACTGCGCGAGCGACAGCGTGAGCATGTTGAGGCTGCCTTCGCGCAGCCACTCCAGCGATCGATCGCTGCCCTGCACCTCGAACGGGGCCACGAGCCACGACTTGTTGTTCACGGTCCCGCTGGCGCGCTGGCTCCAGAAGAACCCGCCGATGGCCACGACGGCGACCGCGGCCGCGCCGATCATCCACGGTGTGCGAGACGATTTGGCCGTTGCGCCGCGCGACCCGCTGCGCACACCGGCACCTCGTCCGATCTGACCGGCCGGCGTCTTCTCGTCGAACTCCTCGCCAATCAGCGCGGCGGCAACGGCGGCGCCTCGCTGAAAACGGGCCTCGGGGGATTTCTCGAGCAGCTTGGCGATGGTCGCGGCCACCTCGGGTGGTGTGCCCGGCACCGTTTGTCCAAGTGAGGGCGGCACGACCGTGAGGTGCTTGACGAGAATGGACGCCGCCGACGGGGCATCGATGGCCGGCTCGCCGCTGACCATCTCGTACCCGATCAGCCCCAGCGAATACAGGTCGCTGCGCCCGTCCAGCGATTCGCCCGATGCCTGTTCGGGGCTCATGTAGCGCGGCGACCCGAGCACGAATCCCGCCCCCGTCAGCCGGGCGTCGCCGGTCACGGCGCGAGCGACGCCGAAGTCGGTGAGCATGGCGCGGCCCGACTCGCGATCGAGCAGGACGTTTTCGGGCTTCACGTCGCGATGGATGACCGAGGCGCCGTGGGCATAGTCGAGCGCGAGGGCCAGGTCGTGCAGGATGCCGATGGCCTCGTTCACCGGGATGCGCTTTTCGCGGGTCAGCCGGTCACGGAGGCTTTCGCCGGGCACGTACTCCATGACGAAGTACAGCAGCCCCCCGGCCTCACCGGCCGAATAGACGGCGACGATGTTGGGCTGACGGAGCCGGGCGACGGTCTTGGCTTCCTGCGCGAAGCGCTGCCGGATCTCGGGGCTGGTGCCGACTTCCGGCGAGATGACCTTGATCGCGACCGGTCGGTCGAGGGTGAGGTCCTGCGCCAGGAAGACCGTACCCATGCCGCCCTGACCCAGGACGCGTTCGATGCGGTACTGGCCGGCGAGGGCTTCGCCGAGTCGTGTGAGGAGATCTGGTTCGGTGGCGTCGGTCATTATCACGCAAGTTGTCGCGTCGCCGACCGAATGGCTATCCGGTAGGCTGGCCGACGTCAGGGTGAACGGCAACAGGATACACTACGAGCGACAGGGAAAAGTTCCGTCGCGGTTGCGTCACGCCGCGCGGGGTGCGCTGTCGGGCGTTTCGGGCGACGGTAGTTTCATCAGTCATGAGACATCTCCTGCGCCTCACGGGGTTGACCGCCCGGGCCCTGCTGGCGGGCGTGGTGCTGCCGCTCGCTGGCACCGCGTGCCGTTCGTCGTCACCTGCGCCGGCGTTGCCGTCGGCCGCCGCGGCATCGAGTCCAGCGACGCCCAACGGAGCGGCCGGCGCGGAACCCCGTCCGTTGGTCATTGCGCACCGTGGGGCCAGCGGGCATCGACCCGAGCACACGCTCGAGGCGTATGCCTTGGCCATTGCGATGGGCGCCGACTACATCGAGCCCGATCTCGTCTCGACGAAAGACGGCGTGCTGATCGCGCGCCACGAAAACGAGATCGGCGGCACGACCGACGTGGCGCAGAAGTTCGCCGCGCGCCGCACGCGCAAGGTGATCGACGGGGATACGATCAGCGGCTGGTTCACCGAAGACTTCACGCTGGCCGAGTTGCGTACGCTGCGTGCGAAGGAGCGCTTGTCGTTTCGTTCGCACGCGTATGACGGGCAGTTTGTTGTGCCCACGTTCGACGAGGTGCTGGCCTTGGCGGACAGCGCCGGTCGTCGTCGCGGACGGGTCGTCGGGGTGTATCCCGAGATCAAACACCCGACGTTCTTTGCGTCGGTCGGATTGCCGCTCGAGCCGAAGTTGTTGGCCGCGCTCCGCGCGCGTGGACTCGATCGCCGTGATGCGGCGGTGTTCATCCAGAGTTTCGAGGCGGCGCCGCTGCGGGCGTTGCGTCCGCAAACACGCGTGCGGTTGGTGATGCTGTTGTCCGACCGTGCGCAGGGGACCGTGGCCGCGTTGCGCGAGATTGCGCAGTACGCCGACGCCGTCGGAGTGAACAGTCGTATGATCGTCGGTGCGGATACGGCGGCGGTGCCCACGACGTTGGTGCGTGATGCACACGCGGCCGGCTTGCAGGTACATGTGTGGACACTGCGTTCGGAGCCGTCGTTTCTCGCGGCGCGGTATCGTGGTGATCCGTTGGCCGAGGTGCGGGAGTTTGCGCGGCTCGGTGTGGATGGGATGTTCGGGGATTTCCCGGATGTGATGGTGAAGGGGCTGGGGCGACCTTAGTCGCAAAGGACTGCACGAGGCGGAATCAGGCCGGCCGAAGCGGCCGGTGTGGGCAGGGGACATATTGTCTGGATACCCAATTCAGGAGCGGGCCTTGAAGTGGAGAATGCCCAGCTACCGCTGGCAACTGGCGACCGTCACTGCGTGTTTTGTGCTGACGAGCTGCACCCGAGACCGGCCAGCGGACCGACAGCGCCTTTCGGCAGAGTCGGCGGATCACGCTTCACAGGTGCGTCCCGACTCGTCTCCCAGTGTTGCGGAGTCAGCGCTCTCGACGAATCAAGGCGCGACGCTCTTTCCTACGACGTTTACGGAGTGGCGCGCCGCGGCGCCGCGACTCGACAGCTCATCCGGGAAGGCACTCGGCCGCACGGACTTCGCCACGCCGTGGCTTGTCATCGATGATTCCATTGCGGTCGGTTTTGATCGTGGTATCCGCGGCGTGCTCATCACTGATCTCCGAACCGGGGCTCAGGAGCGAGTCGGGCGCGAAGGTCGTGGACCGCTCGAGTTCTCCGTACAAGCAATGATTGGCAGATGGGCCGGGGACTCCGTGCTCGTCATCGACCGCGGGCAACTACGGGCCACAGTCGTCAACGTGCATACGCGAGCGGGACGAGGCTTTCAGTTCATCGAGCGGGATACGTCAAGCATGGGAGAGCCGCTCGGGTCGTTGGCTGATCAGCGCATCGTATTCCGGAGTCGTGCGCCGAATCTCGAGCGCGGAACGGACGGCATGTATCGGGGCCTGCAGGTGCTCCGACTCAAGGCGTCGACGAGCGATGATGCGACCATGAGTGCGAGTGTTGTCGGAGAAGCAGGGATCCGCGTCCCGTTCGG
>CAZMGX010000248.1:0-7683 GCA_964565915.1 uncultured Gemmatimonas sp.
GGGGGCTCTGGGCATTGCTTGGCTGTCGGCGCGCGTGTTTGGCCCAGCAATTGCCGCGTATCTCGGCCGGCCCGCGCCGCGGGGGGCAGAGGCCATCGCGCTGTCCGCAGGTCCGATGCTCCAGACCGCGCTGGCGGCGCTGCTGATCATGGTCACGATGACCGTGATTCCCGTGCTGTTGGCCTCACCTGGTCGACTCGTCGCCACATTGCGGTCCGTCGAACGGGCGGGGACGGCTGGCCCCTTCATGCGTCGGGCCCGCGGGTTGCTGGTCGTTATCGAGATCGGCGCGTCGGTCAGTCTCCTGGTCTGGTGTGGGTTGATGTTGCGCTCGTCGTTCAACCTGGTGACGGCGAACCGAGGCTTCGATCCCGTTGGCGTGGTCCGAGCGCGCATCGAATATCCGGCGACGGACTTCCCGGAGAGCGCCCAACGTCGAGACTTCCTCGAGACGCTGCGATCGTCGGCAAGGGCCGCAACGAACGACGCGCTGGTCTTTGCGAACTGGCCGCCCTACTCGGAAACGGCCAAGCAGTCCGTGGAGACCCCGGACGGCAGAACGGTGGACGCTGGCGTCCTCGCCGTGAGCGACGGCTACTTCGGTGCCCTGCGCCTAAAGATGGAGCGGGGGCGCGACTTCGAGTCGTCCGATCGACCCAGTGGTCCGCCGGTGGTGGTCGTGTCACGCACGTTGGCACGGCAGTTCTGGGGCGACAGCAGTGCACTGGGACGGTCCGTTCGTCTGCTCGACCGCAGTCGCAGGGCGGCGGAGGCATCACCGTGGATGGCCGTGGTCGGTGTGGTTGACGACGTGCGACAGTCCTTCGGCGACGACGACCGGGCGGATCTCTACACCAACTACATGCAAGACCCGCCAAACGCGTTTGCCACGGTATATGCTCGCACGAATCGGTCACCGGACCGATGGACAGCGGATCTTGGCGTGCAGCTGGCGCGGCTCAGTCCGCGCGCGACGATCGCGCTGGCATCGCGACTTACCGAGCAGGATCGCGAAGGATCGGAGGCCGTTTTCCTGGCTTCACTGCTGTCTGCCTTTGCGTTGTTCGCGCTGGTGCTGGCGACCGTGGGAATGGTCGGTGTGACGGCATATTCGGTGCGCCAGCGCCAGCGCGAGATGGCCATCCGTATGGCCCTCGGTGCCACGGCATCTGCGATCCGCGCGGTCTTCCTGCGCTCCGGGCTGCGTAGCGTCGTGGCAGGCGTTGCGAGCGGATTGGTGCTGAGCCTCAACGGCGCTCGCCTGTTGTCGACTCGTATGCACGGTGTCGACACCGCGGACCTGCCGACGTACGCGGTCTCGATGCTGCTGATGGGCGGAGTGATGGTGCTGTCGGTGTGGTGGACGGCCCGCGGTGCTGCAAACGAGCGGCATTTCGTCCTGCTGCGCGATGTAGACGGGTAGGGTCCTCCCAGAACGTCGCAGGTCACCGCCGCCGCACTATCGTTCAAAACGATAGCCCGCCTTCCGCACCGTAATGATATGGACCGGCTTCGCGGGAACCGGCTCGAGCTTGGCACGCAGCTCGAACACGTGAATGTCCACGGTGCGCGTGCTGACGTCCTGATGGTACTCCCACACCGCTCGCAGCAGGTCGCCACGCGGCACGACCGCGCCCGCGCGCTCCATCAAGGCCGTCAGCAAGTCGAATTCCTTCGGCGTCAGTATGACCACCTCACCCCGACGCTTCACGGTGCGCGCAGCACGATTCACTTCCACGTCACCAAACTGGTCGATGAGGACGGGCGCCGGCGCCGGACGTCGTGCGCGGCGTAGCAGGGCGTCCACACGCGCCAGCAGTTCCATGGCGCCGAACGGCTTGGTCACATAGTCGTCGGCGCCCAGGCGGAGACCCTTGACCTTGTCCGCCTCCTCTCCACGGGCGGTGAGCACCATGATCGGCGTCTCGATCCCCTCCGCACGCAATTCACGAATGACACGATAGCCGTCGAACCCGGGGAGCATGAGATCGAGGATCAGAAGGTCCACGTCGCGTTCACGAGCGCGGGCGACGCCCTCGGGACCGGTGCCCGCGACCGCCACCTCGAATCCCTCGCTCTGAAGGGCCGTGGTGACCGCGAACGCCAGATCTTCGTTGTCTTCGACAACGAGTATGCGTGTCATGATTCGTATCTGCCCGAAACGATGATGGGAAGCGTGACCACAAATCTCGCACCCTTTGCGCCATGACCGTCGTCGGCGGCGACGCGCACGTGGCCTCCGTGCTCCGTCACCAGACGGCGAACGACCGCGAGCCCGATGCCCGTCCCGCCGACGGCGCCGCCGGCATCACGCGGCAAGCGGTAATATGGAGTGAAGATCCGCTCCCGTTCCTCCGCCGGTATGCCCGGACCTTCATCGGCGACTTCCAGCGTCCACAGCTCGCCGGCGGCGGTCGTGGTGATCGTGACGTGCTGATCGGGCGGTCCATACCGGACGGCGTTGTCCAGCAGATTCAGCAACACCTGCCGGATCGCACCGCGGTCGACATCGGCCACGATTCCATGCGCCAGATGCATCGTGAACCGAACGCCCTCCGCCTGTGCGAGTGGCCGAAACCCCGAGACGATCTCCTCGATCTCGGCGGCGACGTCGGTGCGAACAGGAGACATCGTGCGACCCTGCGAGCCCGTGAAGCTCAGGATGCTGTCCACGAGAAAGGAAAGGCGTCGAGACTCTTTGTCGATGATGCGAAGCGAACGATCGCGTTCTTCGACGGGCACCTTGCCCATGTGCAACAGCTCGGCGAGCAGTCGGATCTGCGCGAGGGGAGTTCGCAGTTCGTGCGACACCCCTGAAACGAAATCGTCGCGCAGGCGACCCAGTTCCTCCTGACGGCGAAACTGATGGAGCAGGAGCCCCAGCAGGCTGATGGAGACGAACACCGTGGCGAGCAACTCAGGAAGCCGTGATCGAGGGAGGCCGCCAATGATCAGGCGGCCGGCGGCGGAGGGTTCGATCGCTACTTCGAATTGGAGGTCGCCCAGGCGGGTCTGCGCGGAATCGATCGCGGCGAATCGCATGGGGAACGAATCGCCGCTCTGGTAGACGATCCGGCGCGACGGATCACGAACGATCACGGCGAGAATCGACCCAACGTTCATCCCTCGCGTCAGGGTGGTAGGCAGCACCGGTTGTGACGCCAGAATCGCCGTGACCGTGCGCGCCACGACCTGCTCGGCCGGCGCCGCGAATCCGTACGCGACGACCGGCCGGCCAATGGTGTCGACGGTGAGCGCGTGCGTGAGCACAAACGGACGCCCGTCAATATCGGAGAACATCGTCACGAGGTACTGTGACGTGATCGGCACGCCAACGGGGCGGGGGTCGGCAGGGCTGGGGAAAGTCGGCTCGATCCGATCTCGCGACAACGCATGCGCCACAATGGTGTCGCGGATCCGCCGCAGGCCCGTCGGCGTGGCGAGCCCGGAGGTCGTGGCGTCGATACCGCTGTCAGCGAAGGCCACCCGATAGAAGAAACTCACGTTCTCGAGGCACCGGCCTAGTTCGCCTCTGATGCCAATGAGCACCGCGGCACTATCCGCATCCAGAGGCGGCGTGGGGCCGCGCGTATTGATCGTGCGGAGAACAAGATCGAAGGCGCCGCGCGCCTGCCCGGTGATCCGACCAATGGTCGCATTCTTCAGCTGGAACGCCGCGAATCCCGCGTACTCGCGGAGTGTCCCGTCGGTCGCCTGTTGTTGCGCACGCGAGGCCTCGAAGGCGCGATATGCCAACAGCGCCGTCAACCCGACAGCGAAGAAAATGAGCCCGACCGTGATGGACAACGTCAGGCCCGCGACGCGCGGCAAGAATCTTCTCACGAGTGAAACCTACCAGCCATCCCCCGCGGCCACGTACCGACAACGGAAAGCAAACGAGTCTCGAACACGACCGGAGTTTCGAGGAGGCCCCCCCGTGTCAGTATTCAGCAACCGCTCAAACACCACGGAGAGACCAGATGATTTCACGTCGCGAATGGCTTGGCAGGTCCCTCGGCGCTGGCGCGTCGCTCGTCGTCTCGTCGGATGTCCTCCGCACGGTGCACGCACTGTGGCAGCCTGGAGGAGCACTCATCGAGCGGACCGTGCCGTCTTCCGGCGAAAGGATACCAGCCCTCGGCCTGTCGTTCAGCAACCACCCGGGGTGCGCGGATCACGGGGCGCTCAAGGAAGTCCTCAAGGCCTTCGCCGACCGGGGTGGCCGCGTCTTTGATGTGATGCATGTCAACCCGGCGTCGGAGCAGTTTCACATTACTGCGGCCACCGAACTCGGCGTTCAGAGCAAGATGTTCTGGTCAACACGCGCAACGCCCGGCAATTCCCCGTCGCAGGCCGACCTGGTGAAACCGCATATCGACTCGATTTTGGCGCGGCTCAAGATCCCGAGGATCGACCTGGTCATGCTCCCGACGGTGGCTGACGCGGCAACGTTCGCCGCGCTGAAGGAGGAACAGAAGGCCGGTCGCGTCCGATACATCGGCGTGCAGACGATCGTCGTGAAGTCGCAGGCGGCGCAGCTCGAATCCGTCATGCGCAACGAGCCACTCGATTTTGTCGGCATCGACTATGACGTGAGCAATCGGTTTGCGGAGGAAACCATCATCCCGCTTGCCCAAGAACGCAAGATCGCGGTGATGGCGTTCTTCCCCTTCAACAACGCTCGAGGCTTGAGTTGTACCGGTGGTACGAGCCTTTTCACGCGTGTCGCGAAGACGCCGCTGCCAGACTGGGCCGCTGAGTTCGACGCAAAATCGTGGTCGCAGTTCTTCACGAAGTATGTACTGGGTCACCCGGCCGTCACCGTGGTCCGCACTGGCACGACCAAGGCGACGCATATGGTCGACAATATCGGCGGCGGCATCGGGCGTCTGCCGAATGCAGCCGCGCGGAAGCGGATGGCAGAGTTCGTAGACGCACTTCCCGCCGCACCTGAGCCGCCAGTGCCGGCGGCGCAGGTGCCGGGTATCGTGCTGCCGACGGCCGTGCTCGACCGCTACGTCGGTGAGTACACGGCCGCCTCGGGATTCACCGCGATTTTCCGCCGCGACGGCGCGAAGCTGTTCGTCAAGCCGGGAACGAATCCAGAGGTGCCACTCAACGCGCGCTCAGAAACGCGTTTCCAGGACCCGAGAGGTCCGATCTTCGAGTTCAGGCTGGATGGGCAGGGAAAGGTGACGGGCGCGATCCTGGAGCAGGGCACACAGAAGATCCCGCTGGAGCGAAAGTAACGTGTTGCATCGGCCAGACGGCCGGATCAGGCGACTACTTCCGTCCGAACTTGGCGCGCCCCGTTTCGATGGCGGCGAACGCCGATGAGTCGCGGCGCTGCATGATGTGCACCGTCCACCCCTCGCCCATCCGCTGTTCCATCTCAGCCGGCGTATTGGTCGGGAATCCGCACGGCTTCTTGTATTCCTTGCACGCCGCCAGGATCGTTGCCGCCGCCGCTTCCCGGCCCGCCGGATCCCCACGAAAAACCCCGCCCAACGTTCCGTAGCCCACGAACACCTGCGCGACCGCCGGCTCGGCCACGATCTCGCGGGCCTTCGCAATGCCGTCCTTGCTTTCGATGATCACGCTGATGAACAGCTCGCCGTTCTTGTTGAGCGGCCAGATGTCGGCCTTCTCCTTGTACTGATCGACCGTCAGGCCCCAGTAGGCGGCCGCCGCCGTCAGCCCCGTGTCCGGGCGTGTGCCGCCTTTCGAAGCGAAACGCATGGCCTTGACGACATCGCGCACTTCCTGCGCCGACTCGACGGCCTCCATCGACACGCTCACGTGACCGGCGTTCAGCTGGCGAATGATCGCGGTGTTGACGTTCTCCGGGTTGGCGTGCCAGATGCCGATCTTGGCCGAGAAGGGGTGTGTGCGCATGGACCCGCCCGCCTTCTTGATCTCTTCGAGGTAGCGCAGGAAGGTCTCGGACGTGCCTGAGGTGAACAGGTAGTCGGCGCGCCGGTACGCGACCGTTTCCTTCGCGGCGTCGGCCAGATTGATCTCTGGCAGCGGCGCGGCCGGGGTCGGAGCGGCTGCCGGGGGCGCGGCGCCCGGAGCGCCCGGAGGCCCACCGCGACCCGCACGCCGTACGATCATCGGGTGGGAGATGCCAAACACCGGCAGCCCTTGCTCCTGCGCCGCGATGATCGGATTCATCCGGTTTGAGGACTGGGACGAGGCCGACTCGGCCGTGGCGACGTGAACAACGACAGCACAAGCCAGCGCGGTGATGCAACGCATCAGGGCCTCTCGCGAACGGTGGGGGAGGGACGAACAGGCTTCGGCAGGGACGACGGCGACCACACGCCGCAGACGCAATCATGCGGCCGCGTGCGGGTGAGCACAATACGACGCAGGTGGCGTTGGCGTTGCGCCCGCAATCGGACCGTTGCGCTCTTGTCCACATCCGGCGACCCGGACAAGTTTGAGGGTCACTCCCTCGAGGCGTGCTTCCAACCTTCCGCGCCCGGCCCCCGTAGGCTCGTCATGATACAACACATACTTCGCCCCGCCGCCCCGCTGGCGTTGCTCGCCGTGCTGGCGTGCAGCCCAAAGGCCGGCGACCCTGCCGCGCAGACCGCGTCGGCCGAGGCCGCCGCACCCGCCGCCGGCGGTCACGACATGCATGGCATGACCACCCCCGTCACCATTCCCAAGGGGGCATTGTATACGGAAGCGGACGTACGCTTCATGCAGGGCATGATTGCCCACCATGCGCAGGCGATCTACATGTCGCGTCTGGCCGCAGCCAACGGCGCCAACCCTCGACTGCTCAAGCTGGCCGTCAAGATCGACCAGTCGCAGATGACGGAAATCAACCAGATGCAGGGCTGGCTGCGGGCGAACGGGCAGGTGGCGCCAGACACTTCGTCATACCACCACGTCATGATGGATGGCATGCTCACCGAGGCGCAGTTGAAGCAGCTCGGTGATGCCAAGGGCACCGAGTTCGACAAGTTGTTTCTCGAATTCATGATCATGCACCACCAGGGAGCACTCAAGATGGTGGCCGACCTGCACGCGACCCCGGGCGCCGCGCAGGATGTTGACGTATCCGTGTTCGCCAATGACGTCGAGGTGGTGCAAACCGCGGAGATCGACGCGATGAATCAGTTGTTGCACGAGCTGTCGGCCGCACCGTGATTTTCTGTTTCGGCAACCCTTACTGGAGTCGAGTCTGATGGGATCTGTTCGCACCGGTGGCATGCTGGTCGCGGCGCTGATGTTCGCGGCGTCGGTCACGCAGGCCCAGACGTATCCATCCACCAAGGACCCGCGCAGCGGGCTCAAGTCGGGCCTGCTCGACGCCGGCGTGGCCATCGAGGGCATGAAGCAGTTGTCCTTCACGCCAAAGGCCGCCGAGTTCGACACGGCGCGCGGCCTGACGTTCGTGAACTCCGATCTCGCGTTCCGCGGGAACTACATCTATCAGGGCAACTTCGCCGGGTTCTCCATCTGGGACGTGAGCAACCCGGCCAAGCCGGTGAAGACGGCCGTGGTCTCGTGTATCACGTCGCAGGGTGATCCATCCATCGTCGGCAACCTTCTGTTTATCTCGGCGGAGGGTGGCGGCAACCGGAATGATTGCGGGAAGGGTGGTGTGCAGGATCCGAAGGATCACATGGCGGGCGTGCGCATTTTTGACGTCTCCGACCCGAAGAATCC
>CAZMGX010000249.1:0-7678 GCA_964565915.1 uncultured Gemmatimonas sp.
GCCTGCGCCGCCGCCTGAGCCGCCGCCGCGGCCTGCGCCGAGACGTAATCGGGCGACGCGACCCCGGGGATCGCACCCGCCTGCATGGCCGGCGTCGATGAAACGCCAGCCGCCGTCGCCGGCGCCGCGGGACGGTCCGCCGCGCGGATCGGGTCCAGCGACTGGGCGATACTGACCTTTCGATGGTCAATCCGAAGACCGAGCTGCGCCATCAGCGCGCTCTCGATGTTGCGCACCATGTTCTTGGGCGCGACCTCGTTCGTGGTCAGCACGTGGATCTCGCCCACACTGCCGGCGTCGCCGGGCACGATGCGCACCGACAACACCCCCGGAAGGGTCGAGATCAGCTCTTCAGCCCGACGCAAAGGGAGAACGCTCCCGATTACGCCGCTAGGCGGCACAGGGGACAACGGAGAGCTGGGACCGAAATTGACGGGGATCGACAGGTGTGGCTCCGGGGAGAGATCGGACCAACGGGGGTCGACCGACGGGATCGCCGGCCAATATGTGGACAAATCGCCATCGGAGCAAGGCGCGAAATTTTCCAAGGCGTTGTCCGGCATGGACGTAACGGTTCGCACCTCAACCTTCGTCTAGGGCGGCGTCGCCCTCCCCCCCACCCACACCATCAGCTTCCCCACCCTCGTACTCACGCAACTTCCGATACAAGGTCCGTTCACCGATCCCGAGCAGCTCGGCCGCCTTGCGCCGATTCCCGTCAGAATCCCGCAGCGCCGCTTCAATCGCGATTCGCTCGATTTCGGCCATCGTCATCCCCGGACCAAGCGTAATCACCATCGGCGGGGGGGCCTGATCACGCGGCTCGATGCCCCGGACCAGCCCCGGCGGAGCGGCCACCTCACCGTACGCCGACGCACCAACCGGCGCTGGACGGATCTCTCCCATCCACGCCGGCGGTCCCGCCCGTCCTTCCACATCCATCCGACGACGTAACTCCTCCACCTGTAACTTCAATTCCACCAGCGAGCGCACGATGAATTCCAGCTCCCGCCCCTGCGCCCGCTCCCCCGCCCGCACGATCGGCCCGACCGGCACCGGCAACAGCCGACGCCCCCCACCATCACGGATCGCCCGCGGAATATCCTCCGCCACGATTTCACGCCCGTGCGCGAGCACCACCATGCTCTCCACGAGGTTCCGCAACTCACGCACATTCCCCGGCCACGGATACTCGGCCAGCAACGCCATCGCATCGCCGGAAATGCCGTGAAACGCGCGGTCGTGCTGCTTCGCAAACTCCGCCACGAACCGCCGCACCAACAGCGGAATGTCCTCCTTGCGCTCGCGCAGCGGCGGCAGATAGATGCGCAGCACGTTCAACCGATAGTACAAGTCTGCGCGAAAACCCCCTTCCTCCACGTGTTCGCGCAACGGCCGATTCGTCGCTGCCACCACCCGCACGTCGATGGGAATGCTCTGCACGCCGCCCACCCGCGTGACTTCCCGCTCCTCCAGCACCCGCAACAACTTCACCTGCGTGCTGGACGGCACCTCACCGATCTCGTCGAGAAACAGCGTCCCGGTGTCGGCCAATTCGAACCGGCCCAGTCGACGCTCGGCGGCACCAGTGAACGCCCCCTTCTCGTGTCCGAACAGTTCACTTTCCAGCAACGTCTCGGGCAAGGCGCCGACGTTCACCGCGATGAACGGCTTGCCCCGCCGCGGACTGAGCCGGTGAATGGCACGTGCCACGAGTTCCTTGCCGGTCCCGCTCTCGCCCTCGATCAGCACCGTGCTCGACACCGGCGCGATCTGCTCGATCTTGACCAGCACCTCGCGAATGGGTTCGGATTCGCCGACCAATCCGGTCAGTTGGGCCAGACGCTGCCGTTCGATTCGCCGCCGAACGCCGTCCACCACCTCCTCGACGACGATCGGCTTCTCCCACGTCTCCGCGTAGCCGATGTCGCGCAGGCGTTCCTGCATCGCGGGATCGGACACGTCGGTGAAGCCGACCACCGGTACGCTGTCCCACTGTTGCTGACGCACGAGGGTCACGTTCGCGGGGTCGAGCAACGCCCCGGTCAGCACCAGCAGATCGGGCGCCGCGCGGCGCAGGTCACCGCGGACGTCGTCCATCGGCGAGATGGTCACCGTCTCGAATCCCAGTGCCTCGAGCGCCGCGTTGACGCGCACCGCCGGCTCGACATCGCTCATGAGGATCGCGACGACGCCCAGCGCATCGTCGTTGCCGCCACGACGCGTCGTTATCGGGCGCGCGCGAGCAGTCATGCCTTGGCCGGCCGCTTGTAGAAGGGCAACTTGACTACACGCGCCGGCAGCTTCTTCCCGCGGATGTCGATCTCGAACGTGGTACCAACGACCGCCGCCGCCGCGGGCAGATAACACGTGCCAATCGGAACCCCCAGCGTCGGGCTCATCGTGCCGCTGCACACCTCGCCGAACGGGACGCCGCCATACAACACGCCGTACCCGTGGCGCGGAATGGCGCGCTCGTCGATGGTGAAGCCGACCAGCTTGCGATCGGTGCCGTCGGCGTGCTGCCGCACCAGCACCTCGCGTCCCAGGAACGGCTCGGCCTTGCCCAGCTTGACGATCCACCCCAGCCCGGCCTCGATCGGTGTGGTCTTGTCGTCGAGCTCGTTGCCGTACAGGCACAATCCGGCCTCCAGGCGCAACGAATCGCGCGCGCCGAGTCCGGTTGGTGTGACACGTCCGGTGGCCATGATCGCGTTCCACATCGGCACGGCCTGCGCCGCGCTGAAGTACAGCTCGAAGCCGTCTTCGCCGGTGTAGCCAGTGCGCGAGATGGTGCACGCCACACCGGCCACATGTCCCTCGGTAAAGCGGTAGTACTTCACCCCGTCCAGCGGCACCACGGTCAGCGACTGGACGACGGCCGCCGCGTGCGGCCCCTGGATTGCCAACAACGCGATGTCGTCGCTGATGTCCGTCATCGTGCAATCGAAGCCCGCCTGGTGCGCGGCCAGGTGCGCGAGATCCTTGTCGCGATTGCTGGCATTGATCACGAGCATCAGGTGATCGGCGTAGCGATACACGAGCAGATCGTCGACGATGGTCCCGTCGGGGCGCAGGAGCGTCGAGTACTGGATCTGTCCGACGGCCAGTGCGGCGACATCGTTGCTGGTGACCGACGAGACGAACCGCATCGCGTCGGGCCCCCGGACGATCACCTCGCCCATGTGCGAGACGTCGAACATGCCGCACGATTCGCGCACGGCCTTGTGTTCGGCGGTAATCCCCTGCGGGTACTGCACCGGCATTTCGTAGCCGGCAAAAGGAACGATTTTCGCGCCAAGCGCGACGTGGACGTCATGAAGCGGCGTGCGCTTGAGGGCGCCGGGAGCGGTCACAGTCATCAGCAGAATCCGGTTGGGCTGGCCGGTCGTCGACCAGTCCCCCAAAGATGCCTGTCGCGTGCAGAAAATGTCAGAGTGCCGGCATCGGCACTCACGGTGCACCGCGGCCTACAGCGTGTCGAGCACCGCCATCACAGCGGCGGCATGGCCGGCGGGCTTGACCTTCTCGAAGACCCGCGCGACGCGTCCGTGCGCATCGATGACGAAGGTCGTCCGCTCGACGCCCATGTACTTGCGCCCGTACATCGACTTCTCCTTCCAGACGTCGTACGCGGTCGCGATGACCTTTTCGGTGTCGGCCAGCAACGTGAACGGCAATTCGTACTTGGCCTTGAACTTCGCATGGGACTTCACCGGGTCCGGGCTGACGCCGAGGATGACGGCCTTGTTGCCGTCGAAGCGCGGGAAGAGGTCGCGGAATTCGCAGGCTTCGGTCGTGCAACCGGACGTATCATCCTTCGGATAGAAGTACAGCACCACCGGATGTCCCTGCAACGACGACAGGGTGAGTGTCTCGCCGGTATCCGTGAGGACGGTGAAGTCGGGCGCGAGGTCGCCAGGTTGCGGAGCGGGCATGGACTTGGGATCGGGAGTGAGCGGGTCAGAGCGATTCGCGACCCATCAGCACGGCCATGATGGCCTTCTGGATATGCAAGCGGTTTTCGGCTTCGTCCCACACCGCACTTTGCGGTCCGTCGATGACCTCGGCGGCCACCTCTTCGCCGCGATGTGCCGGCAGGCAATGCAGGAAGATGGCGCCGTCGGCGGCCCGGGCCATCATCGCGCTGTCCACCTGATATCCGGTGAACGCCCGCTCGCGCAGGAGTTGTTCCTCCTCCTGCCCCATGGACGCCCAGACGTCGGTCGTGACCACGTCGGCACCGCTGCAGGCTTCCTGCGGATCGCGGACGATGCGTACATCCGCGGCGAGCGACGCGGCCCGCGCGAGAAACTCCTCGCTGGGGTCGTATCTCTCCGGACACGCCAGGCGCAACGCAAATCCGAGATGCGCGGCGGCGTCGATCCAGGAGTTGGCCATGTTGTTGCCGTCGCCGACCCATGCCACCGTCCGTCCGCGCACTTCACCGAGGTGTTGCCGCATCGTCAGGACATCCGCCAGCACCTGACACGGATGCGAGAGATCGGTGAGGCCATTGATCACGGGCACGCCAGAATACTCGGCCAGCGTTTCCACATCGGCGTGCGCGAAGGTGCGGATCATGATCCCGTCCACGTACCGCGAGAGGACGCGGGCGGTATCCTCGATGGGTTCCCCGCGTCCGATCTGCACGTCGCGCGGCGACAGGAAGTGCGCGGTGCCGCCAAGCTGGGTGGCACCGACCTCGAAGGACACGCGCGTGCGGGTCGAGGACTTCATGAAGATCATCGCCAGCGACATGCCGGCGAGCGGCTTGCGATCGTACGCCCTGGCGCGCATCCGCTCGGCGAGCGCGAACAGCGCGAAGGTTTCGTGCGCGCTGAAGTCGCTGATGTTGAGAAAGTCGCGGTGCGGACGCTGGGACATGGCCGATGGCGTATACGGGGACGCGTATGCGTGAACGCACATGCGGGAACGGCGAAGGCGCGACCGTGGTGGCCGCGCCTCTGGTTCCGGGGCTGGGAATTTATGCGCTCGGCGTGCATGCGGATACCCCTCCGCGAAGACGGCCCACCACCCCCCGTCGTGATCGTCCATGCCACCGGCGTGCGCACTCGCCGCCGGACAGCGCTGGACGACGTCATCGAGCGTACCCAGCTTTGGACGCCGACGGTTTCCTCCGCCCCACGAGGCCCCCTGCATGACGGTCATTCCGACGACAGCCGCCCAACGCGAGGCGTTGCGCCAACGATTTGCCGACCTGCTGCTCGGCCCCGAGGTCTCGCGCATCCGCTTTCGGTACGGAGCGTTTCAGCTGCGCCCCGGCGGTTACGTGGTGATCGCCGCGTCGCTGGCCACACGGGGGGCAACGGGCTCCGCCGATCCTGCACATCGCCGGCCGATGAACGTCCGGGTTGAGCGTATGCCAGACGGTGTCGGCGCGATGTACCGCGCGCGCACCAACACGATCGCGGTCCCCTCAACCGACTTCGGGCAGACCCTCTCCCAGCGCGCCTCCGTGGTGCATGAGAGCACCCATGCCATCTTCGACTACAATCGCGTTCGCCTGTCGGCACTCGAGGAGGAGGCGTGTGCGTATATCGCAGGCGCGATGTACCGGATCATGCTGCACGACGCACTGGGAGTCGCGGCGAGCGCACACTTTGTCGTGGCCCAACAAATCGCGGAGGGGCTCGTGGCGCCGCACCGTCTGATGCGGCCCTACACGGACGAGGTCACCACGGCCGAGATGCAGACGCTGACGGCGGCGATTCGTGCCGCACCGGCGTATGCCGAGATCGCGTCGCGACGCGCGAGTTATCGCTATCGGCACGACGGCGGCAGCATCTGATCGGTGACCGGCGCCGGCCCGTGAGTCCCTGCGGGCTGATCGCGGCGCGCTGGTCGACAATGGACGGATCGCGGTGCAGCTTGTTCGCCCATGACCTCGTCCGCTTCGTCGTCCTCCGCCCCGATGTCGTCCCGCCAGCGTCTGCGCGCCATCTTCGGTGGCTCGGTCGGCAATCTGGTCGAGTGGTACGACTGGTACGTCTATTCGGCGTTCTCCCTGTACTTCGCCCAGGCGTTCTTCCCGCCGGCCAGCCAGACCGCGCAATTGCTCAGTGCGGCGGCGGTCTTCGCGGTGGGGTTCTTCATGCGGCCGATCGGTGGGTGGCTGCTGGGTCGGTACGCGGACAAACACGGACGCCGGGCCGCCTTGAGTGCATCGGTGCTGCTGATGTGTGGCGGCTCGCTGTTGATCGCGGTGACGCCCGGGTATGCGACCATTGGCGTCGCGGCCCCGGTGCTGCTGGTGCTCGCGCGCCTGCTGCAGGGGATCAGCGTCGGAGGCGAATACGGCGCCAGCGCGACGTACCTGAGCGAGATGGCCGGCGCCAAACATCGCGGCTTCTGGTCCAGCTTTCAGTACGTGACGCTGATCATGGGGCAGTTGCTGGCGCTGGGTGTCCTGCTGTTGCTGCAACGCACGCTGAGCGCGCCACAGCTCGACAGCTGGGGGTGGCGGATTCCGTTCTTCATTGGCGCGGCGTGCGCGGTCGTGGCGCTGTACCTCCGCCGCTCGATCGAAGAGTCGAGCGCCTTCGTCACGGCCCGCGCGCTCGTGCCCGACGCGGCGAAGGCCCCCTCGGGAATGGCCGGGCTGCGGGCCCATCCTCGCGCGGTGTTGACGGTGATCGGCCTCACCGCGGGTGGTACGGTGGCCTTCTACACGTTCACGACGTACGCGCAGAAGTTCCTGGTGAACACGGCCGGCTTCACCAAGGCCGACGCCACGCTGGTGTCGGCGATGTCGCTGGCGTTGTTCATGCTGGTACAGCCGCTGATGGGCGCGCTGTCGGACATCGTGGGACGGCGCCCGGTGCTGATGTCCTTCGGGGTGCTGGGGACGATCGGGACGATCCCGCTCATGCGCGCACTCGCCGAGGCACGCACGGTGCCGCAGGCGCTGCTGCTGCTCTGCCTCGCGCTGCTGGCCGTGAGTGGCTACACGTCCATCAATGCCGTCGTGAAGGCGGAGTTGTTCCCGACCGGCATGCGCGCGCTGGGTGTAGGCTTCCCGTACGCCATCGCGGTATCACTCTTCGGCGGGACCGCGGAGTACATCGCGCTCTGGTTCAAGCAGATCGGGCACGAAGAGTGGTTCTACGCGTACGTCACGGCGTGCGCGTTTGGCGGACTGCTCGTGTACTGGACGATGCCCGAAACGCGACACGCCATGAAAGAATAACGCGTAACGAGTAGAGAGCAGGGAGTGAGGGGGGAGTAAGGAGTAGAGAGTAAAGAGTAAAGAGACTACAGAATGTATTTACGCAGGTCCTCGTCTTCGGAGATCGTTTTGAGGCGATCGCGGACCATCTGCGCGTCGACGTTCACTGGATCCTTGCCGCGATCGGGGAGTTCGTACAGGACATCTTCCAGCAACGTGGTCATCACGGTGTGCAGGCGGCGGGCGCCGATGTTCTCCATCCGCATGTTCACCACCGTGGCAACGCGCGCGAGTTCGGCGATGCCGCCGGGTTCCCACGTTAGCGTCGCGCCTTCGGACTCGACCAGCGCGGCATACTGCTTGGTGAGCGCGTTCTCGGGTTCCGTCATGATGCGGACGAAGTCTTCCTCGGTCAGCGGCTTGAGTTCAACGCGGATCGGGAAGCGGCCCTGCAACTCCGGAATCAGGTCACTGGGCTTCGAGACGTGG
>CAZMGX010000250.1:0-7657 GCA_964565915.1 uncultured Gemmatimonas sp.
TGGGCTGACGAGAACGATGCCCAGCGCAACTCGGACTGCGGGTTGTTCATCCGCTTTGCCCAGCGGGCCGGCCTCGACAAGTACGGGCAAGGGGTTGGGGCGTATCTGGCCACAGGCACCTATTTCCAGCCGGAACTGTACGAGCACCCCACCGTCGAGGGGCGCAACGACGCACTCATCAATCGCGCCGGCATCTACGATGGCTCGTCGTTCCACGACTTCGACCATCTCAACGTTCGTGAAGACACCGCGCACTCCTTCTACAAGGGTGACAAGTCACTGCATCCCTGGCAGGGTGAGACGGACCCGATCGATCCGCTCGATGGCCACAAGCAGGGCAAGTATTCTTGGGCCAAGTCGCCACGGTACGACGTCCCGGGCAAGGGGGCGGTGCCGCTGGAAGTTGGCCCGTTGGCGCGGCAGGTCATTGCGGGCCGCAAGGGCGCCGCAGGCCATCAGGACTACGATCCCCTGATCCTCGACGCGATTCAGACGGTCGGCCCAAGCGTCTTCGTCCGAGTGATGGCGCGGATGCACGAAGCGGCGAAGTACTACAAGCTGGCGCGCGGCTGGCTGGATCAGCTGGACCTGCACGACCGCTTCTACACGAAGCCGGTTGAGCTCGAATCCGGTCGCGGGTTCGGATCGACCGAAGCGGCGCGCGGCTCGTTGTCCGACTGGATCGTGTTGTCCGATGGCAAGATCGAGAACTACCAGGTCGTGACGCCCACCGCGTGGAACATCGGGCCGCGGGACCGACTGGGTCGGCACGGCCCCATGGAGCAGTCGTTCATCGGCGCGACCGTCACCAATCCGAAGGATCCCATCGAGATGGGGCACGTGGCTCGATCGTTTGACTCGTGCCTGGTCTGCACGGTGCACGCCTACGACGAGAAGACGGGCAAGGAGCTCTCACGCTTCCGCATCGGCGAGATGGGATGACGAGCGAGGTTCGCACGTTGATCGTCGGCTGCGGCAATCTCCTGCGCGGCGACGACGCGGTCGGACCCATTCTCGTGCGGCACCTCTGGGACAGAGGGGTGCCGCACGGTGTGCGTTGTGCCGATGGTGGAACGGGTGGGATGGATGTCGGATTCCAGATGCGCAATGTGCCGCACGTCGTCATCGTGGACGCCTGTCGTAGCGGATCGGAGCCGGGCGCCATCTTCCGTCTGGACGGGGCCGATTGTGAGACCCCGCCGTTGGCCGGCGTCAACCTGCACGCCTTCCGGTGGGACCACGCGTTGGCGTTCGCCCGCTGGGCGCTGAAGGACGAGTATCCCGCACGCGTCGACGTGTGGCTCATCGAGGCAGAGCAGCTCGAGGTCGGCCAGCCGCTCTCCGCGCCAGTGGAGAACGCCATGTGGCGCGTGATCGACCACATCATGACAGAAGTGACGGCGCCTCCGATCACTGCGGTCGAGGCGACGATATGATCCTGCCAACCGCGCCCGAGCGCTGCGTGGTCGAACTCACGCCCACCGGCTATCTGGTCCTGGACGCTCGCGTGGCGCACACGTTCTTCCCGAACGACACGCTGCTCGTGTTCCCACGCGCGCGAGAGCTGTGGTTGCTGCCGACACGCGGTGCAGCCGGGGGCGGCCTCCTGCTGAAGCAGCGCAATCCATCGGGCGATCGCAGCGTCCTTGTCCGCGAAGTGCTCGGCGATTCGCTCGGAGGGGACGTGCCGTTCGGCCGGCTCCCGGCGTTCTGGGATGCATCACAAGGTGCCCTGCGTGTGGCGCTCGTGTCCGCCTGATCATGCCACGTTCACGCCGAGCACGCAGACGATGGGTGACATGGCGCGTGACAGCCCCGTACTCGGTGTTCGCGTCCGCGTGGAGTTCGACGCCGGACGTTGGGTGGTGTGGATGGACGCGATCACCATTCCGGATCGCGAGGACTACGTGATTTCACACCGCCTCGGCGACTACGCATCCCGCGAGCAGGCAGACGTAGCGGCCCGTTGGATGCGGCGCAGCGCCGAGAAGTACTAGCTCCCCGATGCTGTCCCTTCCTGCCCGACCAATTTCCAGACCAATCATGATCACCCGTCCGCAACCGCTTGGCATCTTCCCGTATCCGGCCGGGTTGCTCCTGCTGGCTCCTGTCGAGGACGCTGAAGCCTCCGTCGCTGCGGATGCGCTCGCGTTTCTCATGCGCGGCGCCACTCCCGCCCAGTGGCCGTCGGCGTGGCAGGCCTACGCGGCGGCGGTCGCCGGAGATCGCGATGCTGCTCTCGCGTCTCTCGCTCCCGACACCAGTGCTCTCGGCGCATACAATCGGTTCGTGCTGACAGGCGATGCCGTCGATCTCGCGCGGGCCACGTCGGACGACGATGACAGCCTCCGCACGCTTGTACGACTGGTGGCATACATCCAGGGCGCCGTCGACACGCTACCCGATGCCGCCACGCTCGACGGCGAGCTGCGCGCCAACCTGCTGCTGGCGCACGCGGCTGCCTGTTTGGAGGCGCAGGATATCACCGGTGCGCTCGCAGCGTTGCGTGACGGCATCGCCGATTCGGCCGCCGTGTCGCCGGTGCTGGCCGCGCAGCTGGTGGCACAGCATGCCTCACTGGGCGAGCCGACGGCGGAAACCGAAGCGCAGTGGCGACAGGCGCTGGAACTGGCGGGCGATGCGGCCTTGCCCGGGCTGATCGCTGAGCTCCGCTGCGGCCTGGCCTTGGTGGTCCACCAGCGCGCCGAGAGTAATCGTTCGCGGCTGATGGAGGCGGTGCAGTTGTATCAGAGTGCCTTGCAGGCGGGTATCAGCCGGGAGTCGCACCCCGAGTTGTGGGCGCAGATCCAGTCCAACCTCGGCATCGCGTACGTGAGTGCGCCCATGACCGAGGCCGGCGACAAGCTGCGTCTCGCGGTGGCCGTCAGTTCGTTTCGCGAGGCGATGACCGTCTACACTCGCGAAACACATCCCGAGGCCTGGGCCAGCGCGATGCTGAACATGGCGAACGCGATGCAGTACCTGCCGTCGTCGCACACGAAGGAAAACCTGATCGACGCGGTGAATGCGTACGAAGAGCTGATGACCGTGCGCACGCGAGCGGCAGACCCGGTGGGGTATGCGCGCCTGTTGGCGAATCAGGGCAACGCCTTGGCGCACCTGGGAATGTTTCAGCCGGCCGTCGAGAAACTGACCGAAGCACACAAGCTGCTGCACTGGTACAACGAGGCCGACGCGGCGGCGCGCATCCTGGATCAACTGGAAGCGATCAATCAGCAGATCGCGGTGACGAGCGGCTGATGGACGCCCACGCCCGGCAGCAGTTCGACTTCCTGTTGAACGCCGCGATCGAACGGTTCGTCGAGCGCTGCGAGCAGCGTTGCGGCGGTCCGGTGCCCGCTCTCGCACGTCTGCGCGAAGACCCGAACAGCGACGGCGTCTGGGTCGACGAGTTCGTGCAGGCCCTGTTCACCGACTTTCTCTTGGACAATCCCGCTGGTGCCGCGTTTGTGCTGCAGGCACTCGTGCGCCGATCCCTGCCCGTGGTGACGAAGCCTGCCGGCAACATCGGTGACTGGATGCAGGCGGTGGCCCAGCAGGCCTTTGCCGTCGTATTGACCATCAAGACCGAAGAAGCGCTCGAGCAACGTGTGGCATTCCAGGTGACCGACTGATGACTGCACCCACCTCCGATATGCGTGCCGCCTCGCCGTCGGCACAGACCGCTCCGACGACGGGCTCTCCAGTGATGGCCATGCCCGCGCTGGCCGACCTCGCCGACGCCGTGGAAAAGGCGCTGCACGACGTGCGCGCCATGCCGATCGAACAGCGCAAGTACGCGCTCGCACTCAAGGACGCGCTCGAAGGGTTTCACAAGGCAGGACTGGTGACCATCGTGCGGGCACTCAAGAACGACCCAAACGGCAAGGTCCTGCTGCACGAACTGGTTGATGACCCCGCTGTCTACGCACTGTTCGCGTTGCACGGGATCGTGAAGTCCGATGCGCGAACGCGTGTGGCGGCCGTGATCGAGAACCTCCGTCCCTATACGCAGTCGCACGGTGGCGACGTGACCCTCGTCGATGTGCGCGACAATACGGTGTACGTGAAGTTGTCCGGTGCCTGTAACGGCTGCAGCATGTCGTCGGTCACGCTGCGCAACGGCGTTGAGGCGGCGCTGAAGGAACAGGTCCCGGAAATCACCGCCATCGAAGTCGTACCGAACGAACCCGAGCCGGCAACACCCGGTCTGATTGCTTTGACGCGCGCACCCAAGAACGACGGCTGGATCGACGGGCCCGCTTTTTCGTCACTGGCCGACGGGGTCCCGTTCCGGTTCGATCTGGCCGAAGGGCGAAGTATCGTGGTGTTGCGTCTCGAGCAGAGCGTTACCGCGTACTGGAACGCGTGCGCGCATCTCGGTCTGCCCATCGACGGCGGCCGTGTGGATCGTGAGGCCAAGACGATCACCTGCCCGTGGCATGGGTTCCGATTCGACTGTACGACGGGCGAGTGTCTCACCGCCCCGCAGGCACAGTTGGAGGCCGTGCCAGTTCGCGTCGCTGGTGATGTGGTGCAGTTGCGACCGGACGCGTGACCCATCCGTCCATGAGTGGCCACACGCATCCCGGTCCGTCGGCGTCCATGCGCCCGCTGGTGCGCTGCGGCGCGGAGTCGCCGTTCGGCTTGGCGCTGCCGGCCGCGCATCCGACGGCGTCACAACTCTACGCGCCGCGTGGCGTGTGGTTCGATGACGATCTGCTGGTTGCCGTGGACAGCGGCAATCATCGGGTGCTGATCTGGCACGGCCTGCCCACCGCCAATGGTGCCGATGCGGACGTCGTGCTGGGGCAGCCAGACTTCTTTACCGAGGGCGCGGCCGCACACGGACAGAGCACCAGCAATGGTCTGCATCTGCCAACCGCTGTCCTCGTGCTGGACGGTCGATTGCTGGTGGCCGATGCATGGCATCATCGGGTGCTGGTATGGGAGCGCGTTCCCACCGAGTCATACACGCCGCCGTCGTATGCCATCGGACAACCAGCGCTCGATGCCGTCTCGCCCAATGCTGGGGGTGCGATTGCCGCGAACGCGCTGTACTGGCCGTACGGCATCGGCGTGGCGGGTGGCATGTTCTGGATCACCGACACCGGCAATCGCCGCGTATTGGGCTGGCGCGGGGTTCCCGAGCCTGGCGCGCCGGCCGAAGTGGTGCTCGGTCAGACAGACGCCACGCTTGGCGAAGAGAACGGCGGTGGGGATGTCACCGACTCGACGTTTCGCTGGCCACATGCAGTCTGTGGTGACGACCACACGATGTACGTGGCCGATGCCGGCAATCATCGCATCGTCGGGTACACACCGGTGCCGAGTGGCCAGTGTCCGGCGACACTGCTGCTGGGGCAAGCGGCGTTCACCCAGAACATCGAGATCCCGCACCGCGCGCAAGGCGCGCATCGGTTGCGGTTTCCGTATTCCGTCGCGCTCGACCACGATACGCTGGCGGTCGCCGATACGGCGAACAACCGCGTGTTGTTCTGGGACGGCCTTCCGCGTGACGGCGTGCAGCGGCCGGCCGACCGCGTGATCGGGCAGGATAATTTCGATGCCGCCGGTGAGAATCGCTGGAAGTCGGTAACCGACGATTCGTTGTGCTGGCCCTACGGCATCTGGAAACACGGTGATCGCCTCGCAATCGCCGACTCGGGCAACAACCGCATCATGCTGTGGGATGTTGCCGCTCACCCTTTGGCAGTGGGAGTCTGATATGTGCCTCGCCGTGCCCGGACGTATCGCGGAGATCTTTGAGGAGCATGGAGCGCGCATGGCCCGACTCGACTTTGGCGGCATTCACAAGAAGGTGTGCCTGGCCTATCTGCCTGAGGCGGTGGTCGGCGACTATGCCATCGTCCATGTCGGGTTCGCCATCAGCCGCATCAATGAAGAATCGGCCCTGGAAACGCTGCGCCATTTCCGGGAACTGGGCATCCTGGAGGAAGAACTCGGGGAGGTCCCTGACGAAGCATACCCGGCACCAGCCGCCTGCCCGCTGCCGACATGAAGTACCTCGCAGAGTTTCGTGACGGCGCCATCGCCCAGCGAATGGCCGCCGAGATCCGGCAGATGACCACGCGGCACTGGGCCATCATGGAAGTCTGCGGAGGACAGACGCACAGCATCCTGCGCAATGGTATTGATCAGCTCTTGCCCCCCGAGATCGAGCTGATTCACGGCCCGGGGTGCCCCGTGTGTGTGACGCCGCTCGAAATGATCGACAAGGCGCTGGCCATCGCGGCCCGTCCCGAGGTGATCTTCTGTTCGTTCGGCGACATGCTGCGCGTGCCGGGATCCGATCGTGACCTGTTTCGCGTGAAGAGCGAAGGTGGCGACGTGCGCGTGGTCTACTCGCCGCTCGACGCCGTGGCCTTGGCGCGCCAGAACCCGCAGCGGCAGGTCGTGTTCTTCGGCATCGGCTTCGAAACAACGGCACCGGCGAATGCCATGGCGGTCCATATGGCAAAGCGGGAAGGCCTGAAGAACTTCTCCATGCTGGTGTCGCATGTGCTGGTGCCGCCGGCCATCGATGCGATCATGAACGCGCCCAACAACCGGGTGCAGGCGTTCCTGGCGGCGGGCCACGTGTGCAGCGTGATGGGCTTCTGGCAGTACCCGCCGCTCGCCACCCGTCACCACGTTCCGATCGTGATCACCGGTTTCGAACCGCTGGACGTGCTGGAAGGCATTCGCTTGACCGTGCGGCAACTGGAGAGTGGCGTGGCGAAGGTCGAGAACGCCTACGAGCGTGTCGTCACGTTCGACGGCAACGCGCCGGCGCAGCGGCTGCTCGAGGAGGTGTTCACGGAGAGTGACCGTGCGTGGCGTGGCATCGGCGTGATTCCGAAAAGCGGCTGGCGCCTGAGCGACGCGTACGCGGACTACGATGCCGAACATCGGTTCGACGTGCGCGACATCACGACCGTCGAATCCGAGCGGTGCCGGGCCGGCGAGGTGCTGCAGGGCGCCATCAAGCCGACCGACTGCGCGGCCTTCGGCAAGGAGTGCACACCACGCACGCCACTGGGCGCTACGATGGTGTCCACCGAAGGCGCGTGTGCCGCCTACTTCAACTACGGCCGCGTGGTGCAACTCGAACGGGTACACGCGTCATGAGCGCACCGACGGTCGTCCCCCAGGTCAGCGCGCCTTCGGTGTCACTCGCGGACTGGTCGTGCCCCCTGCCGCTGCGAGACTACCCGACGATTGTGTTGGGGCATGGTGGGGGTGGGCAATTGTCCGCCGAGTTGGTCGAACACCTGTTTCGGCCGGCGTTTGGTGGCGACGATCAGGTTCCGCTCACCGATTCATCGGTGGTGACGCTCCCCGGCACGCGTATCGCGTACTCCACCGATTCGTTCGTCGTGAAGCCGCTACTGTTCCCCGGCGGCTCCATCGGCTCCCTGGCGGTGCACGGCACGGTCAACGACCTCGCGATGAGCGGCGCGACTCCCTTGCTGCTGAGCGTCGGGTTCATTCTGGAGGAAGGACTCCCGATGGATCTGCTGGCGCGTATCGTCGCCGACATGGGGGCAGCTGCGCGTGCGGCCGGTGTGCGAATCGTCACAGGTGACACCAAAGTCGTTGAGCGCGGCAAGGGCGACGGCGTCTACATCAACACGTCGGGTATTGGAGTGGTGCC
>CAZMGX010000251.1:0-7656 GCA_964565915.1 uncultured Gemmatimonas sp.
TTGCCATTGTCAGCATGGCCGCCGCTCGGACGATCCGTCCGCACGCGTTGGGGCGCCATGTGTCGCTATCGCGTGACCCAGTCGCGGCAGGCGGTGAAGTGTGTCGGATTGTCGACGACGTGCTGTGCGATCGCGTTGGCCACTCACGGCGCGGCAGCCGGCTCCGGTACCTGAGCGGCGCGCGAACGGCGCGCGAACGGCGCGCGCACAGCGGTGTGACGAGGAGTGCCGCCCACGAGCGTTACGGCGTCGTCTCCTGCCCGTCTGAGCGATATCGCCCGTTGTCGTCACCCTCTTGCGCCGCGTCATGTCCGCTCTCCCAGATCCCCGCGATCCTGCCGCCGACGCCGCCCGTCGCATTCTCGACAACCTGCAGGCGATCTACCAACCAACGCATCAGTATGTCCCGGCCGATCCGACGGCGTTCCGTCATCTCGATCTCGGCTGGTACGATCGTACGGCAGAAGCGTTCGAAGCGCTCGGATTTCGACGGTTCGGTGACATTGAGGACCGGACGATCACCGAAGCGCCCAACACCGTGCTGCGTCCGACCTTCATGCGAGCGATGGTCTCGCACGACGGCACCGTCACGGCCGCCCTGTATGATCCGCGCCTTCGCGGGATCTTCCTCCGCGTGTTGCTCTGGGTCCTGCGAAAGCTGCCCGGCAAAGTGGTGGACTTTGAAACCGAGTGTAGCGACGGCTCCTTCGTAGCCACGAGCAATGCGACGTCTGCCGCGGCGATCACCCTGCCCCCCGCCTTCAACGTCGCGTGGCTGCCCAAGAACACCGAGCCACGAACGGTCTACGCCATCCACACGGCGCGGGTGGCGGAACACCTGAAGGCAAGGCCGGGCGTCACGGCCGTGATCATCGATTCGGTGGACGCCATGATGCAGTCCCAGGATCGCCAGAACGCGCTCAAGGCGGCGTTCCGCGGCGAGATCCCGGGGTTGACCGCGAGCGAGCTCGAAACCCTCTCGCTCTTTGGAAAGCGGCACCTGCCAGCCGTGCAGACCGAGCTGGAAGCCGAGCATCGCCGCCGCGCGGGATGACCGCCGCGCGGGATGACCGCCGCGCGGGATGACCGCCGCGCGGGATGAGCGCCGCCCGGGCTGACCGAAGCGCGGCATGATCCGGCCGTCGGACGGCCCACCAACTATGGGCCGACCGGTTGATGCAGCGACGTCGCGGTTCCAATCGCGTTCACAGACCACCCCAGCTGGCGTGCCCGCTCCCGAGCGACTGCAACATCGAGCGCCGTGGTCGCATCGGGCAGGTATAGCCAGCCATCACGGACGGAGAAGATCATGATCGAGCCCGGTACATTGGGCAGATCCACCGGTTCGAGCCGAAGCCGATACGCGCCAGAGCCAATCGTCATGCCCGGCGTCACCCGCGTGAGTCCCCGTACGGGCCGGCCGGCACCGGCGAAGATGCGGCGCAGCGCGGCCTCCGATGCTTGCGACACATAGACGGGAAGCCCTCGGTCGACCGCCTCGAACACCCCGCCGTTTGTCGCCGTGACGGCCGTGGCGGCCAACACGGCCGTGATCGGCGAGGCGCCCAGCGAATCGAGCAAGCGCTGCCCATAGCGATAACTGAACGGCGTGTGGGCAGCCCCCAGCATCAACCATCCCGTCCCCGTCTTCACCGCGCCAGCCGGCAGACCGAACGCGATGGTGCTGGCCAGGTCCGGCGTGGCCATCCTCACCTCGCGACGAATGATGGTTTCATGCATCGGCTTCGTTGCACTCGACGCCAGAAACGTGGCGCGCTGCTCCGGTGTCACCGCGAACGAATCCACCGCGAAGGTGGGGTTGAGGTCGACGCGTTGCACGGTCATGCGTTTGTACGGGACACCGACGCGCAGGATGTCCCATTGCATCGGAATACTGACGGCGCCCACCGTACGCCAGCCGCTATACCAGACTTCCACGGGCATGACGCCCCACCCGACCAACCCGAAGTCATTCGGGTGACCGGCGCGAAAGCGCAGCATCGTGGGCAGTCCCGTCCCGCGATGAAAGAACACGGTCCCGGCAAAGTGGCCGGCGAGGGTCGCGGTGACGCGAACGTGTGCCTCGCCGCCAATCACCGTATCCGCACCACGCGCACGATCGGTCGCGTCGCGAATCGCCAGCATCAGTCGGTCGGGCGTGTAGACGAACAGGTCCCGGCGCTCGTCGACGTAGGCCACACTGAGCGGCTGAAACTCCTTGCCAGTGTTCGTCAGCGCGATGGAATCGCGGATCACGTTGATGATGTTGCCGCTGGCGAACTGTCGGGTATTGCGCCATGCAGGGATGGTGTAGTCGCGCACATCCACGTGGCGTTCGAAGGACGGCTGATCGGTGAAGGGGACCGAGCGGAACTGGGTGCGCTGCCATTGCGTCATCATCTGGTACGCCACGCGCTCGATCCCGCGCAGGGCGCGCTCCCCGCCCATGTGCGCAAGCGCACGCGCAACGACACTATCCGCGCTTATTCCGGGACGATCCGTCGGGGTGTGTTGCGCGCGCAGGGCCAACGGCGGCAGCAGGGCCACGCAGCAGGCGGTCACTGCCGCGCCGTGCCGCACGGTACTCCGTGAGGGAATCCAAGAACGGGCCATGTGAAGATTGGTGTGAGTGCGGCCTTCGAGGTGAACAGGCGGCAGCTTACCGATCACGCCCGCCGCGCACTATCGTTCAAATGGATGAAGACCGAACCCGACGAACTCCGCGCACACCTCGAGCGCGCCGGCGTGGCGTTGACGGAAGGTCGCGTCGATGACCTGCTGTTCCATGCCCGCCGCGCGGTGGATCTCGTCGATGTCGCCGACGTGGCCACCCACATGCGGGTCGCCAGTCTGCTGCAAGCGAGTTTTCGGTTCTCGGGAGAGCCCGACGTGTTCGATCAGGCGCTGGCCGCCTGTATCGCCGTTGGGAACCGAACCGACCAGCCGCAGTGGGCCATTCCCGCCCGCGCGCTGGCGGGCAACGTGCTCATGCTGGCGGGTCGTTTGTATCAGGCCATTGAACACTGCGATGCGGCCCTGGCGTTGGCCGCGGCCTGTGACCTGCAGCAGGATCGTGTGGTCGCGATGGGACATCAGTTTCGCGGCTACGTGCTGATGGAGTGGAACCAGCTGGACCAGGCGCACGATGCGCTCATGACCGCGTGGTCCCTGTCGACCGAACGTGATCACGGCGTCCGCAGCGGCGTCTCGCGCATGCTCGCGGAGTTGGCCCTGGTCCGCGGCGATGCCTCGGCGGCACATACATGGTGCACGACCCTGTCAGAGATCGTGAGCGAGCCCATGACCCTGCGCAATCGGGAGTGGCTGGCGGCCGTGCGAGCGCGTCAGGGGTTCGCCATCACGCGGGACCTGCGCGCCCTGGACGCATGGCAGCGACGGCACGACTATCGTCTGGATGCCCTGGAGCTACTCAGTGACCGCGCGATCACGGCGCGCTTGCATGAGTTCGAGCACCTGTTGACCATGCTCGAAGCCACCGGCCAGTGGACATCGCTCGGCCGGCTCGCTGCCGTCGTTGAGCGTGGTGCCCGACCGCTGCGCACCGGGTACCTGATTCGCGCGTTGTCTGCGCGCGCCATCGCGCTCGAAGCCACTGGCCACGGAGCAGATGCCATGGCGTACTGGGTGGCCGCACTGCAGGCGGGCGAGGTGGGAGGATACGTGCGCGCTTACATCGACGGCGCGCCGCTGCGGAGGCGATTGCTGCAGCGCGCCACGGAGGACCCACGAGCCGCGCCGCACGCGCGGCGCGTGCGGTCGATGACGGATGCGGCGCCGGATGTCGCGACGGTCAGCGAGCTCACTGACCGCCAACGTGCCGTGCTGCAGCTGGTCGCGGATGGCCTGCGTGATCGCGACATCGGCGACCGGACCGGCCTCAGCGTGGCGACGGTCAAGACGCACCTGCGGGCGATCTACGCGCGACTGCATGCCCGCTCGCGCACCGACGCCGTGGCGAAAGCTAGGGCTGCGGGGTTGTTGTAGGATGTGCCGCCGGAGGACGTGATGCCGCAGCAGGCAACGTGCCGAAGTACACGACGTTCGGTGCCTCCGAACGCGCCACGCCGATGTCGGGCACACCATCCGCGTTGAAGTCCGCGATGGCGATCCCGTACGCGGCCCCTTGCGCATCGCCGAACGACACCGCGGTGAACCGCCGCCCCGTGCCGTCATTGATGTACGCGATCGGCGCGGCGCGCACGAATCCGACGATGAGATCGGGATGGCCATCGCGATTGAGGTCCCCCGTCGCGAGCGCATACGGCACCACGGTGGTGTCCCCGAGCGACAGCGGATTGCGGAACTGGCCCGCGCCGTCGCCGAAGCGCGCCGTCACGCCGTGCTGCTCGTCGATGGTGACCACATCCTTGCGACCGTCGCCGTCGAGGTCAACGGCGGCCGCGACACGGATCTGCGCGTCCGCGGGGCCGAAGGCGATCCGTTGCAGGTTGGCGAGTGACCCGCGTGCACCGACGTACAGCTGACTCTGTCCGCCGTTTCGATGCGGCACCAGCAGGTCGATCACCTGATCGCCGGTGAAATCCGCCGCCGTGATGGTCGTCGACGGCTCCGAGGAGAACGCCACGCAGGTCGAATCGAACTGTGCGTTGCCGCGGTTGAGGCAGATGTAGTTGGAGCCCGGGCCACGTCCATAGCGGTTGGCGACAATGATGTCGGGACGACCGTCGCCATTCATGTCCGCAATGGTCGCGTTCCGCGTGGGCCACGTCGGCATGCCATAGGTGGAACCGGGCGTGAAGCGCCCGCGCCCGTCGTTGAGATACACGCGCTTGGCATCAGGCGTGTCGTTGCTGATGACGACGTCCAGATCACGATCTCCGTCCAGATCGACCAGATGCCCGGAATACGTCTTGTCCGAGATGGCCCCGAGATCGTACGCTTCGCGGATGCCGCCTTTCCCGTCACCGAGCAGCACGCGGTCGACGAGGGGCCAATGGCGTCCCTTCGCCAGGACGATGTCGAGGTGCCCATCGCCATTCAGGTCGCCGAAGCTGATGTTGGCCGAGGTCTCACCCGTGGTCTCCAACAACAGCTGACGATCGTAGCGAGGCAGCACGAGCGGTGTCGCCTGGCACGCGGCACGCAGTGGCGCAACACTGGTGACCAGTGCGGACAGCCCGGCGGCCGCGAGTCCACGCGTCAACGACCGTTGCGCAGCGGCAGTCCGCGATGGAACGCGCAGTGGAATGCGCAGTGGAACGCGCAATGGGGATCCCGAGGTGAAGGTCGCCGCATGTGGTATCATGCTCGCGAAGGTAGCTCGTCACCGCCCCGTTCGCACCATATTCCATCACGGACCCGGTGGCCACGGAAGGAACAGGGCGGATGCGATAGCACCACTTTGCCGTGAGGCGGATGGGCGTCGTGCCGGCACTGGGGTTTTTTCGCGCTGCAACTGATCGCCGCCGCGATGGTCGCCCCGCTCGTGGCCACCGAGTGACGGCCGACGCACAATGTCGCACCCCGCGTCGATCCTGCGCATGAGAGGATGTACCGCACATCGCGGTCCCTACTTCTCCCGGAGGAACCATGCGCAGATCTGCACCGCTCATCGCCGCACTGGCGGCCGTCGCCGCACTGTCCACTGCCGCCGCGCTGGTCACCGGAGCAATCGGCCAAGGCACGAATGCCGGCGCAGACGCGCCGCCCCCCGCGCGCGCGCGCCAGATCCCGGTTGCGCCCGGCGTCTCGCTTCACGTGGTCGAACGCGGTGACCCGAATGGAACGCCTGTGCTGCTGTTGCACGGACTCTCCGACTCGTGGGCTTCCTTCAGCCGCTTCATCGACCATCTACCGCCCGACCTACGGTTGATCGCGGTGGATCTCAGAGGTCACGGCGCCTCCAGCAAACCGACAGCCGGGTACGGCATTCAGATACTGGCGCACGATGTCGCGGTGGTCCTCGACTCACTCCGGCTTGATCGCGTCGTTGTCGTGGGACACTCGATGGGCTCGTTGGTCGCACAGCACTTGGTGTCGCAACGGCCGAACCGCGCGAGCGGGTTGGTCCTGATTGGTGCCGCCCGTGGCGGCGCCCACATTCCAGGCATGACGGAGTTCCGCGCCGCGGTGGCGCAGTTCAAAAACGACGACGAACCCGTCTCCGAATCGTTTGCCCGCGAGTTTCAGCTGAGCACGCTGCACGTTCCGGTGCCAGCGACCTTCCTCGACTCTGCCGTGGCCGCCAGTCTCAAGTTGCCGGCTCGCGTCTGGAAGGCCCTGCTGCAGGGCTTTGCAACCGACTCCGGCCCCACCTCCGTGCCGCTGGTTCCGACCCTGGTGATGTGGGGCGACAAGGATACCATCATGCCGCGCGAGGAGCAGCAGCTTCTGGTCCAGCGGTTCGGCGCATCATTCGCGCTGTTTGGCGCGACGGGACACTCCACGCACTGGGAACGGCCGGCCCTGGCCGCTCAGCGCGTGGTTGGATTCATACGAGACGTCGCGGGAGCACGGAAGTAGTGATCGGTCGCGTGCCGCCTCAGCGACGCGCGACCGGCTCCAGTCGCACGATCGGCGTCGGCTTCCCCTGGCTGTCGTCGATCGCGAGATAGATGAATCCGTCCAGTCCTTGCCGCACGTCGCGAATGCGCCCCTGCTTGCGCACGAGGATGTCGGCGACTTCGGCGGCCTGACCGTTCAGCGTCAAGCGCACCAGCTGCTCACCCGCCATGCCCCCAACGAACAGGCTGCCCTTCCAGCCGGGGAACTTCTCGCCGGTGTAGACCATCAGCCCCGACGTCGCGATCGACGGTACCCACACGTTGACCGGGTTCTCCATCCCCTGGCGGCGCGTGCCAGTGTGAATCGCGGCGCCGGAGCCGTAGTTCACGCCGAACCCGATCACGGGCCACCCGTAGTTGGCACCGCGCTTGATGAGATTGAGCTCATCACCGCCTTGGGGACCATGTTCCGTCGCCCAGACATCGCCGGTCGTGGGATGGACCACGAGTCCCTGCGGGTTGCGATGTCCATAACTCCAGATGGAACCCTTCGCGCCAGCGCGATCGACGAACGGATTGTCGGCGGGAACCCGTCCGTCATCGTGAATGCGATTGATCGTGCCCTGATGATTCGTGACGTCCTGTGCCGGATGCGCTTCGAGATTTCCCTGCGGAGGTGCCTGCCGGTCGCCCACCGTGATGTACAGGAAACCGCTCTTGTCGAATGCCAGCCGCGAGCCGAAGTGACCGGGTGCACCCTTGGTGTCCGCGAGGAACACTTCCTTGACGTCGCTCAGCTTGTCGCCTTCGAATCGCCCACGCACAACGGCGGTCGTGGCCGCACCGCCATCGAGCGGCTTGGAAAAGCTGAGATACACAAGCTTGTTCGTCGCGAAGTCCGGATGCGGCACCACGTCCAGCAATCCACCCTGCCCTCGTGCCCACACTGCCGGCACGCCGGATACCGGCGCGTCGAGCAGTTTGCCGTTGCGCACGATGCGCAGACGCCCGGCCCGCTCGGTCACGAGGATGTCACCACCCGGGAGAAAGGCCATCGACCACGGATTCACGAACCCCGTCGCCACCGTGACGACGCGGTAGTCGTGCTGCGTCGACTTGAAGACCGTCGGGTGCTGCGCGCGCAGCGGCGCGGGTACCGACGCGGACACGG
>CAZMGX010000252.1:0-7651 GCA_964565915.1 uncultured Gemmatimonas sp.
CGGGCGGGACAACCGCTCGCGAACGCGAACCGTGGCGCGACCACTCCGCCATCGACACCGACAACGACTCCATCGACGAATCCGCCGACGACTGCACCAACGACCCAACGCGGCAACTCGGCCGCGACGGCTTCACCACAGTCGTACACGGCACAACAAACCGCGCCGCCGACCACCGGTGGCGCGCCGGGCGCGGACGCTTCGGCGGCGACGTCGGGCGCGCCAACGACGGCGGCGGCGACCCCCGTCGTGGAGGCACCGTCCTCGGTCGACGTGCGGACCATCGCCGAGCGACTGGCCGGCGAGGTGCGATCGGGGGCGCTGCGCCCTTCGGGGGAACTGAAGCAGTTCTTCGATACCGGCGCCGATCACAAGGTCGCCGTCGGCGGCGCACCGACGTTCACGACCGAACAGGCACGAGCGACCGGTCAGTTCGAACTCTCGCTGTCGCGCCGAAATTTCGCGGGGGCGCTGGACCGGCGCGTCACCGTGGTGCGGTTCGAGGTCGAGCGGCGCGGTGGCGGAGTGGAGTTGGTCTCTGCATCATTTGGACCGATTACGCGCGCCCGATGAATGGCGGGCGGCGTGCCCTTCGTCGTGTCCTCCACTGACGGTGACTCCTCATGCGCGCCTGCCGTTCATCCAGAGCAGTCCCCGTCGTCCGCACGCTGCTGCTCCATAGCCTCCTGGTAGCAGGCCACGCGTCGATCGCATCCGCGCAGTCTGCGCAGAAGGTTTCGCTGCAGCTTGCGGTTCTCTCCACGTCGATTGGCGGGACCGGGTCATCGTCCACCACGGGCGTCGGCATCGAACCCCAACTGCGCTTCAACCAACTGCTCTCGGGCGAGCGGTACGTGGTCTCCCTCGGAGTAGGTGGTCAGTACACGACGCACGCGTCCGGAGGCGACAAGTTGAACATCGCCGGGGCATTCCTCGAACCGCGCTATGTGCCGGTGATCGGGTCGGGTCGCGTGGTACCCTATCTCTCCGGACGACTGGCCCTGCTGCAGCAGAGCAGCAACTTCGGCTCGAGCTCCAGCGGGTACGCCTACGGCGCCGGTGGCGGAATCGTCGTCTCGCTGTCGCGGCGCGTCAATCTCGATGCCGGCGCGCAGCTCGTGCGTCAAAAGTTTGGTGACTTCGAGTTCACCGACGGCAGTCCTGGTTCGTTCAATCCGTTCACCACGTACGCCGCCAAGATTGGATTCAATTTGGGACTGGGACGCTGAGCCAGCCCACGCTGTGCCACAATTCGATCGCGTCCGCCACGTCCGCGCGTCGCGTCATCCGCCAAGTTCACGCACAGTGCGTTCGCTGGTTCACGCTGTCAGCCCTCCTCACCGGAGTTGCCTCCTGCGGTGGCAGCGAGGTCATCACGAAGCCTGCGGGATTGGCGCTGACCGGCGTGCGGCTCGCGCCGACGGAGCTGTCCCTTCACGTGACAGAGACGGGACAGTTGGCAGCGACGCTGCTGGGGCCCGGCGCGTCGACCGGACTGGGCACGATCGCGTACGAGTCGTCAGCACCGACGATCGCCACCGTCAATAGCAGCGGTCTCATCACCGCACTTGCCCCGGGCAACGCGACGATCACGGCCGCCGGATCACATCCCTCGACGAGCACGCTGACGGCGTCGTCGGTGTCGGCCACCGCTTTGGTGACGGTCACCGCGTTGCCGAACGCACTCACGGATCTCGTCGTCGTTCCGTCCGCGCCAACAGTGGCCGTCGGTCTGAGCGTGGCGTTGATCGCCATCCCGACAACTTCCGCGGGGACGGTCACTTCGAGTTGCACCTACGAATCCGCCAGCAACACGACGGCCACCGTTTCGGCGGCTGGCGAGGTGACCGGTGTGGCCATCGGCACGGCGATCATCACGGTCTCCTGCAGCGGTTCGGGTGCTGGCGTCACCCCCAACACTCTGGTGCGAACGGTGAGCGTCACCGTGACCCCGGTGCCCGTTGCGACCGTTATCGTCACCACCCCCTTCGCCTATCTGCAGCCGGGCCCTGGCTCGGGGCGCACATCGACGGTCCTGTCCGTGGAGCTGCGCGACGCCGCGGGAAATGTCCTGACTGGGCGCCCCATCACGTGGGCGTCGACGAACCCCGACATTGCCACGGTCAATACCTTCGGCACCGTCTCGGCGTTGTCCGCCGGCAGCGTCGTCATCACTGCGTCGTCCGAGGGCCTGTCGGACTCGGTCGTCATCAACGTCGTTCACGCATTCGGCGTCGTACATGCCGACCGACCGACGAGCGACTCGTATGCATCGGGAGTGAACTCCGCTGGCCGATCCAACACGGTGACCCGCACGGGAGTGGGGCGCTACACGGTCACCTTCCCGGATCTCGGCACCGCGACGATCGGTCGCAGCTTCGTGTTTCTGGCCAGCGCCGTCTCCGGCGTGGCCAATGATGCGTCGACTGCACCCACTGCCGCCTGCACCGTCACGGACGGATCACCGGCGACTCCGGTCACCCTCACCGTGCGTTGCGAGCACCCGGTAACCGGCACGGATAACGATGCCGAGTTCCGGGCGGTGGTCATCGGCGAATCGGCGCTTGGCGGAGCCCACGTCTTTACGCGTCACAGTGCGGGGACCGTCGCGCCCTACCAGCCGTCGCCGTCGTTCTCGTTCAACAGCCTCGGCGCCCCGATGACGATCATCCCGAATGCGCAGCCTGGTGAATACGACAACCTCCTCGTTCGACATGCGCACGGGCTCCCGTTCGTGGCACAAGCAGCGATCGTAGAGGGCGTGGGGTTGGCGGTGGGGGAGAGCTGCAGCCTCACTTACATCGGACTCAACGAGTCGGCGGTCAGCACGTTCTGTCGCAATCGCGCGGGGACCGTGGTCGATCGAACACACATCGTCCTTCGGCTCACCGCCGGCAGGCCGGGCCGCGGCGCCGCCCTTGCGTTCGTGCTGCCCGACGGCACCAACACGAATCAGGGCTTCCAGTCTGGCGGCAATACCGTCAGCACGCGCACGGGCCCGGGCAAGTTCACGCTGACCTTCTCCGGGCTCACGGCACCGGCGGCCCCGTTCTTCGTAGCCGTGAACCCCTGGGCCCACGACGGCATTCGGTGCGCGCATCACGTCGTGTCGGCGGCGCCACTGTCACTCGACATCGCCTGCTTCGACGCGACGGGCGCGTTCTCGAACGCTTTCGGCGCCGTGAACGTGCTGGTGCTTCAGTAGCCGCTATCGGCCAGTCGGTTGCGTGACCGGATTGCGCAGGACACCGACCCCTTCCAATTCGACCTCGACCACGTCGCCGGCCTTGATACGCTTGGTGGTACCGGGCGTGCCGGTGTAGATGACGTCTCCGGGCAGCAGTGTCACGTATCGGCTGATGTAACTCACCTGCTCCGCCACGTTGAAGATCAGGTCCTTGGTGCGCTGAGACTGGACGACTTCGCCATTCAGGCGCGTCTGCAGCAGCAGGTCGTCGTAGTTGAGTCCAGTGATGAGCACGGGCCCCATGGGACCGAAGGTGTCGGCCGCCTTCGCGCGGAACCACTGCAGATCGTTCTTCTGCCAGTCCCGTTCGGACACATCGTTCCCGATCGTGATGCCGAACACGAAGGACTTCGCGTCTGCCACCGATACGTTCGAGGCGCGCTTGCCGATCACGATCACCATTTCCCCTTCGTAATGGGCGTTGTTCGCGTCCGGCGGCAGCACGACGGGTTCTTCGTGGGCGATGATCGAGGTCGGCAGTTTGGCGAACAACCCGGGATACGCCGCGGCGGACCGCTCGCCGAGATGTGTCTGATAGTTGAGCCCGACCGCGATCACCTTGGAGGGCGTGGCGGGTGCGAGCAACCGCACGGAGCGCCGGGGTACGCGCACACCGGTGCGCGTGCTATCGATCCACGGGGCGTCGCGCAGCTGCGCAATGTTCTCGCCCTCGACGCGCCCGTAGGACGTGCGCCCGTTGACGACATAGCGGACGAATGTGGCCACCCGTGGCTGCGCCTGCGCCACGTCGCTGAGCAGTGACACCAACAGCAGCACGCCACATGTGCGGAACGACATCGAACACTCCGAGAGGAAGGATACGGGCGACACGCACGGCACCGGGCAGAATATGGGTGGGAATCCGCAGGAGCGCACGCGCGGAAGGATGCCGTCCCATGAGGCGGGTTCGCACGGGGACGCAGTTGCGCGTCTCCCCTGGCCCGCTCAGGTTTGGCCCGAGGTGTCCGCTCGTGCAGGCCCCCGGATCAGCTTCTCCCACCCTGAGCCACAAGGAACCGCTACTGTCGTGAGCATCCGCATTCTGATCACCGGCGGCACGTTCGACAAAGAGTACGACGAACTCAGCGGCACCCTGTACTTCCTGCATACCCACGTCGAGGAGATGCTGACGCGCGGCCGATGCCGCCTCCCCGTCGCCATCGAGGAGTTGATGATGATCGACAGCCTGGAGATGACGGCGGCCGATCGACAACGCGTCGTGTCTGCCTGCGCGGCGTGCCCCGAGTCTCAGGTGGTCGTGACCCACGGCACGGACACCATGGTGGACACGGCCCGCGAACTCGCCGCGCACGTCGGCGGCAAGACCATCGTCCTGACGGGCGCAATGATTCCCTATGCCTTCGGCAGCTCCGATGGACTGTTCAACCTCGGCAGTGCGCTCTCGTTCGCGCAAACATTGCCGCCGGGCGTATACATCGCGATGAACGGCCAGTACTTCGCGTGGAACAACGTGCGCAAGAACCGCGAGATCGGAGTGTTCGAAGCGGTCGTGTGAGCCAATTGGCCGGCTTTTCGCGCGTCTCATGGTGACCCCTCAATCGGAGGCAACACCGTGGCAGCGCGACGAATGATACTCCCGGCATTGACCCTTCTTGCGACCGCGTGCCGCGAGACTCAACAGCCAAGCGTGCCGATCAGTACGGTGGCTGCCGTCGAGGCCACGGACCTGTTTTCGCAGTTCGAGTTCGCACTCGATTCGGCGGCCAGTACGAACACGCAGCGGGTGTATCGGGTCCCCGGTTCGTGGCCGGGGCGTCGGATCATCATGCGTCTCGATCTCACGGGGGACAGCAACGTCACGCAGATCCGCTTGGGCATGCCGCGCCCGATGGCCCGGACCATGCTCATGATGATGCGCGAGCCGTACGCCGATTTTGTGCGCGCGAATATCTCGTCGACAGACACCGTGCCGTTCGCGCCGTTGCTGACCCAGCTCCGCCACGACCTCCTCGGCGCCGCCAATGGCGAGTTCGTGGCGCGGGACACGACCGATGGGCGGATGCCCGCTCGGCCATCTCCCGCCTATCTGGCCTTCCTCAACGGAGTGCCCAGCGCCGAGGAGCGACACGGCGCGTCACTCGTACGCTTCGACAATCTGTCGGTCGGCGGCGATTCGAGTATGGTGCTGACCATTGCCGCCGCTGCGAGCGCATCACCACCGCCGACGCCCGCCGACTGGGCCTTCCCGCCGGACCCCGACCCACTTGGCAGCACCCGCAAGGAATTCGAGGCGAGTCTGCTGGCCTTTGCCTTGAACCTGGTCGCTGACAGCGAAGGTCCAGACAGCGTGTCGTATCGGTCGGGCAAAGCGCCGGCTGAAGGCATGTCGCTCACCGCCCACTTCGGCGCCGCGCAACGCATCGATCGACTGACCATTCGGCTTCCGCTGGAAGCGGGAGTCAAGGAACTCATGAGCGGTGAGGAGACCGCGTCCGGCATGCTCGCCATGTTGGTACCCCGGCGTGATAGTGCGGCCATGGCCAGCATGATTCGCGCCGGCCTGCTGAAGACACCGGGGTTTGAACTCGACCAACTGCGCTCGCTCGGCGCCGTGGTGGACGGAGCGCGTGAGAGCGCGGAGGTGTCCTTCTCCTCGTCGAAACTGCGTGCCGCCCGATCCCGCAAAGACGCGGTGGAACTGGAAGTGCTGTCGATCGCCGCGAAGTAAAACAGCGATGTGGGCGCGCTCGATCTGGCCCGCTACTCCAGCAACTCGCGGGCCTCCGCGGCGAGGGCTCGCAGGAACGCGGTAGCCTGGTCGCCGCTCATCGCGCCCGGATCGAACTGGCTCACACCGGCGCGGCTGAGTGTGTCCGTACCACGTGCGGACACGCCGCTCTTTCCCCAATCGATGATCTTCATCGACCACTCGCCAAAGTCGCGGTCAGTGATGTCCTCGACGCGGAGCAGCTGGCAATGCTCATGGCGAGGATCCCTGGCGATGTGATGATAAAGTGCATTTACCACGACCCGTTCACCTTCCAGCGCCTGCAGAAATTGGCCACCGCCGTAGCAGAGGACCCCGGTGATCCCCAGGGTGCGGTTTGCGTCCGCTGCCCCCTCCATGATCGTCAGAAAATCGCGATACACCAAGTCATCTTGCGCCTTGCTGGCGTAGATCAAGCGAATCGTTGGCAAATGGTCTCCGGCACGCGTACGAGTGAGCGCCGGATGAACACCACCGGCGGTGGAAATGTGGACTAGTTCCGACGGTGATGCCAACCACGAACGTCTCGCGGTGGTGGCAAGACCGGACCGACTCGATACTGCGCGCCGTGCGCGGCCGTCAGCCGCGAGCCCGGTCCAGCACCGCACGCACGCGCTCGGCCAGTGCGGCAATCGTGAACGGCTTGGCCAGAAACTCGACCCCCGGCTTGAGCACGCCGTGCTGGACGATGACGTTGGACGTGTAGCCAGACGCATACAACACACGAGTGCCTGGACGCGCGGCGAGGACGGCGTCAGCCAGCGTTTTGCCATTCATCGCCGGCATGATGACGTCCGTGAGCAGCAACGCGATGGGTTCGGGAGACGTGCTCAGCCAGTGGAGAGCTGACGGACCATCGGCAAAGTCGAACACGCGATATCCCTGCCGCGCCAGCAAGCGGGCCGCGAGCGCGCGCACGGTCTCGTCGTCCTCCACCAGCATGATCGTCTCGTTCCCGCGCGGCGCCGCCAGCGTCCGGACCACTTCGGGGGCGGGCTCTTCGTCGGAAACCTGTGGCAGGTAAATCTTGAAGCTGGTCCCGTGCCCGAGTTCAGAGTACACCTCGACGCGTCCGCCGTTCTGCGACACGGCGCCGTGAATCATGGCCAAGCCGAGACCGGTGCCACGACCCACTTCCTTGGTGGTGAAGAACGGCTCGAACGCGTGTTCACGTGTTTCCGGCGTCATCCCCACGCCCGTGTCGGACACCGCCAGCAATACGTAGCGTCCGCCCCGACTCCCGGGATGGTTACGCTCATAACCATCGTCGAGCACGACGTTGCTGGTTTCGAGCGTCAGCGTACCGCCGTTCGGCATCGCGTCACGTGCGTTGATGGCGAGATTGACCAGGATTTGCTCGGCCTGCCCGGGATCGAAGCGGACATGCCCCAGCGAAGATGCGGTGGAAATGTGCAACGCAATGTCTTCGCCGATCAGTCGTTCCAGCATGCCCTGCACGCGGCGCACGACGTCGTTGAGATCCAGGACGACCGGCGCGATGATCTGCTTGCGCGAGAACGCCAACAGTTGCTGCGTCAGCCCCGCTGCCGAATCGGCTGCATGGGACACCGCGAGCAGATCCCCCCGGATCGTGTCGCTCAGCGGCCCCGCCAGGGCGAGTTCCAGATAGCCCTTCATGACGGTGAGCAGATTGTTGAAGTCGTGGGCAATGCCAC
>CAZMGX010000253.1:0-7630 GCA_964565915.1 uncultured Gemmatimonas sp.
GCAACGTACCGCCGGTGGGCATCGCGTCGCGGGCATTCGCCGTGAGGTTCAAGAGCACTTGCTCGAGCTGGCTGGCGTCTGCGCGCATGGTGCCGATATCGGACGAGAGATGGGTCTCGAGTTCGATGTGCGCCCCCAGCACGCGACGCAGCAGGCGCTCGAGACCGACCACGACATCATTGGGGTTGAATTGCGTCGGCTGCACGACCTGCTTGCGACTCACGGTGAGAATCTGGCGCGTCAGGTCACTCCCGCGCACGGCCAGCGCGCGCACTTCAGACACATCGGCGTACGCCTCGCTATCCGGCGGCAACGTGCTCAGGGCGAGATCGCAGTATCCCAGCATGCCCGTCAGCAGGTTGTTGAAATCGTGGGAGATCCCGCCCGCGAAGGTGCCAATCGCTTCCATCTTCTGGACTTGTCGCAATTGCTCCTCACTGCGGGCGAGCGCGCGCTCAGCCTCTCGACGGGCCGTGATGTCGATGCCCACCGACAACCAGCTCGCGCGACCGAGACGACGCGATGACGCCGTCACGATCTCCATGTCGACTTTCTGTCCCGACGCGGTGCGATGGATCCAGATACCCGCGCTCTGGCGGTTCTCGGAGAAGGGCAGTCGCGCCTGGCTGAAGCGATCGACCTCACTGGGGTCGAGCAGGTCGGTGATGCGCAGATCGAGAAATCGTTCACGATCGTACCCGTACTTTTCGATGGCCGCTTCGTTCACGGCCATGACCTGCATCGTGTCCGCATCCCACGCCCACATCGGCAGCGGATTGCTGTCGAAGAGGAATCGATAGCGGCGTTCGCTATCCGCCAGGGCGGCGCTCCTCCGTTCCACCGTCTCGGCCATCTGGTTGAATGCATTGCCGAGCAGCCGGATTTCGCCGGGGCCTGACGTGACCGCGCGCGCGACGGTTTCGCCGCGCTCGAACCCGCGCGCCGCATCCACGAGGGCCGCGAGCGGTTGGGTGATGCGCTGGCCAAGAAAGAAGGCCATCAGCACCGCGAGGCTCATCGCGAGCACCAGCAGGGCAATCTCCTCGCGCAGTCGACGCGAAAGGCGCACCTCGAGATCGTCCTGCGACGTGCCGAGATTGACCATCCAGGGTGCACTGCGGGTGCGCGTGAACGCCGTCAGGCGCACGAGTCCGTCCACGCCTGGAATGAGGGCCACCCCGGTGGTGTCAATCCGCATGCCGGACGGGAAGCGTTGCCGCCCAACCACCGAGTCCGCCCCTTCGGTACGCGCCAGAATGACGCCCGCCGTGTCGTAGATCGTGACCAGCGGTGTTCCCAGCGTCGTCGAGCCACGCGTGACATGGACCAGCGAGTCGAGGCGTACCGGCATCGACACCACGCCGGTGAATCGTCCGTCGATATCCGTGATGGCCCGCGCCAGCACGACGACCCACGGCTTATCCGAAAGAACCACCGAGCGACGAATCTCCCCGACGACAAGCCCGCGTTCGCGACGGACGATGTTGAAGTATCCGCGATTCGCGAACCCTCGGACCGAGTCACCTGACGGTCCAACCGTTCGCGCCGTGGCGACCAGCGTCCCGGTGGTATCCAGCAGGAAAAGATTGGCTATATGGGCCGGGGCGCTGGCCAGCGTGCGGCGCAGCACGGCTTCATTTGCCAGCCGATCCGCAGGGTTGGCCTGCAGGGTCGCTGCAAGGCCGGTCAACAGCGCATCACCGGCCTGCAGGCGTTCATCGATGCGCGCGGCGGCAATGGCGACGGACCGCTGGACTTCTTCGGTGACGATGCGTCGTTCACCAGACGCGGTGACGGACAGCCGATAAATCCCGAGCGCGACGAACGGCAAGGCGCCAAAGAGCGCCAGCGCGATCAGCCGCAGTCGGATGCCGCCGGCGGGACCCATGGCGTCAGGTGCCGACGGTCATCCGCCGAGTGGGTCGGCTCCGGCAGGCATCGTCACGGCCATGCCCATGGCGTGGTATCCCTTGTCGACGTACACGGTGGCGCCCGTAATGCCGCTCGCCAGTGAACTGGCGAGGAAAGCGGCGGTCGAGCCGACTTCGGACGCGCTCAGTTCTTCGGCCATCGGCGAATTGGCCGCACAGTACTTCACCATGCGGTCAATGATGCCGATGGCACTCGCAGCGCGCGACGCAAACGGGCCCGCCGAGATGGTATTGACGCGCAGTCCGTACTGCCGTCCCGCTTCGAACGCGAGCACGCGGGTGTCACTCTCGAGCGCGGCCTTGGCGGACGACATGCCACCCCCGTATCCCGGAATGGCGCGTTCGCTGGCCATATAGGTGAGTGAGCAGACCGACCCGCCCGGGCGCATGAGCGGCGCGAGACGCTGCACCATCGACACGAGGGAGTACGCGCTGGCGCTCGACGCGGCGAGATACCCGGCCCGACTGGTCTCGAGAAGCGGTTTCTTCACCTCAGGGCCGTTGGCCAGCGAGTGGAAGAGAATATCGAGGGGCTGGTCGCCGAAGTCGGCCACCATACGCGCGGCCAGTCCACCGATGCTGAAGTCACCGACGTCTTTGTAGCGCTTGGACTCGCGCACTTCGGCCGGTGCATCGTCCAGCACATCGAAGACCGCGTCGAGCGGATAGATCCGTTCGAACGTCATCATCGACCCATCGGCGAGGCGACGGGAGTCGTCCATCTTTCCGCGCTCAAGCAGATTGAGAAAGATGTTGAGGGCGGGTGGCCACGTGGCCACGCAGACGGAGGCACCGGCTTCGGCGAACGCCTTTGCGACGGCGAAGCCAAAGCCGCCGTCGTCAGCCACACCGGCGACGAGGGCACGTTTTCCTGTCAGGTCGATTGAGAGCATGGTGACGTAATCTAGGGGTTCAACGTGCGGCGCGGGTGAGACGGTCGCGGATCGCCAGCCAGTCGTCGGTCTGGGGCGGTTGCTCGATGATGACCAGTCGTGCGCCGGCGGCATCGGCCCGGTGCAACGCGGCGTACAGCGCCCTGGCGTAGCGAGCAGGATCATCGGGCATCGGCACGACGATGCCGTCGGGCGGCAGTGGAACCTGCGCGTGCATCAGCAGGCCGACGACGGGTCCGGTACCGGGTCCGGCAACGGCGTCCTGCGCTGAGTCCGCCAAAGCGGCCGCCACCTCCGCCGCCTGCGTCGGGTCGAACAGCCAGACCTCTGCTCGCGGTGCATAGTGCCGAGCGGCCATGCCGGGGGCACGTTGTCCAACCGAATTCTCCTGCTCCAGCGACACGTGTTGCGAGAGGCGGCCGACCGTGCGTTGCAATGCACTCTCGAGCTGCTGCGGCGTGATCATGCCCGGGCGCAGGACAGTAGGTATCGCGCCCGACACATCGACGACGGTGCTTTCGATGCCGACGTCGCATGCCCCACCGTCGAGTACGCACGCGATGCGATCGCCGAGTGAGCGGATCACGTGTTCGGCGGTGGTCGGCGAGACCTGCGTGAATCTGTTGGCACTTGGCGCGGCAATCGGTCGCCCGAAAGCGCGCAGCAGCGCCAAGGCGACGGGATGGGACGGTACACGCACCGCGACCGCGTCGAGACCCGCCGTGGCGAGATCGGGTACGCTGTCCCGTTTGGGCAGCACGAGCGTCAGGGGGCCTGGCCAGAAGGCGTCGGCCAGCTGCTGCGCGTCATCCGTCCAGCGCGCGGTCAGCGCCATCGCGGACGCGGTGTCCTCAACATGCAGGATGACCGGATTCCATGCAGGGCGTCCCTTGGCCGCGAAAATCCGGGCGACGGCTTCACGGTCCAGCCCGTCGGCTCCCAGGCCGTAGACCGTCTCGGTGGGAAACGCGACGAGCTCGCCACGCGCCAGCAGCCGGGCGGCTTCGGCGATGCGCTCCGGATCCGGATGCGTTGGGTCCACGTGCAGTACCGTCAGCGACATCGGCGCAAGATAGTCGGACGCACCGGCGCGCCGATGGTCGACCGTATCGCCGGCCACGAAGGACCGGTCAGGCACCTACTGTCGCGACTCGATGACGCGGCGCGCGATGCGGTCGACGAGGGCGGGCGAGAGAAGCTTGAGGATCCGTCCGATCTTGCCGCGGAATGTCATGACGAGGTCCCGCTCGCGACCTGCGGTCGCCCTGAGGATCTGGCGTACACACTCGTCGGTTTCCATGGTCTCACCGGGCTTGCGCTGGTAGGCCCGTGGTCCGAAGGGTTGGCCATCCGGTGCCAGCGCATGGCGATTGATCTCGGAGAACACGAAGCCCGGGTAAATGACCGTCACGCTGACGCCGGTGTCCGCGAGTTCGATGCGCAACGAATCGAAGAACCCCGCCATGGCATGCTTGGTGGCCGCATAGGCCGTACGCTTCGGGACACCCGTGAGGCCCGTGAGGCTGGAGATGGCGACGATGCGGCCGCGCGCGCGCTTGAGATGCGGCAGGGCATGCGCCGTACACCATACGCTGCCGAGGTAGTTCACCCGCATGAGCGTGTCGAAGATCGTGAGGTCGGTGACCTCGTCGAAGCGCCCGCTCGAACCCAGCCCCGCATTGTTCACGAGGATGTCGAGCTGCCCGAAATGCTCGACGGCGGCATCCACGATCCGGCGGCAATCGTCTTCCCGCCCCACATCACCGGTGACGACAAACGCCTCCGCGCCCCGACTTCGGCACTCGTCGGCGACCTGCGTCAGGCGCGCGTGATCACGCGACGCAAGAACCACGCGCGCGCCGCCGGACGCGAACTGCCGCGCGAGTTCGGCACCGATCCCGCTCGATGCCCCCGTGATCAGGACGACGAGACCGGCGAAGTCGCGTCCGCGCCATGCGCTCACGGCGTCCCGGGCAGGTCGTGATTCCCGAGCCGGGGGTCGTCCGGCGTCGTGTCATCAAACGGGGCATCGAGAATGCGGATCGCCTCTGCGGCATCCTGGACGCGCACCGCGAGACGCACCGGATAGAGGATGTGCATGGCGGGCAACATGCCGCCGGCATCATCACGCAGCACGACGGCCGGCACGTCGTTCGCTTCGAGGACGCTGCGCGCGACCAGCGCCTCCATCTCATTGAGATACTGCCGGATGACCATCATCGCTTGACCCATGTCGCGAAATTACCGCGTGCACTGCGCGATGGTCAGGGGGCTAGATTGCAGCCATGGCGGCGTCATTTGGCATATTCATTCTCGCGGAACTCCCGGGCGATGCGGGAGCGCAGGTTCGTGCGCTGCAGCAGCGATTCGACCCGAAGCTGGCACGACTCACACCGCCGCACGTCACGTTGGCGGGCTCTTCGGGCGTCGGTCCGATTCCGACCGATACGCCGGTGACACGCATCCTCGAAGCGCTCGAACCGATTGCGACGTCGACGCCACCGCTGTCACTGCAGTTCCAGGCGCCGCATCGCTTCATGCAGACCGAGATCATCTCGCTGCCGCTGGATCCGCACGGCCCGCTCCGTACGCTGCACGAGCGCATCGCGCGCAGTGGGCTGCCCTTCCGCCCGGCGCGCTTCCAGTTTTCGCCCCACTGCACCCTCAGCTTCTATCCGACGCTCACGCCGCAGAACGAACGTGAGCTGCTGGCGGTGCGACTCGACGTACCAGCCCGGATCGAGCGCCTGCAGATCTATCTCACGCGTGATCCGCAACCTGCCCGCAAACTGTTGGAGCTCGAACTCACCGGCGTGGCGAACGCCTGACCGACGCGACCACGGTCGCGGCAGGATCAGCGCGCTTCGGGACGGATTCTGGCCAGCGCCGCAGTGGCCTGACGCAAGGCCAGCATGGCAGACGCCTCGAGCTCGAACTCGAACTTGATCACGCCAAGCTTTTCGGCGTCATGGGCCTTCAGCTGTCGGGACGCAGCCTCGGCAATCGAGTGGCGACGAAGATAATCGCGCGCCGCCAGCCAGAGCGTGTTGGCGCGCTGCTTCAGCTCCGGATCGTCGGACACCGGCGTGTTGGCACAGCACTTCTCGAAGTCTCGGACGCACTCAGCGAGCGCGAGATCGATCGTATCGACCATCGCGTACGCGGCCGCCAGCTCGGCTTGGGCGACGCGAAGGTCCATCAGTCGCGCGAGCCGTTCGTGCTGCCGGCAGGTCTCGGCGGCCGTACGCCCCAGGGCGTCGGCGGCAGCGAGCGGCCCCGATGCCGTCATCGGTTCATCCGCAACCTTCTTCGCAGCGCTTGATCGGGAGGGTGCCATGGTGTTCAGCTACCGGAGGTGCATCGACCGGAGTCGACGAGGCGAACATGCACGGAGCACAGACCCGTGCGAGGGGAGTGGAGCTAAGGAGTAGCAAGGGAAGAGGGTCCAGCGGTAGTGGGTCGCCAGAAGTGCATTCGTGATTGCACACCAGTCGTCGACTGATCGGCGCGCGGTCGGTTAAGGTTTCTCCGTGAGATCGCTGTATCGTGACGACGCCGTGACCGTTCATCGCCGAGGTTGTTCGCATGTCCGACTACGCACACCTGCTTCTCGACACGACGCCGTCCGGCGTCCGCACGATCACGCTCAATCGGCCGGATCGCCTGAACGCCGTCAATCCGGTCCTCGCCGAAGAGCTGCCGAGGGCGATGGCGGAGGCCGCGACCGACGATGCGGTGCGTGTGGTGGTCCTCACCGGCGCCGGTCGCGGGTTCTGCGCGGGGCTGGATCTCTCGGACCCGGTGGCCCTCACGGACGGAACGCGGCACACGCGGCTCGATGCGTACTACTGGGTCGGTCGTTGGGTGCGCAGCATCGTCGGTTGTGAAAAGCCTGTCATTGCGGCCGTGAACGGACCGGCGGCCGGTGCCGGCTTCGGTTTGGCCCTCGCGTGCGACATTCGCCTGGTCCACGCCGACGCCAAGTGTACGGCCGGATACGTACGGCGCGGATTGTCGCCCGATGCCGGCGTGACCTGGATGCTGCCTCGCCTCGTCGGGCACACGCGCGCCATGGACATCATCCTCACGGGCCGCGATGTCGATGCCAGCGAAGCCGATCGGATCGGGTTGGCGACTGCGGTGTTCTCGACGGAGTCGTTCGGCGACGCGGTGGCGACCTACGCGGCCGGTCTCGCAGCGGGGCCGCCGATCGCGCTCGCGTTGACCAAGCGCCTGATGCTCGAGAGCCCGAGCGCCACCTTGGATGCACAACTGCGCGCGGAGTTGGTGCACATCAAGACCTGCTTCGCCACGGCAGACGTTCAGGAAGCGCTGGCAGCCTTCAAGGAAAAACGGCGGCCGAGTTTCAGCGGACGCTGATGCGCCGGTGGTTCAACTGTGTCCCGGGTTTGAGCGCAGGCTGCCCGGCAACGCATTGAGCAGCGGTCCCAGTTCCGTCGCGCGCTCGAGGGTGGTGACGAACGTGAGCCCGTTCAACGAGACCACCAGCATCCCGGAGATCCCGAAGGCGACGATGCAGTGGCCGTCCGCGTGGATCACGTTGCCCGAGGCATCGACGCAGTGGACGTTACCCATGACGCCGTTGCCCGTATCGTCCAGCTCCCGGACGCGGCGGAGCGATGCCCATGTGCCCACGTCATCCCAGGTAAATTCACCCGGTATCATGAGAACATTATCAGCTTTTTCCATCAATCAGTAGTCTACTGATTTACGGACAAGGTTTGAATATAATTCTGCAAAACATCCCTCTTTATGAGCAGCCAATGCCTCTTGTATTGCAAGGAG
>CAZMGX010000254.1:0-7612 GCA_964565915.1 uncultured Gemmatimonas sp.
CGTGCTGGCGCACGGCACACCGGCGCAGAAAGCGATGGTGCAGGACGCGGTCAATCGGTTCTGGTGGCCCGCCCTCGCCATGTTCGGCCCCAGCGACACCAACTCGCCAAACTCGGCTGAATTGCTCAAGTGGCGTGTGAAGCGCAAGACGAACGACGAGCTGCGCCAGCGCTTCGTGAATCTCACGGTGCCGCAGGCCATCGCGCTGCAGCTGACACTGCCCGACCCCGAACTGCGCTATGACGAAGCCAGCGGTGACTGGCACTTCGGCGAGATCGACTGGGCCGAGTTCTTCGAAGTGATCGCCGGCAATGGTCCGTGCAATCGCGAACGGCTCGAGGCGCGCAACAAGGCCCATGCGGACGGTGCATGGGTTCGCGAAGCGGCGGTTGCACACGCGGCCAAGCACTCCACGCGAACGACGGCGGCCGCATGACCGCCACGACCGACGCGGTCGCCAGCGACAAGTGGCCGCTGTGGGAAGTCTTCACGCAGGGCGCCCACGGCGAACCGTTCGAGCACGCGGGCAGTGTACACGCCGCCGACGCCGAACTGGCCCTGCAGAATGCGCGCGACGTGTACGCGCGCCGGGGGGAGGCCGTCAACCTGTGGGTCGTGCCGACCGCGGCGATCACCGCCTCCACGCCCGGTGATGCCGGTCCGTTCTTCGATCCCGGCAACGACAAGGCGTATCGGCACCCGCAGTTCTACGTGGCGCCGCGCGGCGTGCGGATCTTTTGAGCGACGCCGACGAACCCACCGCCGCGCCGACGACGGCGTCGTCGTTCAATCCGGCCGGCGTGCGCACGCCCGTCGTTGCCAACCCGCTGTTCGAATACGTCCTGCGCCTCGGTGACGACCGCCTCATCCTCGGGCATCGCCTGTCGGAGTGGTGCGGTCATGGGCCGATCCTCGAAGAAGACATTGCGATGTCGAACATGGCGCTCGACCTGATCGGTCACGCGACGTCATTGCTGGCGCTGGCGGGTGACATCGAGGGCCAGGGGCGCGACGAGGATGCGCTCGCGTATTTCCGCGACGGCGTGGCGTTTCGCAATGCGTTGATCGTCGAGCTGCCGAACGGGGATTTCGGTTTCACGATGATGCGGCAATTCCTGTTCGACGCCTACAGCGTGCTCCTGTGGGATGCGCTCTCGCACGCCGGTGATGCACGAGTCGCCGCGCTCGCCGCGAAGAGCCTCAAGGAAACCAAGTATCACGTGCGCCACAGCAGCGAGTGGGTCGTTCGGCTTGGCGACGGCACCGCCGAAAGTCACGACCGTGTGCAGCGCGCGCTCGACGACCTGTGGCGCTACACCGGTGAACTCTTCGATCACGACGGCATCGACGCCGCAGTGGCCGCGCACGGCATTACTGTCGATCATGCCGCGCTGCAGTCGCGCTGGCGGACGATGGTGGCGGACGTGCTGCACCGCGCCACGCTCACGCAACCGGCTGACGGCCCAATGCGTCGCGGCGGACGTGTCGGCCGCCACACCGAACACCTCGGCCACTTGCTGTCCGAGATGCAGATTGTCGCCCGGTCGCACCCCGGCGCACGCTGGTAGGCGCGACATGACGACGTCATGACGACGCCGCTCTCGCGCGAGTCGGTGTTCGGGATCCTCGAGACGGTGATGGACCCGGAGGTACCGGTCATCAGTGTCGTCGAACTGGGCATCATTCGTGATGCCACCGTCGAGGGTGACACGGTTCGCGTGACCGTGACGCCGACGTACTCCGGCTGTCCGGCGATGCACGAGATCGAGTCGGACATTCGCGCGGCCCTGCTCGCCGGCGGAGCGGGACAGGTGATCGTCGACACCGTCTTTGCGCCGGCATGGACCACCGATTGGATCGGCGCCGACGCACGCGAGAAGCTGCGCGCCTATGGCATTGCGCCGCCAGGCAAGGCGGAGCCGCAAGGGTTGATCACGTTGACGCGTGCGCGTGCGGCGGTGGCGTGTCCGTTCTGTGGCTCGCACGACACACGGCTGCAGAGTGAGTTCGGCAGCACCGCCTGCAAGGCCATTCACGTGTGCAACAACTGTCGTCAGCCCTTCGACGAGTTCAAGGCGTTCTGAACGGACGCGCGACAGTCGCGTGCACGGCGACCGTCATTTTACGACGACCGTCCCGGTGCCCTCGTAGAACGTATCGCGATATCGATACACGCCCGGCTTGGTGAAGGTGATCCGCACCTCCGATTGGAGCGCGTAAGGGAATTCGCCGCCGCCGGGAAGTGCCGGGAGGCCAACACTGGTCACGTTGTGGTAGTCATAGTCGAATGGCGACAGCGCCCATACCATGGTCGCGCCCACTGGGACGGTATCAATGGCTGGCGAACTGCCGTTGTGCAGGCTGACGAACCGGTGATCGTTGTTCGTTTCCAGGATCACGGTACGAAGTGGGGTCGCCTCAGGTTCTTCGACCGGCCACGGGTCAGTGCACGCTCCCAGGGACAGCGAGGCAAGCAGCACAGTGGTGGCGACGCGCATCTCCACGCTCCAAGGAAGGGGATGCGCCATGATGGGCACGGGGCGTCTACGAACCGTCTAGACGATCTGTAGACGGGTCCCGCCTAACCCTGAGCGTGAGGAGTCGGGCACGCCGTGCGCACGCCGGACGGGATCGCGACGCAGATGAACTCGATGGGAGGAGGCGGCATGCTGAGGACACTTCCCACACCGCTCCGGAGACCAGAACGGGGGGAAGCGCCCGAAAGTGCGTTAACGCCCGCTTCACGACCATCTCACGGTCGGCCGACGCGGCGGCGATCTTTTTTGCGCAGGAGTGAGGCCTGGTCCACAAGCGACCTGCGCCAAAGGGGGCGGCCAACACCGCGTTCCCGTCAGGAGTTCGCGACCACCCGCCACCCAAAAATGCCGGACGCTTCATTTCGATTGCAGGTCCTCGGTCCCGTCACGGTGCGTGCCACCGGCGATGCCAACGCCGTCTCACGTGTCACCCAGCCACGGCATCTCGCGCTGCTGTGCTACCTGGCCTTGGCCAAGCCGCGCGGACTGCATGCGCGAGATTCGATCATCGCCCTGTTGTGGCCGCGGCACGACGAGATCCGCGGTCGACGAGCGCTTCGCAACGCGCTGCACGGCGTGCGAAAACTGCTCGGCCCACAGGTAATCATCACCGCGGGTGATGGCTTGGTGGGCATCGACCCGACGTACCTCCGCTGCGACGCGCTGGACCTTGAGGGGCTGGATGACCACGACGGGCGGGCCGCCACCACCGACCGCCACGAGCCGTTCAGCGGGTTCCATGTGCCCGGGTCGAGAGCCTTTGCTGAGTGGCTGTCGGCTGAGCGCGATCGGCTGGCCGCGGTGCTGCGTCGTCGCGCGGCGACGCCATTGGATGACCTGTACCCCCCACCGCGCCGTGCCGTCTCGACCGCGTTGGCGCACGGACCGGACGCCTACTCGCTGTACATCCGTGGGCACTTTCTCTTCCTCCGGGGTTCGCACGGCGGCGCACCTGACGACCTCCTCCGAAGTCGCGAGTACTTCGAACGCGCCCTGGCCCTGGACGAGTCGTACGCGCCGGCGCTGGCGGGCTTGTCGAACTTCTTTGCGGTCGCGGCCCGACGCGACCTGCTGAAGCCATTTCACGAGAACTTCGCCAAGGCCATCGACTGCAGTCATCGCGCGCATGCCATCGATCCGTCGCTGGCGATCCCGCATGTCCACTTCGGCGTCGATGCGCTCTATCTCAAGGACGACATTGACCGCGCCGGTCACGAGTTCGCGAGCGCGGCTGCCAAAGACCCGTCGTACGCTGAGGGGCGGCGGTTCTACGGCGTCTGGCTGGCGCTGACGAACCGGCACGACGAGGCGCTGCACGAGATGGAAGCGGCCGCGCGACTGGAACCGGATATCCCGCAGATTCTGAGTTCGTTGGCGGCCGCCCGGATGGCGGTTGGCGATACAACAGGCGCGGAGTCGGCGATTCGACAAACGCTTGCCCTCGATCCGCGACACGGCCCAGCTCGCGAACGGCTGCTGCGGTTGTTCGAGGAGCAGCAGCGTTTCGACGAAGCGATTGCGGAACGGCGGCGCGTGCCGACACTCGCGGCGGCGGATGAGTTTGCGCGCGCGTACGAGCTCGAGGGCGACGAGGGATATCGGCGCATGCGCCGGGAGGAACTCCAGCGCGCCATCGACGCACTGGAAGCCCGCATGGCGGAGCGAAACGGGGTCACGGTCGGAGACATCTTCTCCCCGCCCGTCGTGCGCTTGGTGGCGCTGTACGCGCAGCTCGGTGCCTGGAAGAAGGTCAGGTCCTGGCAACTACAAGCCACTGCGGATCGGCCCGCGCTGGCACGCTGGTTCGCCTCGCTGCCGGAGTTGCGACCGATGCCGTGAACACGAAACCGGCCCCGCGCGCGTAAGCGCACGGGGCCGGTTCGTGAATGGTGCTGCGGGTGATGGCCTGCGCCACCACCCGTCACACGACTAGCGCATCGACGCGAACGGCACGCGGCCGTTGCGCTGCGCTTCAGAGCGGCACGAAGTCGGAGAACCGGATTCGCTGCTCAGCAACTGCCAGATCTCGACGCGACGGTTCGGCGCCTGCTTGGCCTTGTTGGCCGCAGAGACGCGCGGACGCGGCGGATTCGGATCCGGGTCACCATCACGCACGATGATGCACTGTTCGCCATAGCCCGCCATGCTGAAGCGGTCGGCCGCGATGTCGCTGCCGGCGAGGCGCTTGAGCGCCGTCATCACGGCGGTGGCGCGGCTGGTGGCGAGGCGCTGGTTGTAGCTCTCGTCGCCGTACCAGTCGGTGTGACCTTCGACCGAGATGCGGATGCTCGCATCACGCTTCATGGCATCAATCACCGTCTGCAGCAGCGTCTGGCCGGCCGGGAGAATCGTGGCGCGGTCGAAGTTGAAGTGCGTGCTGTCGAGGCGGATCATGCCCGTCGGCGGTGGCGGCGGCGCGTTGCAGACGATCGTGGCCGACGCGTTCTTGCTGCCGCCGTTGGCGTTCTTCGCGGCCGTGATGGTCGCGGTGCCGCCGCTGACGCAGGTGACCGTGCCGTTGCTGACCGTGGCGACGCCGTTGTTCGAGGACGACCAGCTGGTGGCCGCGCCGAGGTCGGCGCCTTCGGTGTCACGCGCGGTGGTGGTGTACACCGCCGTCTGACCCACATCACGCGTCTGCGTCGGCGGCGTCAGCGTGAACGTCCAGTCGTTGTACGGCACCGTGACCGTGGCCGACGTGCTGCGCTCGATGTTCTTCACGAGACCCTTGCAGGTGATCGTGGTGGTGCCCGCCTTGAGCGCCTTCACGTTGCCGGTGTTGTCGACCGTGGCGACGCTGGGGTCGCTGGACGTGCACACGAGGTTGTTGACCTTGCGCGTCTCGATCGGACGCTGCTTCATGTCAGCGGCGCTGAGCGCAAACTGACGCGCGGCGCCCTTGGCGACGGTGGCCGAGGCCGGCGCGATGGCCAGTGCCCAGTCGAACGGCGTCGACTCGTACGCACACGTGCCGCGCAGTGCGTAGGTCACACCCGCACGGATGCCGAGGTTCTTCGACGTGCCGGTGAGTTCCTGCTCGTTGGGCGACGGGTTGAAGTCGGCGATACCGTCGATGCGCGCGCCCCACTTGCCGCCACCACACAGCTTGAGACCCGCCATGGCGGCGAATCCGTCTTCGTACTCATTGGCCGTGACGCGGCCCTTGTAGATGGAGTTGACGTAGCCCGCGCCCAGCACGATGCCGGCCTTCGATGCCACCGGAATGGTCAGCGTACCCATGGCGCGATACGGCGAGTACTTGATGTCTTCCTCGGGCGGCCGCGTCGACTTGGTCGGGCCATACTGGATGTGCCCCTCGACGCCGAGCCAACGCCAGACGTTGATGCCAAGCATGCCGCCAACGCCGGGCACGTTGTCCATGTTCAGCTTGTCATCGAGTTTCGTATAGTGGCCGAAGGCTCCCACCTCGACCTTCGAGATCGGGCCCTGTGCCTGCGCCGTGCCAGCCGTGACGGCTGCCGCGAGCAGTGTAAGTCCGACGAGTTGTTTCTGCATGCAGACCTCGTGAAGGAGACAGTTCAATCGGGCGGAACCTCGCCCCTTGTGTCCACCCCATCGTTGCCGGGGAAGACAACCGATAAAGTAAACCATTCCACGGCGTTACGGTGAGCCCCGTCACATGGGACCGACCCCCTCAAGGCCCTTCGACGCGAATCGAATCCGGGCCCAGTCGCAAGCGCGCAAGCGCCGAGACCCGCCGCAGGATATCGCGTCTCGTGCCGGGAGCGACTCCCATCGCGAAGCGAACCCGGAGGACCGGCGGCTGCGACGGTCCGTTTCCGGTCAGGAGCTCCGGAATGGGCACCCAGGCGATCCCGGCGATCTCCGGAAAAAGGGGGGCGACCTCGGCCGCCAACGCCCGCACACGGGCACTGTCCAGGGCCGGGTTGCGGGCTCGGCGCGCGCTGTCGACCCGACGCGCGTCGGCCGCCGTGCTGTCGCGAGCCATTTGTGCATTCCCGATCATCTCGAGCACGCCCGCGCGGATGTCCGCCTGCAGGCGCGCAAGATCTCGGCTAGTCACGTCCGACTGCACGGGGATCACGCGCGTCCGCTCCAATCCGAACTGCGCGCGCGAAATGAGGACGGAATCGAGTTCCGACTGGCTCAACGGGGCACCGGCGATGAAGACCTTCAGGATCGTCGAGTCACCATCGACCTGCTGATCCCAGCGGAGGACTTCGTGGCCGCGCGCGGCGATCGTCTGCGTGACAAATCGTTCCACGCGTCGCACCCCGCGTTGCTGCTGCACCGTCGTGTAGAGGAACCAGAGACTGGGCAACACCGCGACGGTCGCCAGGGCCCCGATGGTGCGAATCTCCCGACGACGCGCATCCGGCGTGGCAAAGCGTCGCAGCGGAAACCCGAGGATGCGCACCACCAGAAACGTCGCCAGCGCGATGAACAGCGCGTTGAGCAGGAACAGGTACAGCGCTCCAAAGAAAAACAGCGGCCGACCCGTGGCCAGCCCGAAACCGGCCGTGCAGATGGGCGGCATCAAGGCCGTGGCAATCGCCACCCCCGGCAGCGCCATGCTGGTCTGCCGCCTCGATCCGGCGACGATGCCCGCGACGCCGCCGAAGAACGCGACCCCGACATCGAGGATCGTCGGCGTTGTGCGCGCAATGAGTTCGCCGGTGGGTTCACCGAGCGGCGACAGTCGGAAGTAGATGGCACTCGTAATGAGCGACACGAGCGCCGCGAACCCCAGTTCCCGCGCGGAGAGCTTGAGCAGGGCGCGATCGGCCACCCCAGTCGCCAGACCGATGCCGAGAATGGGCGACATCAGTGGCGAGATGAGCATCGCGCCGATGATGACGGCCGTCGAGTTCACGTCCAACCCGATACTCGCCAACAGACAGGAACACACCAGCATCCACGGCGCTTCACCGTCGATGCGGATGCCGTCCGTGATGCGATGGGTTGTCTCCTCGATTGCGGTGTCGTCGGCCAGCGTCAGGCGTCGGCGCAACCGCGACAGTTGACGCAGCACACGCCAACGGAATCGCGACCTCGGCTGGGCGGGTGGCCGTGCGGCCACTATGCGGCGAGCA
>CAZMGX010000255.1:0-7600 GCA_964565915.1 uncultured Gemmatimonas sp.
CCCGCCGTGCACGACGGTCGCGACCACGCGCGGATGCTCGACCGCCGTCACCACCAGTTCGATCAATCCGTCGTTGATCAGGATCCGGTTGCCGGGGGATACGTCCTGACACAACTCGTCGTAGGTGATTGGAATTTCGCCGTCCTGCCCCTGGTCTTCCGGCACGAGGACCAGTGACACGCCCGCTTCGAGTTCGATCGGCGCCGGCAAATCGCCGATGCGGATACGCGGCCCTTGCAGGTCGCCGAGGATGGCTACCGGGCGCCCGAGCGCCTCGGAGACTTCACGCACCGTGGCGATGGTCCGCGCATGCTGCTCGTGGGTGCCGTGCGAGAAGTTGATGCGTGCCACGTCCAGGCCGGCTTCCACGAGCGCGCGAATGCTCTCGGCGGTGTTGCTGGACGGACCGAGTGTCCCGACGATCTTCGTGCGCGGCACATGGACGCGCCGAAACCCCTGGGCCCCCGCGTCGGCAGATGGAATCGATGCGGCCGCGCGTTCCGGACCGGTGCGAAAGATTGACGCGAAGATCTCAGTGGCTGACAACGGTGAACGCTCCGGCTGAGGAAACCGCGGCCAGCGCGGCGCGCTTGCGCGCGAGCCCAGCCAACAGGGTGACGAACGACTGCTCGAACGAGGCCAGCCCTTCTACCAGCAGGCGATCCGTGACGGCTTGCAGCGACACGCCGGCCGCTTCGAGGGCCACGAGACTGCGCTCGGCGCCCGCGATGTCGGCGGTCACGGACTGGCGGACTTCGCCGTGATCACGAAACGCTTCGAGCGTGGCCGGTGGGAGCGTGTTGACGGTGTCCGGTCCGATCAGCTCTTCCACGTAGATCACATCGCGATAGGCCGGGTTTTTTGTACTCGTGCTGGCCCACAGCGGCCGCTGCACACGCGCGCCGCGCGCGGCGAGCGCCTCCCATCGCGCGCCACTGAACGACGCGCTGAACAAGCGATAGGCCATCTTGGCATTGGCGATCGCGGCCTTGCCCTGCAAGGCGCGCAGTTCTGCGGCGCGCGACTCGTCGGCAATGGCCATCGTTTCCAGGTCGCGATCGATGGCGGAGTCGACGCGACTGACGAAGAAGCTGGCGACGGAACTGATGCGATCGATGGGGAGGTTGGCCGCCGCGCGTTCTTCGAGTCCGGCGAGGTACGCCTCGATGACCCGCGCGTGGGCATCGATCGCGAACAGCAGCGTCACGTTGACGTTGATGCCGTCGGCGATGAGTTGCTGCACGGCCACGGCGCCCTCGACCGTCCCCGGCACCTTGATCATCAGGTTGGGGCGATCGACGATCTGCCACAATCGTCGCGCCTCGGCCACGGTGCCCGCCGCATCGCGCGCCAGATCCGGTGCCACTTCGAGGGACACATAGCCGTCGACGCCGGCCGTCGCGTCGTAGACGCCCTGGAACGCATCACACGCGTTCCGCACGTCGGTCGTGGCCACGGCGTCGAAGGCCTCGCGGTCCGACAGCGTGGGGGCGAGTGCGCCCAGCTGCGCGTCGTAGGCGGCCCCCTCAGCCAGCGCTTTTTCGAAGATCGTCGGGTTCGACGTCATGCCGGTCAGGGCGTCGTCGCGAATCCGCCGCGCGAGGTCGCCATTGCCCAGCATGACACGATCGATGTAGTCCAGCCACAGGGACTGGCCGGCAGCGTGCAGCGTATGAAGACGCGTGGACATGTCAGGGAGTCGTAAGGGTCGCCATCCGCGCGGTCCAGAATGGGAATGCTCGTCTCGAGCCGCCGTGCGGGTGCAACACTGAACGGTAATTCGTCGCGCGTCCGTTGGCACGTTGCCGCAAACGATTTCGGCCGTCAAACTTGCGTCGGTGTACGACCCGGATGGGCCTCCGGTGTCCTCGGGCAGCGTCCCTCGTCTCTGCAGAGAGCCGGGAACGTCAGGCGCCGTTCAACTCGTTACGCTACGTTCGAAACCGTCGTTACGCCCCCGCGTACGCTGCGGCACAGTCTGTCTCTTTCTCGAGATCCCGAATGCCCGTGAGTCTGCACCGTCTGCTCGACCTCCCGTCCGCCGCGCGCCGCGTCGGCACGCTGGCCGTGTTCGCAGCGATTGTCGGTGTCGCCGGATGTCATCGTCCGGGGGCGTCGGGAGGGTCAATGGCGGCGGTGACGGCAACACCGACGGCAACACCGACGGCGGCCGCCAGTTGCAGCGCTCCGGCAGCGCCCGCCGGCGCCTCGCTCGCGTCCAGCCCCGTCACCGAGCCGTTGGTCACGTTCGACACCGCGTGGGCGATCATCGCGCGGACTCACTGGGATACCACCTACAACGGCGTGAATTGGCGCGCCCTGCGTGAGGAGCTGCGCCCGAAGGCGGCAGCGGCCAAGACGACCGGGGAACTGCGCGCCGTATTGTCCGACATGGTCGGCCGTCTCAAGCAGTCTCATTTCTCGATCATCCCGCGCGAAGTCAGCGACGCCACCACGGGCGGCGGCTCCGGCAGCGGCGTCGACCAGAATGGGACCACGGGGGCCGTGCTGCGTTATGTGGATGGTGCGATGGTTGTCACGCAGGCGCCGCCGACCAGTCCGGCGGCCCGGGCCGGGGTTCGCGCCGGCTGGACACTCGAAGCGGTTCAGGGTTGCCCGGTCGCGCCGCGACTGGCCCGCATTCCCGCCACCATGGACCCGCGCCGCGCGGCGTTCACCGCGTTCAGTATCGCCAATCAGATGCTGGCCGGACCGGTCGGTGACTCGGTGCGCGCCACGTTCCGTGATGGCAGCGGGCGCGCGCAGACGGTGTCGATCATCCGTGGGCGCGAGCCGGGAACGATGGCCAAGTTCGGCAATCTGCCGCCCTTCCCGGCCTCGTTGTCGCACGAACGCGTGCAGCAGGGTGGTCGGACCATCGGCATCATCCGCTTCAACATCTGGATGCCCGTGCTCTCTCCGCAATTCGATGCGGCCGTCGATTCGCTGCGCGACGCCGACGCGATCATCATCGATGTGCGTGGCAACTTCGGCGGCGTCGGCGGGATGTCGATGGGCGTGGCCGGGCATTTTCTGGACAGTTCGCTTACCATCGGCACCATGCAGCAGCGCGGCGTGAGCCTCAAGTTTGTGGCGAACCCGCGCCGCGTGGATACGCGATCGAGAAGCGTGAAACCGTTCGCGGGACCGGTGGCCTTGCTCGTCGATGAGCTCTCGGTCAGCACGACCGAGATCTTTGCCGGCGGCATGCAGGCGCTCGGGCGGGCGCGGGTGTTCGGGACGCAGACATCGGGGCAGGCACTGCCCTCGGTACCCGAGCGACTCCCCAACGGTGACATTCTGTACCACGCGATTGCCGACTTTCTGTCGCCGACCGGCAAACCTCTGGAAGGTGACGGGGTACGACCCGATGTCCTGACACCACTGTCGCGTCAGGCATTGTTGGATGGCAGAGACCCCGCGCGCGACGCGGCGATGGCCTGGGCCGTGCAGGCTGCCAAGACCCCCGTGAAGGGTGCAACACCGTAGGTGTGCTCCACCGCAGGACCCATGTGCAGGTCACTTTCTTCAGCCATCGAGGTCAGTCCATCATGAAGTCTTTTTCCCGCGCGTCCGTTGTCGCCGCTGCCCTGACGCTGACCGCCTGGTCGTCGGCGCACGCGCAGGCACGTCCGGCCGCCAGCGAGATCATCGCCAAGTACGTCACCGCGGTCGGCGGTGAGGCCGAGATCCGCAAGATCACGTCGATGAAGCAGATCGGCGCGTTGAGTGTCCCGGCCATGGGCCTCAACGCCACGATGGAGATGTACTCCGCCGCACCGAACAAGATGGCCACCAAGACCAGCATCCCAGGCCTCGGTGAGATGCTCCAGGGGACCAACGGCACCGTGGCATGGGATGTGAATCCGATGGCCGGCCCGCGCCTGCTCGCCGACAAGGAACTCGCCACGACGCTCGAGACCGCCGACTTCTACGGCAACATGCTCTACCCCGCCGATCGTTTTGCCTCGATCGAAACGGTGGGCGATACGACGATCGCGGGCGAGAAGGCCTACACGGTCAAGATGGTCCGCAAGTCGACCATGAAGGAGCAGCTGAACTACTTCTCGGCAACCTCAGGCCTCCTGCTGGGCAGCTTCAGCACGGCCGAGTCGCAGATGGGCCCGATGGCCATCACGCAGAGCGTGAAGGAATACAAGAAGTTCGGGGGGCTCATGTTCCCGACGCGCATCGAGCAGTCGATGGGTCCGCAGCAAATGGTCATCACGATCAGCGAAGTGTCGTTCAACGCCGCACCGGACGCGGCCTTCGCGATTCCTGATCAGGTGAAGCCGTTGATCAAGCCGTAACGCGTGCGCGGCCCAGCCGCGCTCGTTCGCCGCACATGGGGCCGGTCTCGTTGCGTCGTCAACGGGACCGGCCCTTGTGCGTGGCGTCCTGTGTGATGCACCTGACACGGGACCTGCAACGTGACGCCCCCTGCATCGTCCCTCGTACGGTATGCTTCGTTCGTTGACTTCCCCCTCCCGGACCGAGATTCTTCCGAGACTGTGACGCGGTCCCCCTTCGCCCCCTCCGGGTCGTGCCTCGCGGCGTGACGCTGCTGGAACTGCTGATCGTCCTCGTCCTCATGACGGCGGCCGCCGCATTGGCGCTGCCGGCTTTCGGGGCACGCCCCGCCGAGTCGGCGTCCGCTCACGCACGCGTGATCGCCACCGCGCGCCGCACCGCGATTCGCCGGGCCGAACCGCTGCGCATACGACTGTTCGCCGATGGCGCGTGGTCCATCCGGTCGCAGCGCGATGGGGCACTGGTCGACTCGGGACGCGCCGGTGAAAACCTGCCGGCGTCCGAAGTGCTGGTCGATCCGTTGGGGAGCTGCATCCCCGTTGGACCGTCCGCCGCGGCCGTGACGTTCGATCCCTTGTCCTGCCTGACCGTGTCGGGGGGCGTGACCCCATGACGCTGCTCGAGGCCGTGGTGGCCTTCGTGCTGCTCTCGGTGGTCGGCGTCGTCTGCCTGGATCAATCGCGCGGCGCCACCCAGTTGCAGGTGCGAAGCGCGGAGTGGACGCGCGCCGTGACATTGGCTGAGTCGGCCATGGCCGAGGCGACATCGTCTCCCCTGGCGTTGTCGTCGCCAACGGCGGCCGGGCCAGGTCAGTCCCCGTCGGTGCAGGTCGAGCGTCGCCGGTGGCAGGCCGGCGTGGACCTGATTCAGGTCTCGGTACCGCTCCCCGACGGCCGTCGATACGTGCTCGAGCGGCTCACCCGCGCGCCGGCGCGCGGCGCAACCGGCGGCGCGCGCTGATGACGCGACGATCCGGCTTCACCCTGCTCGAGCTGGTGATCGCGCTCGTGCTTACGGCGGTGGCCGTCACGATCGCGGGCACTGCGCTGCGCACGGCCTCGATCGCCGGTGCGCGCGTTGACGCGCATCGCGACACGCTCGAGCGGGATGCGCGGCTGCGTGCCACACTCACCGACATGCTGCGTCACGCCCCGGCGGCGGAAAGTGTGGATGAGCCGCTATTGCAGATCGCGCAAGACGCTGCAGGGCGTGCGCGCCTGACCTTCCTGTCCAAGGGGGTCCGCCCGCCGTATGGCACCGGCGACATCTGGCGCGTCACGGTGTTCGTGTCGAGCGCCGGCCTCGTCCTCGATGCGCTCCCGATCGGCGCGTCGGTCGACGCGACCGCGTTGCACAGTGTCCATCCCGGCGTCACCACGCTCTCCGTGCGTGCGCTCGAGCAGATACCGGCGCGGACCGGCAGTATCGCAAGCGCCGGTTGGCGCAGCGATTGGCCGCTCAACACGTCGCGCCCTGCGATGATCGCCTTCGACTTCGGAGAAAGCGCGAATCCGCCGCTGGTCGTCGCACTCGATCCGCTCGTCACCGTGGCGGCGCGTCCATGAGCGCCCGAGCGAGGCCGCGTCGCGGCATGGCGATCGTGGTCGTCCTGTGGACCGTTGTGCTGCTGGCGACCGTCACTGCGGTGGCGAGCAGCGCGGCACGATCAAGCGCATCGGTTGCCACGAACGTGCGCGCGACGGCCACCGCCCGCGCGATGGTCGAAAGTGCGATCATCGCGGCGACCAGTCGCATCGATGATTCGCTGCACGCCTACCCCGCGGACGATGCCCGCCGCGGCGACTTCCTGACGACCCTGGAACCGTCGGCGAACAACGCCCTGCCCTATCTGCAGGACACGCTCGGCGACGGCGTTTTTGCCGTGACCGTCGTCGACGTCTCGGCGCGTCTCGACGTCAACAATGCCGGCGTGGATGGCCTCGCACGCCTTTTCGCCACCGCGACGACACCGCCGGCGGCTCGTCGCATGGCGGAACTGGTCGATGCCGCGGTGCGCGGCGAAGGTCGGCAGCCCGACGACGAGCGACTGCGCGCTCGCGACTCGCTGAATGCGATGCTGCTGGGACGCGAACTGCAGCCGCGGCGCCGGCGCCCGTTCGAGACACTCGATGACGTGGCGCTCGTTCCCGGTGTCGATGCGAAGGTCCTGGCCCAGGTGGCAGAGTTCCTCACCGTGGATGGGGACGGCAACGTGAACCGACGCGGCGCATCACGCGAGGTGCTTGCATCGGCCTCCGGATCACTGGTCGATGCACCGAGTCGCCTGCTTCTGATTGCGCGTGGATGGCAGGCGGGACATCCGCTCACCCGCCAGATCGAAGCGATCTACGATGTCGGTGAGACGGGGCTGCGCCTCGTGCGCTGGCGCGAGCGCGCGCTGTGAGGTGGTCATGAGGCCGTCATCATGAGTCTGCCCCTCACGCTACTGCTCGAGGCCGACGTGGTTCGCGCGCTGCGCGGGACCGGCGATGCGCACCGCACGCTGGTCGAAGTCGCGTGGTCTCCCGACGAGCCGGACGCCATGGTCGACGCCTTGCGCGCACAGATCGGGACGTCCAACGATGTGGTATTGGTGGTTGGCTTGGCCTTCCTCGAAATCGCGCAGCCCGAGTTGCCGCCCATCGATGCGGAATCGGCGCGCGCCGTGCTCTGGCGCGATGGCGATCGCTACTTTCCGCTTTCGGAGCCGATTGCCGTCGTCAGCCGCGATGGGTTCGCACTGGCCCTTCCCTCGCGGATGCTCGACGTGTGGGTGCGCGCCTGCCGAGCCCTCGGTTCCGTGCGCGCCGTCCTCGCCGCGCCCGTCGTGTGTGCGCAAGTCCTCGGCACGGGCACGTGCAGCCTGCCGGCCGGCGCGCGGGAGATTGGCGTGGTCACGGCCTCGGGGGGCCGGATACAGTCGGTGCGACGCGTGCCACGCCTCGGTGTGTCCGGCACTTCCGGCTCGGCCGATGCCATCGCACCACGGATGGATCCCGTCGACCTGCTCCGTGCCGCACGCGGGTGGGTCGATGCGCCGCTCGACGTGCAGCTGTTGCACGCCACACTCGCGGAGTCGATGCAGGGGGCCCGTCAGCGCCGCTGGCTGCTCTCGCTGGCGTGCGCGGCGAGTGCCGTTGTCGCGCTGCTGTGGTCGGTGGATCATCATCGCGACGCGCAGTTGACCGCGTGGCGCGCGCGTGTCGCTGAACTCGAAGCGCAGGCGGCGCCGGCCGTGCAGGCGGAAGCGCGCGGCGTGCGCGCCCGCGCCGAGCTGTCATTGCTTGCA
>CAZMGX010000256.1:0-7600 GCA_964565915.1 uncultured Gemmatimonas sp.
CGTGCTCGAACAGATGCGCAAATCCGGTGCGGCCGGGCTTCTCGTCACCGGAGCCGACCTTGTACCAGCTGTTGACGGCGACGATAGGTACGGAACGGTCGACGTGCAGAATGATCTCGAGCCCATTCGGCAGCGTGAACTTTTCGAACGGAATGCGGGAGGTCGAGGCCGGCGCTTTGGGTGCCTGCGCAGACGCGGGGCGCGGGGCGAGCGTCAGCAGCGTCGGGGCGAACAGCACGACGGCGGTCGCGCGACCAAGACGGTGCCAGAGGGACATGGTGAGGACGACGGCAAGGGGACAGGAAGCCAGCTGCGCTATGAATTGGACAGCGGTGGCGGGTGAAATGTATACGGTGCAGTTTGCGTCGATGGTTTCTTCCCCTTCTTCCGGCGCGGTCTCCCCGGCCGGCACCGGGTACGCGGCGCGTCTCGGGACGTTCTCCGGGACGATGCTCGTCGTCGGCGGGATTATCGGCTCCGGCATCTTCTTGTCCCCGGCCGTGGTCGCTCAGCGCGTTGGCACGGCGACCCTGACCCTCGGAGCTTGGGCACTCGGCGCCGTGGTCGCGATCATTGGCGGGTTCATTTATGCCGAGCTGGGGGCGCGGCGCCCGTCGGCGGGCGGCACCTACGTCTATCTGCGGGATGCGTGGGGGCCGCTGCCGGCGTTCCTGTACGGCTGGGCCCTGTTCCTGATCATGGCCACCGGCGCGATTGCCGCCGTCGCCATGACCGGCGCCACGTACCTGGCGACGTTGCTGGGATGGGCGGGCTCGACGGTCCGTCCGCTGGCGATCGGCATGATCGTGCTACTGACCGGCTTGAATGTGCTCGGCGTGCGCATCGGGGCGACCACCGGCAATGTGTTGACGATCCTCAAGTTGGGCGCGATCGCGGTGCTGGTGTTTGCCGCGCTCGTGCTGTCGCCGACGCACGCGGCTGAGCTGACCGGCCCGGTAGCCGCACCGCCAGCCCTTGCCTCGCCTGTCGGAAGCTGGGCATTGGTTCTGGCGATGGGTGCCGCGTTGGTCCCGGTGCTGTTCTCCTACGGCGGGTGGCAACAGACGAATGCCGTGGCGGAAGAGCTGGTGGATCCGTCGCGCACGTTGCCGCGGGCACTCATCATCGGTGTGCTGGTTGTCGTCGCGACGTACATGCTGGTGAATATCGCCTACCTCAAAGCACTCGGCGTCGCCGGGTTGGCCGCGAGTACGGCGCCGGCCGCTGACACGATGTTCGTGTATCTCGGCCCGGCCGGCCGCACGCTGATCACGTTCGGCATCGTGACGTCGACCGTGGGTTTTCTGAGCATGGTCATCCTGATGAGCGCGCGAGTCTATCAGGCGATGGCGGCAGACGGCCTGTTCTTCCGGTCGATGGCGACGTTGAACCCGAGGACACGCACACCCGTCGGTGCGCTGGTCGGGCAGGGCGCCGTCGCCCTCGCGCTGCTGCTCACCGAGACATACGGTCAACTGCTCGACTACGTGGTGTTCGCCGACTGGATCTTCTTCGGTTCGACGGCCGCGTCGCTGTTCGTCCTACGGGCGCGCGATGCCAGAAACGGCACGCGCCCGTCGGTGCTCACCCCGCTGCATCCGTTCAGCACGATCATTTTCGTCGCGGCCGCCTTGTACGTCGTCGCGGGTTCGATCATCTCGAACCCCGGCAATGCAGCGCGCGGGGCGGGGCTGCTCGCGCTCGGGCTGCCGGTGTTCGCGTATTGGCAGCGACAACGACGTGGTGACACGTTCACGCGGTGACGGGTGAAGAAACAACGATACTGGATATAGGATACTGGATATCAGATATCCGATATCGCATTTCGCATATCGCTGTCACGCTGATACCTCATACGCTCATGCCTTTCAGTCTCCGCGCGCGTGTCTCCGCGCTGTTCGTTCATCCCATCAAGTCGGCTGCCGCCATTGCCGTCGACTCGCTCGTGCTCGATGATCGCGGGGCCGTCGGCGATCGCCGCTGGCTGGTCGTCGACGAGGCGGGCATGCAGATCACGGCCCGCGAAACGCCGGCGCTGGCACTTGTGCGACCGATGTTCGTGGAAGGGGACGACGATCCTGGCGCACTGCGCAACGTGGATGGAGCGCTGTGGCTGTCGGCGCCGAACCTGCCGCGTCACCGGGTCGAGCTGCCAGTATCACGCTCGGCGCGCATGGTCCAGGTCTGGGCCGATCACGTCGCGGCGCACGATGCGGGTGATGAGGTGGCTCAGTGGATGTCTGCGGCGATCGGGCGGCCGTGTCGGTTGGTGCACATCGCGGACGATGCGCAGCGACCGCTCCGGCCTAAGTACTCCGGACAGCTGTCACCCGACGGCCGACACGTTGCCTTCTCCGATGGCGCGCCGCTGCTGATCCTCGGACAGGCCAGCGTCGACGCACTCAGCGCACGCCTGGTGGAGCAGGGCGGCGAGCCGATGGTGGTCGCGCGGTTCCGGCCGAACATCCTGCTGTCCTACACGACGGCGCACGAAGAAGACACCTGGTCGATGATCCGCATCGGTGCGGTGCGCATCGCCATGGGCGCGGCGTGCGAACGCTGCGTGATGACCACCATCGATCCTGCCACCGGGGAGCGCGGCGTCGAACCGCTGCGCATGCTCGCGAGCTACCGTCGCTACGACGGCAAGGTGATGTTCGGCATGAACGCCACCCACGCCGCAGAGGGGACGGTACACCTCGGCGATCGAGTGGTGCGGGTAGAGTAAGGAGAACGGGAGTAACGAGTAGCGAGCAGGGAGCAACAGAGAGTAAAGAGCAGTGAGTAGCGAGTAGTGAGCACGGAGTAACGAGTACTCCATCTCGCTACTCTCTACTCCGTACTCACTGCTCGTTACTCTCTGTTGCTCCCTGCTCGCTACTCATTACTCCCGTACTCCCTGCTCAGAGTACCGGCCGGTGGGTGTGGTAGTCGGTGGCTGCCTGGAACTGGTGGGCAACGGATAGGATCTTGTCGTCATTGAAGAGGGCCCCCGTGATCACCGCGCAGATCGGCTGCGGCTTGTATGTCGGCGCGGGCTCAGCCGCGGCACCACCACGCCCGCCGCCGCCACCGCCGAACTGCGGCACGTCGAACTTGTACGGCAGCACCGCGCACGGGTGCCCGGTTTGCGCGTTGGGGCCCACGTCGGCGTTCGGGCCGCCGATGAAGAGATCGAGATCCTTCATGTACTCGCCCCACTTCGCCACCAGCACCATTCGGCGACGCTGGTTCTGCATGAATTCGAACGCGCGGGTCAGGCGGCCACCCACGAATCGCGGATTCCAGTCGGCGGGCGCGCTCGGGCTGGTGTTCGGCGGCGCGTTGCCGAAGGGCGCATTGTTGGCACGACCTCCACTGCCCGGTTCGGGCAGCGTGGCCAGATCCAGCCCGATCTCCTTGGCTTTGCGCTGCACGTAGGAATCGAACGCCGCGGCGTACTCCACGTTCAGGCCACCGCCGCCGACACCCGGCACGGTTGGGCGTGGCCCGACGTCCCTGGGCGTCATGCCGAGTTCGCGCAGCTTGTCGACCAGTTCCTTCGGCGCCTGGGGATCCACCCCGATGCGCAACGTGGCGAGCTTGAGGTTCCGGTCGAACCGAAACGGAGTAGTCACGGTCGACGGGTCCTTCTCGTCGACGCCATGATAGGCGTTGAATACCATCGCGCAGTCTTCGATCGTGCGGCACATCGGGCCAACGCGATCCTGCGACCACGCCAGCACCATACCACCGTGGCGCGACGTACGGCCGAATGTGGGTCGCAGCGCACTGATGCCATTGCGGATGGACGGTGACACGATGGATCCCTGCGTCTCCGTGCCGATTGAAAAGGCGACGCAGCCGGCGGCGGTCGCCGAGCCCGGACCGGCCGACGAGCCGCTGGCGCCGATGTTCAGGTTCCACGGGTTGTTCGTACGTCCACGAAACCACTGATCATTCTGCGCGAACAACCCCGTCGACAACTTCGCCAGCAGCACGGCGCCCGCGTTGCGCAATCGCACCACAATCTCAGCGTCTTCATCGATGATGCGGTCCTCGAAGTCTTTTGCTCCCCAGGTTGTGGGAACGCCCTTGGTCGAGAACAAGTCCTTCAGTCCGTAGGGCACGCCGTGCAGAGCGCCACGATACCGCCCCGCCGCGATCTCCCGATCTGCCGCCGCCGCTTCGGCGCGTGCGGAGTCTTCCATGAGGGTGACGACACAATTCAGGGTCGGGTTCAGCCGCTTGAGACGGTCCAGATAGATGTTCGTGATACGGGTCGACGTCAGCTTGCGCCCCTTGGTCAACGCCGAGATGCGATGGGCGGGCAGAAATGCCAAGTCTTCATCCGACGAGGGGATCGTACCGCGGAATGGCTCGACGACGAAGACGGCTCGATCGAATGCCGCCCGGCCGCGCTCTCGCGCCAGCTTCTCCATCAGGGCGCCAGTCCCGCCGGGGTAGGCCTGGAACTGCAGCGCCGGTGCCTCGCCATTGCCGAGGGCCAGTGGCGTCACGACCGGTGGTTGCGGCAAGCCACGGGGGAGGTCGATCTCCGGATTCCACGCATCCAGCGACGGAACTGGCGCCCCCATGGCTCGCGCCGACTCCACGCCGAAGGAACTCGCCGCGGCGGCCACCAGCGAATAGAACATGAACTGGCGGCGATCGATGCCCGACGAGGCTTCGAGTTGCTCGGCCATCGAGGCGACCAGGGATTCGGCGGCCTCGAGGCGATCTTCGGCGGTGCTCATGCGGTGTCTCCGTGCGGCGATGTCAGCGCGGTAATGGCTGGAGTGTCCCACCCCAGCGAGTCGTTGCTCGCAGAATACAGCACCAACCGGCCGTGCGTCAGATCGTCGGTCGGCCGCGCGGTCGCAAGACCCGCTCGCTGGAAGTTTGCGTCGGGGCCGCGTACCTTGCCCTCGACGTGGTCCTTCACTCGCAGGAGGTGGCGTGCAGCTGTCCATTCTCGGCCTGAATTTCGCGTACGCGATCTTCGGGGTGGTGCTGATGTTCGTCAGCTACCGGTTGATCGACCGGCTCACGCCTGAGGTCAACTTTCCCGAAGAGCTGAAGAAGGGAAACGTGGCGGTGGCCATCTTCATCGCGGCGATCTTCGTGTCGATCGCGATCATCATCGGCAACTCGCTCAACTGACGCTGATGGCGGGCGTGCGCACGAAGCGATTCGGCTCATCACGTGGCATTGCTGCCGGGATGGTCGTGCTGCTGGTGGTGCTCGGCGTACCCGCGGAGGGCGCGGCGCAGCGCACCGGCGCGGCCAGTCGCGCGGTCACGTCCGAGTATGACCCGATCTTCCGCAAGTACTCCAAGCGCTACTTCAGCGTGGCGTTCGACTGGCGTCACTTCAAGGCGCAGGCGATGGCCGAGAGCAATCTCGATCCCAAAGCCCGAAGTCGCGTCGGTGCGCGCGGGCTGATGCAGCTGATGCCGACGACCTTTCGCCTGATCACGACACGCCGCCGCGAGTTCAGGTCCATCGACGATCCCGAGTGGAACATCGCCGCCGGAATCCTGCATGATCGCGACACGTGGCGATTGTGGGAGAAGGACGTGCCGGCCGATCGCCGGCACCCCTTCATGTTCGCGACGTACAATGCAGGTGAGGGCCCGATCACCCGCGCCGCGGCGATGGCGCGCGCCAAGAAGCTCGATCACGCCAGCTGGCCCAGTATCGAGCAGGTCGCGCCCGATATTCCGCGGTGGCGCTATCGCGAAACCCTGGGTTACGTGCGCACCATCGACTCGAACTATCGGCGGCTGTTGGGTCAGCCGTAGGCCAGGCTATGGCGAGACTTTCTCGAAGACCATCGGTGTGCGGTACATCGCCGACGCGTCCATCGTCAAGCCGGTCGCGGTGGTCAGCAGGCGGTGGTGCGGGGGCGCGAGGCAGGACGCCGTTGCCCGTACGACGACATCGTTGCACGCGTACTCGATGTCGAACCGGCCGGGCGACGGGGTGGTCACCGTGAACGTCTGCACCTGTCGCCGCGCTACGGCGCCGTCGTACTGGGACACCAGAACTTCCGTGCCGTCACCACTGCTGTAAAGCCGGATGGTGTCGGCGATGACGGTGAAGTTCGTCATCGACGCGCCATTTCCCAGCGTGGGGACGGGGCTGCCCGCGACCGTGCGGAGCACGTAAATCCCGATCAGGCGACCGCGCGGTGCGACGATCTCTTCAGAGCCACAGCCGAGGACCGTTGCCGTCAGCAACGCGAGCGCAATACGAATGGGGAGGTTGGACGGGAGCATGTGGTGGTCGGTAAAGGTCTGACCGGCGTGACACCGTGGTTGCGGACCACGCCAGGCGAGTGCCATAGTCAGGCCGAACGGCCTTCCCTGCACAATGTGCAGCATCACCTGATCAACCCCGCGCGGTCGAAGCGCGTCACCACCCGATCGCCCTGCGCGGTGCATCGATCGCGGAACCCCGCAGCAATTCATTCTCGGAGCCACCATGTCGCTGACCCGCACTGCCACCGTCCGTTCACTCCGCATCGCGGCGGCCGTTGCCCGCCCGCTGGCTCTGGCCGCTGCGATCGTCGCCGGGCCAACGACGGGAGGGGCGCAAACGGCCCCGGCCCAACGGCCCGCGCCGCTGACACTCACGACAGTTGCTTGGCCCGACGGCGGCGTGATCCCCGTCAAGTATTCGCAGGCCGGGGAGCAATTGTCGCCGGAACTGAAATGGACCAACGTGCCCGCCGGTACGGTGAGTTTCGTGATCAACATGATCGACCCCGACGTCGCGATTCAACGGGGCACCGAGACGCAGCCTCACTGGATCGTCTGGAACATTCCAGGTACGGCAACAGGCATGGCCGAAGGGATCAAACCGGGCGGGGAACTTCCCGATGGCTCACGCCAGATCAGCGCGTCGGGGCCGCAGTACAGGGGACCTGGGGCCGCCGCGACTGGCCCCATGCATCATTACACCTTCGAACTGTACGCCCTCGACACCAAGCTCGAGATAACACCCTCGACCAACGCTCAGCTCGTCCCGGCCGCACTCGAAACGCGCGCGGCCGTGATGAAAGCCATGCAAGGTCACGTGCTTGGCAAGGCGGTTTATGTCGGATTGTTTCGTCGTCCAGCGCCGTAAGTCGCTTCCTCCTTTCGCGAGCTCTTCATGCGTCGATCACTCGTTTCTTCGTCACTGTGTGCCTCACTGACGCTGCTGCTCGTACCGCCGCCCGACATGGCGGCGCAGGAGCGCTTCACCCTCGCGCACACCCGCCGAGTCGTCGGTGTGGGCAGCCCGACACTGTCCAGCGACGGACGTACGGCTGCGTTCGTCGTGTCGCGCCCCAACTACGTCGCGAACCGCACCGAATCGCAGCTGTGGGCGGTGGACCTTCCCGACGGCACCCCACACGGGCTCACGCCGGGACGCGTGAGTGTGTCGTCTCCCAAGTGGGCGCCGGTTGGCCGCGCCTTGGCGTTCCTCTCCCCAGACGGCGAGGGGCGCAATCAGGTGTGGGTCTTGGCCGCCGACGGGGGCGAAGCCCGTCAAGTGACAGCGCATCCGACGGCCGTTGAGCACTTCAGCTGGCGTCCCGACGGCAAAACCTTTGCCTTCGCCGCGTCCGATG
>CAZMGX010000257.1:0-6785 GCA_964565915.1 uncultured Gemmatimonas sp.
GCCTGAGGAGCTGCAGTACTACATCCACGGCGGGATTTTGCCGTATGTGCTGCGGAGCTTGGTGGCCAGATAGGCGAGGGCGGCGTAGCGGCTGGATTGGGTGAACGGCGACACAGGAGATGTGACATCGGATAGAGGATATCTGATGTCACATTTCTTGTATCGTGGGTCCTCGGCGGAGCGAAATAGCGAACTAGATTGCACCTTAGTCCAGTCATGACTAAGCTAGTTTATGGCCGAGAATACCGTCAACATCCACTTCGCGAAGACCCACCTCTCCCGCTTGATCGAACAGGTCAGCGCAGGCGAGTCTGTGGTCATCGCCAACGCCGGCCGCCCAGTGGCGCGTCTCGTGCCGTACGAGGCGCCGACGCGCCCTGTCGCACCTCCCGGCTCTCTCGTGGGCCGGGGGTTTTCGATCGGTCCGGATTTCGATGCGCCCGTCGAGTTGTTGTACGACGTGTTTGAAGAGGTAGACGAAGCGCGCGCACAGGCGGACGGCGCGTGAGGCGACAGGCTGACGGCCACGGCCTCGCGAGCTTGCAGCCGTGAGGCTGCTCCTCGATACCCAGATCGCGCTCTGGTGGCAGCTGGCGCCGGAGCGTGTTCCCGACACCGCCCGACCGCTGGTCATGGAGGCCGGCGCCACGGTGTTCATCAGCGAGGCCAGTCTCTGGGAAATGGCCATCAAGCAGAGCCTCGGTCGACTGCATCTCGACCTGCCGCTCTTCCGCGAGCAGTGCATCGCCGATGGCTTTCAGTGGTTGCCGGTCACGGCTGCGCACATGATGCAGGTCGCCGCGCTGCCCTTCCCGTCGGTGCACCGCGATCCCTTCGATCGACTGTTGGTCGTACAGAGTCGCCTGGAGCCGCTGGTGCTGTTGACGGCCAACCGCGCACTCGCCGTCTACGGCGAGACCATTCGCCTCCTCTGACCGACGATGACCCGACCGGTCTTTCTGTTGGTCAACCCCGCGGCTGGCGGCGGTCGCGCCCGTGCGCAACTCGATCGCGCCTGCGCCGCCCTGCGAGCGTTGGGCCCGCTCGAGGTCGTTGCGTCTGAGCGGCCACATGACGAAGCGCGCCTGGCGATACTCGCGTCTCGAGCCAACGCCCGCGCGCTGGTCGTGTTGGGTGGTGACGGCGCCGTCTCGCATGCGGCGCGTGGCTTGATCGCCGAACAGTCGTCAACGCCGCTGGCGGTGTTCGCGGCCGGCACCGGCAATGACTTCGTGAAGTCCCTCGGAACGCCGTCGCACGAGTACGAGGCCATGGCCGCGCTGATCGCCGCAGGACACACGCGCGCTCTGGATGCCGGCTTGGTCGACGACGTGCCCTTCGTGAATGCGGCAGGCTTCGGGTTCGATGTCGCCGTCCTGCAGCGCATGCGCGAAACCAGCCAGCACGCGTGGCTGCGTGGCACGGCCCGCTACGTCACGACCGCGTTGCGCCAGCTGTTCACATACGGTGGATTCACGGCAACCGTGGCGTCGGCTGCCACGGGTGACACCGTAGCGACCTCCGAGACCACGCGGTGGATGATGCTGGTGTTTGCCAACGGCGCGTGGTTCGGAGGCGCGTTCCACATCGCGCCCGAGGCCGATGTCGCGAACGGCACCCTCGAATGCATCGGCATCCGTGACGTGGCGCCACTGGCGCGTGCGCAACTCTTCGCACGTGCGATGCGGGGTCGTCACGTGTCGCACCCGGCCGTCCACACGGCGCGCGGTGGCGCATTCACCCTCATATTCGACGTCGCACCACACTTCGAGGCGGACGGCGAGATGCACCAGGCGTCGTCGCCGCGTGTCACGGTGCGATGCCTCGCGAACGCGTTGCGGGCGTTCGTCGCTGCGTAGTTCGCCGAGCGTCGTTCGCCGAGCGTCGTTCGCCGAGCGTCGTTAGCCCGAGGAGCGGGTCCAGATCGCGATGAGGCCGCACCACTGATCCGACCGACTCCCGGCGAACTGCGGCGGAATTCGGGCAGGACCGAAGAACACTTCGACGGCGTAGACGTCGAACGGTATCACGTTGTTGATGTTCGTCGAGGCCGACATCACGACGCCGTCCACCATCAGGCGCATGACACACGGAACCGGAAACCCCTTCTCCAACTTCATTCCGCGCGTCGAGATCGCCACCATCGCCCCCGAGGAATCCGCGAGCCGCAGTCCCGCCACGCCACGCAGCATCTGCGAGAGCTGGATCGGATTGCGCTTGTCGATATCGGCCCGCGTGACCACCGCGTTGGGCTCGCCACGCGCAATACGCGCGTCCACGTCGGCCAGTCGCGCGGGCACATCACGCGTTGCCGTCACCTTCACCGTCTCGAGCGTCACCGTGGAACCGCGAACGAGCACGGCCAGCTCATTGGCGCCCGGCCGAATCGTCGCGCGTACCCGCCCTTCACCGACGCCGAGTCGGCGCACGCGGAGTTCCGCGTCCCCCGTCGACAGCCCCACAAAACGTGCGACACCGCCGCTGTCGGTGCGCGTCACCTGATTCGCCCCCGACACGGTCACCGCCACCTCGGCATCCGTCACCACGGCGCCGCCGTCGCGCGTCACCCGAACACGCAGCGACGCCGCCGTCGACGCAACGGGCGCAACCACCGGCACCGCCGGTTCGGCGTCCATCTCATGCCGCAGATCGAGGGCCCACACCGGTGCCTCCACCGGCAACCGGCGCTCGTACAGTCGCGAGCGCTTGTTCTGCTGCGTGGCGAACACCGTGATAGGATGCCCGAGCGGTACGCCACACAAGACGTATTGTCCGTCCGCCACCGTAAGCGCCTCGCGCTGATGGTTGCGGTACGTCACGAGACTGCCGCCGACGACATCCTCCACGTCGCGCCACCGCGCAACCACCGACACGCCGCCCACCCCGACGACGCCGTTACTGGTCACGCGCCCCGCGACCACGCCGCTGTCAGTGGCCGCACCGATGGGCCCACAAATCGGATGCATCGTGCGATCGACCGAGTCTGGCGCGGCAGGCACGCGGGGCGGCGCTGCAAGAACCGCCGCCGCAGCCACGACTGGTCGTCGATACGCCAGTTGGTCGTTCTCGAACAACGCGACCACCTCGCCGCCCGTGCGCCGCACCCCTTCCAGGACACGGATGGTGCGCGCCGGGATCGGTCGCGGACCCAACACCGGCGCCGTGCGGCGCACCGCCACGCGCGGCATGCGGATGTTCCAGTGCGACACGAACCACAAGCCGCCGTCGGTGCGGGCGAAGTGCACCTCGCCACCCACACCGGCGCGTCGCTCATCGGCTGCGCTCGGGTCGTACGTATACTCGATCATCTGCAACGCGGCACTCGCGCTGTCCATCCACAACGTGCCGCGAATATCCACCACTCCGCGGCGTGCGGCGACCGGGCGAAACGCAACACCGACCGACCCTGCCCGCGCTCCGGTGCCTTTGACGACGTGAAAACAGTGGCCCGCCGCGAATGCGTCAGAGAGCAACACTTCCGCATCGGGACCGAAGTACTGGATGCTGTCCCCCGCAGTCGTCACGAAGCCGCTGCGCGCCAGCGAATCCGGAGACAGGCTCGCAAAGGGCTGCGCCGACAGCGTGTTGACCGTCAGCGTCTCCTCCGGCGCGACCAGCCGTCCACGCGTGTCCTCCAGTCGGGCGAAACGCTGATACTCGGCGATGCGCTCGCCATCGAGTGACGTCGACACGCTGGCCAGTAGCGCCGTGCGCGCTTCCATCAACAGCTGCGCAACCAGCAACCCGCTATCAGGCCGCACGCGACATTCATCCTTGCCGCGCACGTCACGTCGGGCGAGCACCAGCGGGCGATTGGCGAGCACCATCCGCAAAGAAATCGTCTCGGTCCCAGCCAGCTGGATGCGCGCACTGGTGGTCGGTGCCTGTCCCAATCGCAAGATGCGCACCCGATAGGCACCGGCGCGTGGCGCACGAAGCAGGAACGCGCCGCGCGACGACGTGACCGCACGGGCGAACGTGGAGTCGGTGGCGGCGCCGATGAGCAGGGCCACAACACCACTCGCAGCCGACGTGCTGTCGCTCTGGACGACCGTCCCGCGAACCGACTGTGCGTGTGCCGCTCGCGCCGCCACGCCGCTGGCGACCGTGGCCCACAGCAACGACGCGGCACACGCGACTCGTGCGAGGTGCCGCGTCTCATCCACATTCGTCGCAAACGCGTGGGGCGCACCGTCCATCCGTTCCATAGAAGCGTAGTGTCGCGCGTGGCGAAAGGTTGGGCAAGTCGAGCGCCTTCGCCCAGCACGCATCGCCGAGTACGCATCGCCGAGTACGCATCGCCGAGTACGCGTCGCCGAGTACGCGTCGCCGAGTAAGTCGCCGCGCTTGCCGGGCGACGCCTGACGTGTCCCTGCGGGAATCACTGATTCGTCAGCGTCACCCGGATGGCATGATGCATGACCGGAGGTGACCATGAAGCTCGCTGATACCAGCTACGATAATGCCGAGACCGGCTGCTGCGCCCGGCTTGACGTCGCCAAGTGGGACGGACGCACCATCGAGTGGACGGACAAGCTGTTCCTGAAGGATCACATCCGCGCGGTCATGCACATTCCGCTCAATACCGGTGCGGTGATGGGGCGCGACCAGCGCGCGATCGAGGAGGCCGCGGCGTATCCGGAAGAGCCGCTCTGGCTTTCAGACGAGGTTTCGCCGTGGGGATCTGACGTGTACATCGCCGTCGATCACCCCGTACCCGGTACTGAGACGGTGACCGTGAGCGGAACGTTCCTCACCAAGGTGTTCGACGGACCCTACCGCGACATCGGGAAGTGGATCCAGGCGATGGACGCCTACGTTGGCCGCGCCGGATATCGCGTCAAGCGGCACTTGTTCTACTATGCCACGTGCCCGGCGTGCGCGAAGCACTTCGGGAAGAATCAGGTTGTGGTCTTCGCCGAAGTCGTTCGGTAGCAGTCGCTCGGTAGACGAGGGCACCGAACGCAAACGCGTCGCACCGGATGGTGCGACGCGTTTACGGAGACAGGCCGTGCGACGCCGTGCCGATCAGTTCCGTCGCGGCTTCGTGTAGATCTGTGAGCCCACCACGCCCCCCAGCACCGCACCAGCCACGGCGCCAACAGCGCCGCCTTTGACCTTGTCACGCGAGGTGGCGATGCCAACGGCCGCTCCGGTCGCAGCCCCGATCACCGCGCCGCGTGTCGTGTTGCGTTCCGTGCTTGGCGCGCTTCCCGCGCCACTTCCGCTGCCACTCCCCGCCCCTGCACCGCTTCCCGATGATCCGCCCGACGCGGGGCGCGTGCGATAGACGACACGCGGCGCCGGGGCCGGCTGCTGGTAGACCACACCCTGCGGATACGGCTGCGGGTATGGCTGCGGGTACCCATAGGGTGCCGGGTAGTACTGCGGAGGCGCCCCGTACGGCGTCGGATACCCCTGCGCGGCGCCGGGATAGCCAAGTTCCTGTGGACTCGCGTACTGCTGCCGGAGGGACGGCGCCTGCGCAGCCGCCGCCAAGTCGGCGCGCAGCAACTCGTCGCCTCGGTCGGCGCGACCGCACGCCGTCAGGGCGACCAATACGACGGGAATCATGAGCAGTGCCGCGAGATGGACACGCGACGTCGACGGAACTAGCGGCTGAGCGTGCGCCTGGACTTTCGAACGATTGAGTGTCATGGGACCTCCGTACAAGGACGGCCTGATTGGCGAACCGACGCGACCTGACGCGACGAAGTACCGGCGCGTCGCCACACAGACCATAGGGGCATGGAGCGTGCCACGCCTCGCGACCGTGGCTTCCCTCGGAAACCACCCACCGGGATCGGGAGTTGTCCTCAGGCGGTGCCGCCCACCCGTCCTTTTGTCGGGACGGAGGCGGCAATGCGAACCAGGCGTTATCGTCTGGGGTATCCCGACGTTCACCCCGCCCTCCGAGGATTGCTTCATGCTGGCTTACACCCGTGCCGCGCGACGTGCTGTCGCTGCCTTCTCCACGTTCGCGACCCTGTCGCTGGTGGCCCTGTCCAACGCCGCGGCGCAGGCTGCGGCACCGACCCCGCTGAAGGTCGGCGACATGGCACCCGACTTCACCGTGACGACCGTCACATCGGCCGGCGTGGAAGCCAAGCCGTTCAAGCTGTCCGAGCATCGCGGCGAGACCGTGGTGCTCGCGTTCTTTCCCAAGGCGCGCACGAGCGGTTGCACCACGCAGATGGAAGCGTACCGCGACCAGTACGCCAATCTGTTCCTCGGCGGCAAGAAGGTGACGCTGGTCGGTGTCAGCGCCGATCCCGACACCGCGCTCATCTCGTGGGCGAAAGACGCGAAGTTCCCGTTCCGCTTTGCCGCCGACACGGAGCGCAAGGTGGGCGTGGCGTTCGGCGCGAGTGCCGGCACGGGCTTCCACAAGCGGCATCTTTACGTGATCGATCCGACCGGCAAGATCGCGTATGTCACCACGCCGTTCCTGCAAATGTCTGCTGATGCGTACACGAACCTCGGCACCGCCGTCGCCCAGGCCACTGGCGCGAAGTAAGCGTTCGTCTATGATCGCAAACGTGCACCCATGCACGCGTGCACGAGTTGACTGAGGCCTCGCGTCCCCGCGCCCTCGCCACTGCTCTGTATCGGGCGGCGGTCGAGGGCGCGGCGCCGTTTCCGCGCACGCAGGAGGCGGTGCACCGCTGGCGTACGACGCGCGGCGCCGCTTCGCGTGTACACATCATCGCGATGGGCAAGGCGGCGGCATCGATGACGGCGGGCGCGATCGATGCACTTGCCGGCATGCAGGTCGTCTCGGCCAT
>CAZMGX010000257.1:6795-7585 GCA_964565915.1 uncultured Gemmatimonas sp.
GTCGTGACGTCCCACGCGCCCGCCGCCACTGAACTCGGCCCCGCTGGCGCAGTGCCCGACATGGTCGAGCTTCACCTTGGCGACCATCCCGTGCCTGGGCCTGCATCGCTCGATGCGGCAGACGCCATCGCTGACGCCGTGATCCGCGTCGAGCCCGGCGATCACGTCGTGGTGCTGCTGTCTGGCGGAACCACGGCGCTCACCGCCGCGCCAACCGCGGCACTATCCCAGCAGGTCGGAGATGCGGGTCGCGCGCAAGCCCACATCGCGAACCTCGCGCAAACGCTGCTCGAATCCGGACTCGCCATTCACGAGATGAACGCGATTCGCCGGCGTGTCCTGCGTTGGGGCGCCGGGCGCCTGGCCGTTGCGTTGCACGCACGGGGCGCCGCCGATATTGCGGTCTTCGCCATCTCGGACGTCATCGGCGATGCACCGGAAGTGATCGGATCGGGGCCGTGTTCGCCCGACCCCTTGGACGACACCGCCCTGTATGCATTGCTCGACGCGCATCATCTGCGCAGTGCGCTCGAGCGCGACATGGCACAGTTCCTCGGACTTGAGGGCGGCGGTGCGCCACCCGCCGTTCCGTCACCCGATCATCCCGCGTTTGCACACGTGCACTACGAGTACGTGGCGCGCAATCGGGACGCCGTGGCGGCGCTGGCCGACGCCGCGCGCGCCGCGGGCATCGCGCAGATCACCATCGACGACACCGCACTCGAAGGTGAAGCCAGCGAACTCGGCGACGAAATCGCACGAGCCTCTCTCCACGAACGCGTCGATCAGC
>CAZMGX010000258.1:0-7558 GCA_964565915.1 uncultured Gemmatimonas sp.
GGGCTTGTTCCTGCTGGTCGGCATGATCTACGAGCGCTGTCACACGCGCGAACTGAGCGAGTACGGCGGCCTGGCCCGTCAGATTCCGGTGTTCGCGGTCTTCTTCATGATCTTCACGCTCGCGTCGGTCGGCTTGCCCACCACCAGCGGATTCACCGGCGAGTTCATGTCGCTGCTAGGGGCCTTTACGGCCGCGTGGCCGTTGCATCTGGACGGCAACAGCTATCCGCTGGTTCTCGCGTCGGTCGCGGTTACCGGCGTTGTACTCGGCGCCCTCTACATGCTGCGTTTCGCCCTGACGTTTCTGTTCGGCGAGGCCAAGGCACCCCATCAGCCGTTGACGGACCTGACCCTCCGCGAAAAGAGCATCCTCGGCATTCTGGTCGTCGTCGTGTTTGCCTTCGGCCTCTTTCCCGACGCGGCACTGGCGAAGACCGAGCTGGCGGCCAAGGCGTACCAGGAGCTGGTGACGACGTCACGTCTGCCCGCCGTGGCACCATGACCGCCGTCATCATCATGCTGTCAGTTCATCGACTCTCCGCGAAGAACCATGCCTGCTAGGGACGCCCTCATCGCGATGTTGCCCGAGCATTTCCTGCTCGGGGGGATCGTCCTGCTCATCGTGCTGGCCGTGCTGGGCAAGGGATCGCGCGCGTCGTTGTGGCTGGCGCTCGCCGCGGTTGGCGCGTCAGCGGCCTCCGCGTTCTGGCTGTCGCAATCGGGATTGTCCGCATCGCCGTTCGCCGGCCAGTTCTCGGTCTCGCCCGCCGTGTTGATGGCGAAGGGCGCCCTGCTGTCATTGGCAGTGCCCGTCCTGCTGATGTCGCGCACCGAGTTCACGGACGGCGAATTCTCGCTGCTGCTGCTGTCGTCGCTGTACGGCATGTTGTTGCTGCCGTCGTCGGACAGCTACCTGGTGATGTTCATCGGGCTCGAGCTGCTGGCCATGCCGGTGTATGCGCTGGTACTGCTCGCGTTTCGCCGACCACAAAGCGCCGAAGCGTCGTTCAAGTACCTCGTTCTGAGTGGCGCCGCGTCGGCGACATTCCTGATGGGTGTGTCACTGCTGTATGGGACGACGGGCTCGATGGACGTCGCCACGTTTGCACAGGCGCTGTCAGCCACGGACACGATGAGTCGTGCGGCCATCGCGCTGATTCTGGTGGCGCTGTTCCTCAAGGCCGCAGTGGTGCCGTTCCATGCATGGGCGCCCGATACGTATGAAGGCGCGAGTGTTCCGGTCACCGCGTACATGGCCACGCTCACCAAGGGGGCCGTACTCCTCGCCGCCGTGCGGCTGTTCGGCTCCGCGAATGTGTCCGGCCCGCTGGCTGATCTGGTGATGGTGTTGCCGCTGGTATCGATCGTGTGGGGCAACCTGGCCGCGATCCGCCAGAACAGCTTCCGGCGAATGATCGCGTATTCGTCCATCGCACATGCTGGCTATCTGTTCTATGCGTTCCTCGGCGATGCTCCCGGTCGCTTGCAGGCCGTGCTGTTCTACGTCGTAGCGTATTCGGCAGTCAACCTGTTGGCCTTCGCCGTGCTCCCGGAGAACGATCGTGACGAGCAGCGCGACGACCTGAACAATCTGAAGGGACTGTATCATCGCGACCCGATGGCGGCCGTACTCATCGGCATCGCGATGCTCTCGCTGGCCGGTCTGCCCCCCTTCCCGGGATTCGTCGGCAAGTTCCTGATCTTCAAGAACGTGGTGGCGGCCGGGTATACCACCTACGCGGTGCTCGGTCTCGTGGGTAGCTACATCGGCATCTATTTCTACCTGCGCGTCATCCAGCTCATGTTCATGAGCGCGAGCGAACGCGTCCCCACCGAGCGTCGTGCCGGTGGCGTGGCGCGCTCGGCCGGTGTGTTGTGCCTGGTCGCGACGTTGTTGCTGGCCATCATGCCGGGTTGGGTCATCGCCCGGTTCTAGCTGTGGTCGTTGTGGTCCCTCCTGCTTCATAATCGGTCGTCGTCTCCCGGTACTCCATGCCTGGTTCCCAGCCTTCCGATCGGCGCGTCAAGCGCGGTGCTGATCTCCTGCACGATCCCGTGCTCAACAAGGGTACGGCGTTCACGCATGAAGAGCGCGATGCGTTCGGATTGCGCGGCCTGCTGCCGCCGCGCGTGATGACCCAGGATGAGCAGTTGGCGAGGATCCTGCCGGGCGTACGTTCCAAGCCAACGCCGCTGGACCAGTATGCATATCTCGTGGCGCTGCATGATCGCAATGTGACGCTGTTTTACCGACTCGTCATCGATCATCTCGAAGAGCTGATGCCTGTGCTCTACACGCCGACGGTTGGGCAAGCGTGTGAAGACTTCGGGCGCATCTTCCGGCGCAGTCGCGGACTGTATGTCACCGCCGACGACCGCGGACGTATCGCTGACGTCCTCGCGAACTGGCCAGCCGATGACATCCGCATGATCGTCGTCACCGACGGTGAGCGCATTCTCGGGTTGGGCGATCTTGGCGCCAACGGTATGGGCATCCCGATCGGCAAGCTCACGCTGTACACGGCGTGCGCCGGGATTCCGCCGCATCAGTGTCTCCCCATCACCCTCGATGTCGGCACCGACAACGCGCGGCTGCGTGAGAGCCACTCCTACGTGGGCCTGCGCCAGCCGCGCTTGCGTGGCGCCGCGTACGATGAACTGCTCGATGAGTTCGTGCAGGCGGTGCAGGAACGTTTTCCGCGGGTCTGCCTGCAGTTCGAGGATTTCGGCAATCACAACGCGTTTTCGCTGCTCGCGCGCTGGCGTGATCGCATCTGCACCTTCAACGATGACATCCAGGGTACGGCGTCGGTCGCGTTGGCCGGCCTCTATTCATCGACGCGCCTGACCGGTGTACCGCTGCGTGATATGCGACTGTTGTTCCTGGGCGCCGGCGAAGCAGGCATCGGTATCGGCGATCTCGTCGTCGAGGCGCTCGTCGAGGAAGGGGTGCCACTCGACGAGGCGCGGTCACACTGCTGGTTCGTAGACTCGAAGGGGCTTGTTGAGTCGACGCGTACCGATCTGGCCGAGCACAAGCAACGCTACGCGCATGCGCACGCGCCGGTGGGCAGCTTGCTCGAGGCCGTCGAATCGTTGTCTCCGCACGCAATCATCGGTGTCTCGGGCACGCCGGGCATGTTCACGGCGCAGGTGCTGGCGGCGATGGCCGCGCGTCACGCACATCCCGTGATTCTCGCGCTGTCGAACCCGACCTCCAAGGCGGAGTGCACGGCGCAGGAGGCGTACGCCGCAACCGACGGACGCGCGATCTTTGCCAGCGGCAGCCCGTTCGCGCCGGTCACGTACAAGGGTCGTACGCACGTGCCGGGTCAGGGCAACAACTCCTACATCTTTCCCGGCGTTGGCCTCGGCGTGCTGGTCAGCGAGGCGTCGCGAGTGACCGATGAGATGTTTGCCGCGGCCGCGCGCACACTCGCGGACAAAGTCACCGATGGGGATCTGGCGATGGGTCGCTTGTATCCCAGCCTCTCGCGCATTCGCGAAGTGTCCCATGCGATTGCCGTGGCCGTCGCCGAGATTGCGTTTGCCCGCGGGCTCGCACGGTGCGACCGGCCAAGTGACATCGCTGCGGCGGTGACGGCGAGTATGTACGAGCCGAAGTACGTGTCGATGGTGTGAACCGCGAACCGGGCGGGTCCCCTAGCCGTCCGCCATCGCGGCCAGTTGCTGGTACGTGTCGGCGCGGTGACGGAACCGGCGGACCTTCCCCTCGGAATCGAACCGCCAGATGTGGACCTCATCTTCTTCCAGAATCCGACGACCGGTGCTCCGCACCGTCCCTTCCAGGTCAACGAGCACGACTATCGTGTCGCCGTTCTCGAGGAATGTCGTTGGGTGAAACTTGGTGATGTCCAGGCCCGCCAGCGCGTGAAAGAAGTTGACGACGTCCGCGCGACCGCGACGTGGCTGCAACCACGGAACCGTGGTTGAGTTCACTCCGTATTCCCACTCCACGTCATCCGCCAGCTGATCGAGAATGGTGCTCACATCACCCTTCCCGAATGCCCCATAGATCCGTTGCACTGTTTCGACGTGTGACACGGTTCCTCCCTCACGTTTCAGTTCGCCCGTCGCAGCATCCAACGATATAACGAGAACACCAGCCCGACAAACGCGACCATCCCCAGCAGTTTCGCCGACGCAGACTCCTCGGCGAACACGGCAATCGGCGCGTCACTCGACAACGCCACAATCAACCCGGCGTTCAGCACCCCGAACAGGCTCTCCCCGACGATCAGCCCGGACGCCACCAGCGTACCGAGTCGTTCCGCGCGCGCCGGCTGTGCCGATCGCTCGGCACGTCCGTTGTACCAGTGGCCGACCACAGAGCCCACCACCACGGCAAAGGTCGCTGACATCGGCAGATAGATGCCGATCCCCACGGCCAGCGGCGGCAGACTCGCGCGGGTGGTCGACTTGAGGACCGCATTGGCAACGATCAACCCGACGCCGACCAGGCCGCCAATGCCGATCATCTTCCAGTCGAGATTGCCGCCGATCACCCCCTGCGCCAACGCCGAGATCAGCGTGGCCTGCGGCGCCGGCAACGGATTCTGCGACAGCACGCCGACGTTGGGCGCACCCGCGAAGCCGTACGCCTTGGCCAGCAAGTTCAGCACCGACGGAATCACCGCCGCACCAGCGGCTACACCAACGATCAGCGCGATCTGCTGCTTCATCGGCGACGCACCAACCAGCTGACCCGTCTTGAGATCCTGCAGGTTGTCATTCGAGATCGTCGCACACGCAAAGACGATCGACGTCACGAACAGCGCAAACGCCACCAGTACCTGCTGCGTGTCTGCCGTCGGCGGCACGACCGCTGCCACCACCGATGCGCACGCGACGATACCCAGAATGCCGATCCCCGAGATGGGACTGTTCGACGCGCCGATCAGTCCTGCCATGTAGCCGGCCACACCGGCAATCAGGAAACCGACGAGAAACACGAACGGCACGGCCACCAGCGTCAGGACGACCGTGTGCTCGGACAACGAGGACGCACTCAGAAAGCTCCACGCGAGTCCCGCCACGATGATCACACAGACGGCCGCAATGGCCATGATCCATGTTGGTGCAATGTCGCGATCCAGGTCGTCACCCGTAGCAACCGCCTGCGACGCCCGCAACGTGCTCACCAGTCCAGCGACCACGGGCTTGGCCAACGTCGCCAGCGTGAAGATTGCCGACACACCGATGGCACCAGCGCCAATGAAGCGCACCTGGGTGCGCCAGATGGTCATCGTATTCGACGTCAGCGACGCCGCATCGACGGCGGGCTGCATCGAGGTGAGAATCGGCACGGCGACCACCCACGCAATCAGCAGGCCCACCAGCATCGCCATGCCGACGGCGAGACCCACGAGGTGCCCGGCACCAAAGAGCGCCAGCGACCACGCCACGCTGTAGCCGCTGGCCGCCGTAGCGCCCAGCCGAAACACGCCGCCGACTTCTGCTGCGAGCAGGCGCATCGCGGCCGCAATCGCGAGTCCCGCCGACGCAGCCGTCCCCAATACCACCGCCGTAAGTCCCTCACGCGCTTCGGTGGCATCGGCCACACCTTCACCGCGTGCACTCGAGCCGACTTTCAACACTTCGGCCGCCGCAACACCCTCGGGATACGGTAGGTCGGAGTTCGTGACCAGCGCGCGGCGCAGCGGGATGGTGAACAGCACGCCAAGCACGCCACCACTCAGACAGATCAGCGACGACTGCCAGAACGGGAAGCCGGTCCACCATCCGACGATCACGAGGCCGGGCAGCACGAAGATGATCGCCGACAGCGTGCCGGCCGCTGAGGCGACCGTCTGCACGATGTTGTTCTCGAGAATTGACGAGTCCTTCACCGCGCTCAGGATCGCCATCGAGATCACGGCCGCGGGAATCGACGACGCAAACGTCAGCCCGACCTTGAGGCCGAGGTAGACATTGGCGGCCGTGAACACGGTGGTGAGGAGGGCACCGAGCAGCAGGCCGCGGAGAGTGAGTTCCTTGGGTTTCATGGCGGAGATAGTAGCATGCGATCACACACTCCGGAGTGCCCGCCGTGCCGGAAGGTCATTACACGGCGGGGGTGGGCAGTCGTCCGTCGACCAGGAAGACCAGCCGCTCGAATACCATTGTCGCGGGCTTCGTGTAGTCACGGCGCCGCAGCTCGACCCGTGTACGATCGGCCACAGCCTGCCAGCGCTGGAAGTCCCGCGGTGCGCTGCGACCGAACGCGCGTGGTGAGAAAACCGCGACGTTCACCCCGCCTGCGGGGTCCCGAGCGGAGGGGTATCGACAGGCCTCGACACCATCAGCTTGCATGGCGGCGCCGAGCGCCTGACTCGCGTGATATTGAACAGGTGAGGCGATGGCCGCCCGATGCGCCGCAAACGGCATGGCGACAAGATCGACACCATTGGTCGTGTTCACCTTCGCGCGAAACGCGGTCAACTCCACCGTCAGGCGATCCAACGCAGCGGTGGTGCCTTCCATGAAAACGAGTCGGTAGTACGCCACCTCCGCCATCGCAGTCGAGACCGACTCTGCGCCGTACCACACACCGCGCGAGTTGCGATCACCGAATCGCGACCCATGCCGCAGTGGTGGGTATCGGAACGGGGTGAATAACAGATAGTGCTGACGGCCCCCGGTGGCATCGGGCGGCTTTGCACCGTCGATCAACGTTTCCAGCAGCGCCTGCTCTTCGAGGGTATCCACGAGCTTTCGCGTCGAGACCTGGTGCTGCGATTCCACCACGCGCCATGGCGCGAGCCGCAGCTCGCGGATCTCAGAGCGTCCCGCGCATTGCGTCCAGATATCGGACGACATCGACCAGCCCCTCCACCGTGCCCAGACGTTTAGCCGGTGTATCGCCCAGATGGTGATTCTCGGCGTGCAGCCAGGCACGCGCCGCGGCGTCATCGCCGCCAACCACGGCGTCGAGACTGCGAAATACTCGCAACAGCAGGAGCGCGAGCTCCCCCTCCTTGCTGTCGGCTTGGATCAGTCGCCCTTGATGCAGACGCGACACCGATGCTTCGCTCGCACCGAGGATGTTCGCCAAGTCGCGCTGGCGTAGCGCCAGTCGCTGCGCGGCGTTGAGCACCGCTTTGGTGACCACCAGATCGGCCTGGAGCGAAGGCGCGTTCGCCACGGATGGTTGGCGCATTCTGAAAATTTGCAGGAATAAATTTCCAAATGCAACTCCTCTCCCCTACTCGAGCCGCTGAACCCCGGAAATGCCGTCAAAGCCACGATCGAAACTCAGGATGCGCGCGATCCCATTTCGCTGCATCACCGCCAGATGCAAGGCGTCGCGTGCCGAGAGCGAAGTCGTGCGTAGTAGCTGCTGCTTCGCCCGCTGGATGTCCGCCAAGTCCACGGGATACAGCTCATCGACGATCCCGAGGAGTGCATCGAACGCCGGCTGAATTGCATCTCGTCGATCGATCGACGTGTACCGGTGCAGAATGTCCTGCAGCACCTCGACATCCGACACGAGGCGCTCGTCTGCCTCGATGAGCGCGCTCAACACCCGCACCGCCGC
>CAZMGX010000259.1:0-7532 GCA_964565915.1 uncultured Gemmatimonas sp.
GACGACGTGGTTGATGCCACGATTGCGGCGCTGCGACCGGGGCTGAGTGCCGAGGCCGTGATCATCGATCACACCACCACACAGCCCGCGCGCACGGCGGCGCGGGTGGCTGCCCTCGACGCCGACGGCGTGGCGTACTTGCACGCGCCCGTGATGATGGGGCCGCCGGCGGCGCGCAGTGCGAAGGGCATGATGCTCATCGCGGGCGCCACGTCGCGGGTCGATCGCGTGCGTGACGCGCTGGCCAGCATGACCGGTGAACTGTGGCATGTCGGGGAACGCGCCGATCTGGCCGCCGTCTACAAGCTCGTGGGCAACGCGCTCGTGTTGAGCGCCGTTGGCGTCGCCGCGGACATCATGCACATGGTCGACGCCGCGGGCGTGCCGCGCACCGGCGCCATGGAGATGCTGGCGAAGACCAATCCCAGCGGCGCCATCGCGTTTCGCGGCGCCATGATGCTCGAAGACCGATATGAGACCCACTTCGCGCTCGACGTGGCGCGCAAGGACGTGCGGTTGATGCTCGAGACGGCCGGTGGACAGCCCGTGCCGGTGTTGCACGCGCTTGCTGCGCGCATGGATGACCTGATCCGCCGCGGCGATGGCGCCGACGATTTCGCAGTCATGGGTCGTCGCGAATCGGCCTCGCCGGTCGAATAGCGTGGTCGCTGAGCTCGCGGAGGACGGGCGATTGGACGAGCAACGGCTGCGCGAGGCCCTGCGGCTCAGTGAAGAGCGCGCCGACCTGGCGCTCGATGCCGCGCAGGCCGGCGTCTTCGACGTGGACCTGACGACCGGACGCGTCTACGGCTCGGCGCGATACCGCGCGATCCTCCGCGTGCCCGACGGGCCGATCGATGGACGGCTGACGGCAGAGATGATCCACCCGGACGATCGCGCTGTGGCACTCGCTCCGTGGAACCTGCCCGACGAGGGAGGCCGTCTGACGTGGAACGCTCGGGTGCGACCGCACGGATCGAACGATTGGCGGCTGATCGAGACGCGTGCGCGGGTGTTGCGTGACGAGGAGGGGCGGCCCGTCCGGTTGATCGGCGTCATGCAGGACGTCACCGACGCTACCGCCCAACTGGACGCGCTGCGTGAATCAGAGCGCCGACTGTCGGAGGCGCAGCAGGTGGCCGGGATCGGCAGCTGGTCGTGGAATCCGGCCACGGATGAAATCGTCTGGACCGACGAGCTGTATCGCATTTTCGATGTCGCGAAGACCACTCGCCCCGGTCCGACCTTCGAGGAGTATCTCGAGCGCATCGTGCCGGCGGATCGAGAACGGTTGTTGACTTCCATCGATCGCGCGCTGCACGAAGGGACGTCGTACCATCTCGAGCACTCCGTCATCCTTCGCGATGGCAGCCTGCGTCGTGTACGCAGCCATGGCGGGGCGCAGCGTGACGACCACGGGCGGATCGTGCGCCTCGTGGGCACCGCACAAGACGTTACGGAACAGTGGACGCTATCTGAGCGTGTTCGCCTCAGCGAAGCGCGCTACGCGCTGGCCGTCGAGGGCACCAGTGACGGCATCTGGACGTACGACCTCGAGACGAGGCGCACCGAGGTCTCACCCCGGTTGCTCGAGCTGCTTGGGCGCTCGCACGAGAACGCGTGGGTGTCCACGGAGTGGGTGTCGACGCTGATGCCCGCGGCAGACCTGGAACTGCTGCGGGAGGCGGTGAGTCGCCATCTGGCGGAGGAGGCGCCACTCGACATCGAGGTGCAGATGCGCACCGTGTCGCAGGGCATGCGCTGGTTCCGTGTGCGCGGTCGTGCCGTGCGCGATGGGTCCGGTGTGCCGCTGCAGTTGGCGGGCGCGTTGTCCGATGTCACCGAGCAACGGGCCTTACAGGCCCGTTTGCAGCACGACTCGAAGATGAACGCGCTGGGCACCTTGGCTGGTGGCATCGCCCACGACTTCAACAACCTCGTGGCGGCGATGCTGGGCTATGCGCAGCTGGCAGCCGAAGAGATTCCGGCGTCGTCGGTGGCCCACGCGCACCTGTCACAGGTGATCGATGCCGCGCGTCGATCGCGGGAGATCGTGCGGGAGATTCTGGCATTCAGTCGCTCCGACGTGCCGAGACGCAGTGCGGTCGATCTGGCACAACTGGCTGGCGAGACGGTGCGGCTGATGCAGACGACGCGTCCGGAGGGCACGCAGCTGCGCGTCACGGGTGCCGACATTCCGCGCCTCGTGCTGGGTGATTCGACGCAACTGCAGCGCATCGTGCTGAACCTCTGCGCCAACAGTCTCGACGCGATTCGCGTTCGCGGCGGTGAGGTCGAGGTGGAGTTGGCCAGTGACTCGTTCGACGGGCCGGCGGCGGGTCTGCGCGGTGTGGCCCCGGGCCACTACGTGCGATTGCGAGTGATCGACAACGGGGTCGGCATCCCGCCCGATGTGATCGCCCGCGTATTCGATCCCTTCTTCACGACGAAGCCGGTCGGCGAGGGCACCGGTCTGGGACTGTCGGTGGTCCACGGCCTCGTGACCGCTGCCGGTGGGGCGGTGACGGTGCACAGCGTCGAAGACGAGGGAACGACGGTTTCGGTCTGGCTGCCGCGTCTGGAGGTACCGGCCGACTCGCGGGATCAGGTGCACGCGAGTGACGGTGCCCCTGCGCACCATCGCGCACAGATCGTCGTCGTGGATGACGACCCGGCAGTGGGGCGGCTGCTGCAGGTCGCACTGAGTCGCGCCGGCTACATCGCGAACCTTTTCAGCCGCTCGCGGGAAGCCCTGCATGCGCTGACCGTTGGCGGCCTCAAGTGCGACTGCATCGTCACGGATCTTGCCATGCCCGAACTCAGCGGCATCGAAATGCTGGTGGCGCTGCGCAACGCCGGAGTGGAGGCACCCGCCGTGCTCGTCACCGGATTCGCCGACGGCATTGCCGCAGACGACCGTGCGCGCGCTCGGGTGCTGTCGATCATGGAGAAGCCGATCGAACTGCGCGCGTTCGTAGAGATGATCCAGCTCGCCGTCGCGAATCGGTAGCGACGGCGCTACGGGAACGGCACGCCGGCTCGGTCCGTGAGCCAGGAGCCGTCGCGCGAAGGACGCTGGCTAGTGGCGCGACGAGTCAGCGGTCCCCGTCGGTACCACCAGATCCTGCAGGAAGTACGCCGCCAGTTCGGCGCGACCAGCGACCCCCGCTTTCCCGTACACGACCACCGCGTGCTGTCGCACCGTGCGCTCGCTGCGATTCGTCTGCGCCGCAATCTGCTTGTGACCAAGCCCACGGAGGAGCAGCAGCGCCACCTCACGCTCGGCCACCGTCAGTCCCCACCGCGTGAACTGGTCGTCGATCGCCCGGCCGAGTCCCTCCAGGGATTGCTCCGCACTCGCGCGCCACCGATCCCGTTCCGCCTGCCGCTCGATCACCGTCTGCTCGGACACCGCGAGCGCCTGACGAATCATCGCCGCGTCCTCCGCCGACGCACGCCACGCGCGCCAGAAGTACCAGAGACACCCCGCCTCGATCGCCATCATCGCCATTTCGACCAGCGTGTGCGGCGAGCCGAGGTCATCGATGCCATCCAGCCAGATGTCGGTCGCGCCACCGATGAGCATGACGGCGAGCGCGATGACCAGCACCAGAAAGAGCGGACGCGGTGTGTCTTCCATGATGGCTGAAGGTGGCGGGCAGGGCGGCGCAGGACCAGCGGGCAAATGCCGGAGCGACACCTTTCCCGGCGTTTGCGACACTTGTCGGATACTACACGGTAGTCAGTAGGGCGATGCTCCACTCGACACCAGCGCCGTCGGCACTCCGGCCCGCGGACGAATTGGTGAGCGCACGAGGAGGTACCGCATGCTGACGTCCTTTATTCCCAATCCGCTGCACCCGGCCATCGTCCATTTGCCCATGGCGCTCGTGGTGCTGCTTCCCGTCACCGTCCTCATCGCCCTGTGGGTGATCCGCCGCGGCGGACATCCGACCAAGGTGTGGGGGGTCGCCGCAGGCCTTCACGCCGCCCTCGTACTCAGCGCCTGGCTATCGCTGCAGACCGGAGAGCAGGCGGATGAACAGGTCGAGCGTGTGGTGGCAGAGGCGCCCATCGGCACCCATGAGGAGGCGGCCGAAGCATTCATGGTGCTGGCCGCCGGGACATTGATCATCTCACTCGTCGGTCTGCTCAAGAACCGGCCCGGGCAATTGGCGCGCGGAGCCACCGCGGTGAGTGCTGCGGCATTGTTGGTGTCCGGCTGGAACGTCGGCCATTCCGGCGGCGAGCTGGTGTACCGCTACAATGCCGGGGCGGCGTACACCGACAGCACGGCGGTGCGCACGGCGAGTGTCCGTGCGGCCGACGACGACCACTAGGCTCGGCTGAGCGATTGCGTCAGCTCGAGTAGTACGCGGCGTTCTCTTCGACGTAGCCGTTGGTGAGATCGCACCCGTACACGCGCGCCTGACCATCACCGACGCCCAGTTCGACCTCGAGGTCGACGACGTCGCGGGACAGCGTCTCACGGACGACCGCATCATCGAACGTGAGACGCTCGCCGCCGGCTACCACGGCGACGCCGTTTATCCACCCGGAGGTCGACGTCGGATGGATCGTGCAGTCGAAGCACTTGCCCACGGCCATGAGGAGACGGCCGACGTTCGGATCGGCGCCGTGGACCATCGTCTTGATCAGCGGCGAGTTCACGATCGACTTGGCGACGATGTGCGCCTCCCGGTCGTTGAGGGCGCCGCGCACATGCACCCGGATCAAGTGCTTCGCCCCTTCGCCATCGCGCGCGAGGATCTCGGTCATGCGCTCGCAGCCGGCACGCAGCACGGCCAGGAACTCGGCTTCGTTCACCGGGCCGGCCAGCCCATTCGCCAGAATGGCGCAGGTGTCCGACGTGCTGGTATCGGTGTCGACCGACAGCGCATTGAACGACGAAGACACGGCGATGCGCAGCAGGCGATCCAGCGTCGGCGCGTCGAGCGCCGCGTCGGTGAAGATGTAGGACAACATCGTGGCCATGTTCGGCTCGATCATGCCGGAGCCCTTGGCCACCCACGTGATCGTGGCGTCGCCCACCGACGCCGACAGCGCCTTGGGATGGGTATCCGTGGTCATGATGCCTTCGGCACCGACCATGGGATCCCCCTGCAGCTCCCCACGCATGCCCACGACGCCGCGCTCAATCTTTTCGATCGGCAGCGGCACCCCGATCACGCCGGTCGAGCTAACGAGCACATGATCGGCTCGGGTACCCAGCTCGGCCGCCGCGGCAGCCGCCATCCGCCGGGCATTCTCCACCCCCGCCGCCCCGGTGGCCACGTTCGACACCTTGCTGTTGGCGATGATCGCACGCAGGCGGCCGCCGCGCAGCGTTTCGCGTCCCAGGACGATCGGCGCCCCGGGGAAATGATTGCGGGTGAAGACGGCTGCAGCCGCGCAGTCGACCTCGCTGGCAAACAGTGTGAGGTCGCGCGCTGTCGGCTTGAGGCCGACGTTGCGGCTGGCGCAGCGGAATCCGCGCGGGAACACCGGCACGGCGTGGAACGGCGAGGGCAACGGCGAGTGGCTGGACGTCATTCAGGGAAACTTCGCCGGGCCGTGGGTTCGACGCGAGCGCCGCAGCAGCGTGAGGGCCCGTTCGCGGCGGGTGTCACGCCACCTGCCTCAAGGTGATCCCGCGCCCGAGCGTAGCGCAGGTCGTATGCTTACATTGTGACGGTCCGCGGCTCGCTTGAGACCTTGCGGATGAGGCAGGATGCTGGCGGCGGCCTATGCCGGTCATCGCAGCGCAATGCGCTCAACTCAGGCTCGGCGTGCGCCGAGTGGTCGTTCCAGGTCGGGCAACGTGCCCGCGGAATGGCGAGGTTCGCAATGTCGGACTACAGCGAAACCGTGTTGTTGCGCGCGACGCTCGCCCGTCTCAGCGACGCGTTGCTCATCCTTGAACCGCGTAACCCGATCGACGGCGTCCCGCGCATCTCGTGGGTCAACGACGCGTGTGAAACACAAACCGGATGGTCGCGCGACGAGCTCGTGGGGCGTTCGCTCGCGTTTCTGCAGGGGCCGGGCACGGCAACCGACGCGCTTCGCCGACTGCAACAGGGGATGATGTCGGAAACGCCGGTGCGCGTCGAGCTGTTGCAACGCACGCGGCACGGTCGCGAGTTCTGGGCGGATCTCGAGGTGGTGCCGATTGCGGATGCCGCCGGTCGCACGGCGCACTGGATCGCGATCCTGCGCGACATCAGCGATCGTCGGTTGCTCGAAGAGCAACTGCTGCACTCACAGAAGATGGAAGCCGTGGGTCGCCTGGCGGGCGGGGTCGCTCATGACTTCAACAACCTGCTGACGGCCATCACGGGCTTCAGCGAGCTGTTGCTGGCGGATCTTCCCCCCGGGAGCAGTCAGCACGACGAGGTCCGGGAGATCAAGGCGGCGGCTGACCGGGCGACGGCGCTGACCCGACAGCTGCTGGCCTTCAGCCGCAAGCAGATCATGCGGCCGCTGCACCTGGACGTGAATACGCTGATCATCGAGATGGAGCGTTTGATGCGACGGGTGATCAGCGCGCACGTCGTGATCCGCACCGCGTTCGAGGAGCCGCTGCCCACGGTGTTCGCGGATCCGGTGCAACTCGAACAGGTCTTGCTGAATCTCGTCGTGAATGCCAGCGATGCCATGCCGTCCGGCGGCTTTCTCACCATCGAGACCGGGGTGGTCTCGCTCGGCGACGCGTATGCGGTGAGGCACCACGGGGTCACACCGGGTCGGTACGTCTGCCTGATCGTCGCCGACACGGGGCACGGCATGGATCGGGCCACGCAAGAACGCATGTTCGAGCCGTTCTTCACCACCAAGCCCTTCGGCACCGGCCTCGGCCTGAGCACGGTGTACGGCATCGTACGACAAAGCGGCGGACATGTGTGGGTGTACAGTGAAGCGGGTGTCGGCACCACGGTGAAGGTCTATCTGCCCGTCTCAGGCGTCCCCGCGGATCCGATGCCGGACATTTTCGAGGCCATCGTTGCGGACGGCACGGAGACGGTACTGGTGGTTGAAGACGAGGTGGCCGTGCGCGAGGTTGCCCGCGCCATGCTTCAGAAGCGCGGGTACACCGTGCTGGTGGCCGCGGACGGTGAGCAGGCCCGGCGCGTGGCGGAGCGCCACGCCGGGCCCATTCACCTGCTTCTCACCGATGTGGTGCTGCCGCGACTCAGCGGGCGCGAAGTCGCGTCACGGTTGATGGCGGCGCGTCCGGACCTGCGGGTGCTCTTCATGTCCGGCTATACCGAGGATACCGTGGTCTTTCACGGGGTGCTCGAGGATGGTGTGCGGCTGCTGGAGAAGCCATTTACCGAGGCGGCATTGGCCTCCCGGGTGCGGGAGGCGCTGGACGGGGCGCTGGATGGGCCGCCGACCCGCGCGCGGGTCGGCCACGTGCCGGTCGCCCGAGTCGACGACCCCGAGCCTGCGCGTTAAGATTGCGACACGTGTCTCGCGCGCGTGCCATGTGACATAAAACAATGGTCAACCATGCCGTCGCAACCAACACACCA
>CAZMGX010000260.1:0-5655 GCA_964565915.1 uncultured Gemmatimonas sp.
GAGCTGTTCGATGGCATTCTGCTCGATCTGGGCGTCTCCTCGCACCAGTTCGACGACCTCTCACGCGGCTTCACCTTCCGCGAAGGGGCACCGCTCGACATGCGGATGGGGAGCGATGCCGACGTCGGCGCCGACGAACTGCTCAACACGATCGACGAAGTCGATCTCTCCGCGTTGCTGCGTGCGTATGCCGACGAACCGCGCGCGGCGCGCATGGCGCGGGAAATCGTGCGCCGTCGGGAACGACGCCCGTTCGCCACGGCAGACGATCTCGTCGACGCCATTCGTGCGGTGCTGGGGCCGCGCAGCGGGCCGCCGGATTTTGCGCGCATCTTCCAGGCCGTGCGCATCGCCGTGAACGACGAACTGGCCGGTCTCGAGCGGGCGCTGCCGCGACTCCGTGACCGGCTCACGCCCGGTGGGGTTCTCGCCATCATCAGCTATCACTCCGGCGAAGACCGTCACGTGAAGCATGCGTTCCGCGAGTGGAGTGCGAGCTGCACCTGTCCACCGCGCCAGGTGATGTGCACCTGCCGCGGCGTGGCGCTAGGTGAGACCCTCACCAAGCGACCGATCAATGCGGGCGACGCAGAGATCGAGGGAAACCCCCGCGCACGCAGTGCGCGCCTCCGGGCGTGGCGCCGTGCCACCGAACTGAGCGGAGCACTCGGCTGATGGCGACGCGCAAGCGCACGAAATTCAAGGGACGGAGCCTCGTCGCGATGGGACTCGCGGCGTTCATCGTCATTACCAGCCTCGTCGTGTGGCGCCGAAGCGTCGGCGTATCGACCGCCAAGGAGATGCGCGATGCGCAGTTGCGCAAGCGCTCGCTGGAAACGGAGCGCGTGACCCTGCGCCGTGACATCCGCGATGCACAGACGCGGCAGCGGGTCCTCACCGATGCGACCCGCCGACTTGGGCTGCATGTGGCGCCGGATTCGCAGACGCGGGTCCTGGCTGAAACGGGGAAAATGCCGTGATCGTCGAACCGGACTACCACGACCACGACGAGGCCATCGCCGCGTCCGGTCGGCCGCTCATGAGTCGTACGCGCGCCATCGTTGTGCACGCGTCGCTGGTCCTGTTCGCGGTGGCGATCGTGGCTCGCTCCGTTCAGGTGCAGTTGGTCGATTCCACGCGATGGGCAACGGCAGCCGAAAAGCAGCAGGTGCGCGAGTCGGCCGTGAGCCCGCCGCGTGGCCAGATCCTCGATGCGAGCGGCGATGTGCTCGTCGAATCGCGCGAGCTGATGCAACTGCGCTTTGTCCCGAAGAACATGGGGCTCTACCGCCCGCGCGGTGCGAAGAAGAACAGCAAGAAGGTCGATGCGCGCGTGGTGGTGCGTCGCGGGCTCAAGTCCCTCGGGGTGCACGATACCCTGATCCGGCGCGCCCTCGACACCAAGCGCTCGTGGGTCGAGCTTCCCGGTGCGTATCTCCCCAGCGACGTCGAACGCTTCGCCGGCGTACCCGGCGTGTGGCGCGAGCGCGTGCTCAGACGCATCATCGTCTCGGAATCGCCGGGGCTTCGTGGCGTGCTTGGCAACGTGAACGCGGCGAATCGTGCCGTGGGCGGTATCGAGCAGGAGTTCGATTCCCTCCTGCAGGGCGTCGGCGGCAGCAATTCGCTGGTCAGCGACGGGCGCGGCAATCTGATCGAGACGCCGGCGCTGGATGGGGTGGCAGCACGCCCTGGTCACTCGATCATGCTGACCATCAATCGCTCTCTGCAGGCGTTGGCGGAACGCGAGCTCGCCGAAGGGATCACGCGCACCGGTGCCAGCGGCGGCGACGTGGTCATCCTCGATCCGCGTGACGGGGCCGTGCTGGCCATGGCCGGCGTGCGCAATCGGAAAGCGTCCGTGACCGCGACGGCGCTTGCCGAACCGTATGAAGCGGGCTCGGTCATCAAGCCATTCATCGTCGCGCGTGCGTTGGACCTGGGTCGCGTCCAGCCCGACGATCGGATCAACACCGAAGGTGGAAAGTGGCTGGTCGCCAAACGCGTGATTACGGACGAGCACAAAGCCGACTTCATGGCCGTGCGCGACGTCATCCGACAGTCCAGCAACATCGGCGCGGCGAAGATCGCGCATACCCTGTCTCCCAAGGAACAGTTCGAAGCGCTGCGTGACTTCGGCTTCGGTACGCCGACCGGCGTGCCGTATCCCGCCGAGTCGCGCGGGCGCCTGCCCGTGAAGTGGGGCTCGCAGACGCGCGAGTCGCTGGCCATGGGATACGAGCTGTCGGTGACACCGCTGCAGATTGCCGTCGCGTACGCGGCACTGGCCAACAACGGTGAATTGCTGGAGCCTGCGCTGGTGCGCGAGATCCGTGATCCCGACGGAAAGGTGGTGTTCACGCATGCCCGTCGGGTCGTACGTCGCGTGCTCGACCCGGGCACGACGAAGGTCATGCGCGACATGCTGGCCAGCGTCGTCGACAGTGGCACGGCTGTGGCGGCCGACATGGCAACCTACGACGTGGCCGGCAAGAGCGGCACGGCGCGCATCGCCAGCAAGGGCGGCTACGATCGCGTGTCGTACAATTCGTCGTTCGCCGGCATGTTCCCGGTGCAGGCGCCGCAGTACGTGTTGGTGGTCCGACTGGTCGAACCGCAGGGGAAGATCTACGGCGGCACGGTCGCCGGGCGCGTCGTCAATTCCATTCTGCAGGGCGCGTTGGCCACGCGTGATGCCTCGCTGGATCGCGCGGCGCTCGCGGCCGTCGCGAAGCCGTTGCCGACGAAGCCGTCAAAGCCGTTGTCGCCCACCGCCGTTCTCGCGGCCATGCGTGACTCGGCGCGCTTCGATTCGCTGCGTGCGCCGGCGCCGCCCGCCGCGCCAGCGCTCGCGGCACCGGCGCAGGTGACCGTGGAGTTGGCCAACCGCAAGCCGGCCATTCGCGTGGGCGGCGCAGGACGCTCCGCCTCGCGCCCGTCAAGCGGTGACTTGCGGGAAGTTCCGTCGGTCTATGGCCTCGACACACGACAGGCGGTGCGTGCCCTGCACGCCGCCGGATTCCACGTAACGCTGGCAAGCGGCGTCGCGTCGCGTACGCGACCGACCGCGGGCACCATGGCGCGCGCGGGGGCGGTGATATTGCTCGAGTCGCCACGATGAGCGACGATGTGCCCCAAGAGATGTCGCCGGATCGATCTGACGCGCCGGCGGGCAGGTCCGTCGATCAGATCCACGATGCGCTGAGGGAGGCTGGGCTGCTGGTGTCCATCAGCGAATCCCGGCCATCGCACATCACGGATCTCGTCGACGACAGTCGATTGGTGCAACCAGGGTCCGCGTTTGTGGCGGTGCGCGGCCACCTGCAGGACGGACATGACTGGATTGCGGCCGCACAAAAGGCCGGCGCGTCTTTGCTCATCGTCGAAGACGCAAGCCGCGTATCCGCACTCGAGACCCCGTTGCCGTGCCTCGTCGTGCGTGACGGGCGCCGAGCGGCCGCTGTCGCCGCTGCGGCGTTTCACGGGTGGCCCGCGCGCGAGCTCAATATCGTTGGTGTAACAGGAACCAACGGCAAGACCACCACCGTGGGCCTCTTGCGACATCTGCTGCACCACGACGATCGGCCGGCGGCCTCCATCGGCACGCTCGGTGTGCTGCTGGGTTCCGCAGGCACGCCGATGCCCGGCGGCTCCGGGCTGACCACGCCCGGTCCCGTCGAACTGCAGCGGGTGCTGCGACGTCTGCGCGGCCTCGGTGTGAAGACGGTCGCGATGGAAGTCTCCTCGCACTCGCTCGATCAGCGTCGTGTGGACGGCATCGCCTTCGCCGCGGCCGTGTTCACGAATCTCACGCGCGACCACCTCGACTACCACGGCACGATGGAGGCGTATCGTGCCGCCAAACTGCGTCTGGTTGGACTGCTGGCACGCGATGGCGTGGCCTTGTTCAACGGTGATGACGTCGCGTGGCGGGGCGTCGACAATGCGCCCCGCGCCTGGCGGTTTGGCACCGAGGTGCCTGCCGACGTCACGGCCCGCGACATCGTCTTTCGCGGACAGGGAAGCGAGTTTCTGCTGGTGGCGCCGAACGGCGCCGCACACGTCGCGTTGCCACTGATCGGTGATTTCAACATCGCCAATGCCCTCGCGGCTGCAGCGACGGCGCTGGCGTTGGGCGTTGGGTTGAGTGACGTCGTCGAACGGTTGTCCAACGCGCCTCAAGTGCCAGGACGACTCGAGCGCCTGCGCACCTCGCCAACCGTCCTGCGCGACTACGCGCATACGCCGGACGCGCTCGACCGGGCCCTGCGGGCCGTACGACCCTTCACCCGCGATGACGACGGAACGGCCAGTCGGTTGATTGTCGTCTTCGGATGTGGTGGCGACCGAGATCGGGGAAAACGCCCGGAGATGGGTCGCATCGCCGAAACGCTCGCCGACGTCGTTTTCATCACCAGCGACAATCCGCGCACGGAAGACCCGGACCGCATTCTCGACGATATCGAGACCGGCATGACGCGGCACGCGCACCGTCGTGTTGAAGATCGACGGACGGCGATCGCCGAGGCCCTTCGCCTCGCCCAGCCTCGCGACGTCGTCCTGCTGGCCGGCAAAGGACACGAGACCTATCAGATTCGTGGGACGGTGTCGTATCCGTTTGATGAGCGCCAGATCGTCGAAGAACTCGTGGGCGAGATCGTCACCGAGGGGACCAGCCGGTGACCACATACTCGATGGCGGGAACCGCGTTCGCCGCGCGCGAGCCGGTACTTCCCGCACTGCCGCATCCGTACTGGACGCAAGAGCGCGTTGCCCTCGCGCTCGGCACCGGTCCGTCCGCGATGTGGCCGCTGGCCGGCGTCTCGACAGACACCCGGCACATCACGCGGGGCGATCTGTTCGTCGCGCTGCGCGGCGAGCGATTCGACGCGCACGATTTCCTCGCCGACGCGCGGGATCGCGGCGCGGCCGCGCTGGTTGTAAGTGATCCGGAAAAGGCGGTGGGACTGGGGCTGCCGGTGTATGTCGTACCCGACACGCTGGTCGCGCTGGGGCAGCTCGCCACCGCCTGGCGGTGTGCATGGGGGCGCAGCGTCATCGCAGTGGCCGGTTCAAACGGCAAGACGAGCACGAAGGAACTGCTCAAGGCCGCGTTGGGACGCACACTGGTGGTGCATGCCACGGTCGGCAATCTGAACAACTTCATCGGCGTACCGCTGACCCTCTTGGCGATTCCGTCCGACGCCGAAGTCGCCGTGGTCGAAGTGGGCACGAACACGCCCGGTGAGATTCGCACGTTGCGCGCGATCTGCGAACCTGACGTTGCGGTGATGACGTCGATCGGTGAAGAACACCTTGAAGGCCTCGGCGACCTCGCGGGGGTGCTGCGCGAGGAGTCCGATGTGTTCGACGGGGTCACGCTGGCGGTCGTACCAGCCGCGTATCCCGAGGTCGCCGTGGCCGCCCGAAATCGCGCGAGGGCCATCGTGTCCGCTGGTCTGGCTGATGCCGATGTCGCACCGGCCGCGTGGGGCCTCGATGACGAAGGTCGTCCATGGTTGGACGTCGACGGCACGCACTTCACCGTGCCCCTGCGTGGAGCACATCAAGCCGCGAACGCCATGCTGGCCATCGCCACCGCGCGGGCCTGCGGCGTACCACTCAGCGACGCCGCCGTCGGGATCGCCGGGATGC
>CAZMGX010000260.1:5665-7492 GCA_964565915.1 uncultured Gemmatimonas sp.
GCCGAAGGGCAGGCCACAGACCGACGACTATGCCGGCGTCTGGGAGCGACTCGGACGGGCGGTGTTGATCAACGATGCGTACAACGCCAATCCGGCTTCGATGCGAGCTGCGATCGACCTCCTGGGTCGCGTGGGGCAGGGACGCCAGCGTGTCGCGATCCTCGGCACGATGCGCGAGTTGGGCCTGCACGCGGCTCAGCAGCATCGGGAGGTCGCCCGTGCGGCGCTGGCATCGCCGGCCGACGTCATCGCGGCGGTGGGTGAGTTCGCCGACGCGTTCGCCATCGAAGCCCCGCACGATCCGAGAGTGGTGTCGGCGCGCGAATTCGACGACCTGTGGCCCGCATTGGAGCCACGCCTGGCCGCCGATGCCGTGCTCCTGCTCAAGGCCTCCCGCGGGATGAAGCTCGAGCGTTTGGTGCCCTCGATCACCGATTGGGCTTCCCGCAACGACCCGTAACCCTGATCCTGCGCCATTCTCCGCCATTCGCCGTCTGATCGTTCCTGCGATCTTCCTTCGATTTTCCGTTTCCGACCTTGCTCTACTATCTGCTGCAGCCGCTGGCGCGCGACGTCCGCATCTTCAACCTGCTCAACTACATCACGTTCCGTGCCGCCGGCGCGTTCGTGACGGCGTTGCTGCTGTCGTTCGTGCTGGGCCCCATGATCATTCGTCGGCTACGGGCGATGGCGGTGCATCAGGTGGTGCGCGAGGGAACGCCGGACACGCACGCCGGGAAGGGGACGACGCCGACCATGGGCGGATTGATCATTCTGGTGGCATCCGTCGTGCCCGTCGCGCTGTGGGCGCGCGTGGACAACCGGTACGTGTTGCTGGCGGTGCTGACCATGCTGTGGATGGGCGGCATCGGCTTTCTCGACGACTATCTCAAGTTGCGCCAGAAGCGTGCGGGCCTGAAGAACGAAGGCTTGGTCGAGCGCTACAAGCTGGCGGGACAGGTGACCTGCGGGGTGGGACTCGGCCTGTGGTTGTGGCTCTCGCCGCTGTCGGCCCTGCCCGGGGCGTCGACCACCGTGCCGTTCTTCAAGTATCTCCTCATCGTGCCCGCATCCGGTGCGGTAGCATGGCTTTACGTCTTGTGGGTGACGTTCATTCTCACGGGCTTCAGCAACGCAGTGAACCTGACCGACGGCCTGGATGGGTTGGCCACCGGGCTGATGGCTATCGCGGTGCTCACCCTCGGATTGTTCTGCTACGTGGCGGGTCGCGTTGATACCAGCGCTTACCTGCAGATCTTCTATCTGAAAGGGGTCGGCGAGCTGACCGTGTTCTGTGGGGCCGTCGTGGGGGCGTGTATCGGGTTCCTGTGGTACAACGCACATCCCGCCCAGGTCTTCATGGGCGACACCGGATCGCTCGCCCTTGGCGGGGCACTGGGGGCGATCGCCATTCTGCTCAAGAGCGAATTCCTGCTGCTGATCGTGGGGGCCGTGTTTGTGGCCGAGACGTTGTCCGTGATCATTCAGCGGACGGCGTTCAAGTATCGCAAGCGCCGGTACGGGCTGGAGTACGCGCAGAAGAACCGCGTGTTCCGACGCGCGCCGTTGCACCACCATTTCGAGTTGATGGGATGGCCTGAGACACAGGTGGTGATACGATTCTGGATCCTGGGTGTGCTCTGCGCGATTCTCGCGCTCAGTACGCTCAAGCTGCGTTGATCGCATCGGAGCCGAAGCATGGGTGATGCACGACTGCCTCAGGACATCGCGTCGATCGTGGCTCGGCGCCTGGCCGAGCGGCACGGGGAGTTTGCGGTGATCGGGTTGGCGCGCAGCGGCACGGCCGCGGCGCGTATGCTGCGGCAT
>CAZMGX010000261.1:0-7480 GCA_964565915.1 uncultured Gemmatimonas sp.
CATCCCCCATCACGCCGACCGAACGCACCGGCAGGAAGACCGCAAAGGCCTGCCAGATGTCGGGATAGAGGCCGGCGGCGCGAATCTCCTCGAGATAGATCGCATCGGCGCGACGCAGCATATCGAGTGCGCGCGGTGTCACCTCGCCGAGCACGCGGATGGCCAGGCCGGGGCCCGGAAACGGGTGTCGCCCCACCATCTCTTCCGGCAGACCGAGTTCACGGCCGACGTTACGGACCTCGTCCTTGAACAGTTCACGCAGCGGCTCGATCAAGCCGAACTTCATGTCCTTCGGCAGACCGCCCACATTGTGGTGGGTCTTGATCGTGGCTGATGCACCGCCCGTCGCACTGACCGATTCGATCACGTCAGGGTACAGCGTTCCCTGCACGAGGAAGGCGGCGTCGCGTCCCGCGTCCGCCGATGCCGCCTCGAAGACCCGGATGAAGTGCTCGCCGATGATCTTGCGCTTCTTCTCGGGATCACCCTCGCCGGCGAGCGCCGTGAGAAAACGCTCTTCAGCGCGCACCGTGATCAGGCGAATGCCCAGATGCGCGCGCATCGTGCGCTCCACCTGTTCCCGCTCATGCAGCCGGAGCAAGCCCGTATCGACGAAGATGCACGTGAGTTGATCACCGATGGCCTTGTGCACCAGCGCGGCCGCCACGCTGGAGTCGACGCCGCCGGACAGTCCGCAGATGACCTGGCGGTCGCCGACAAGCGCACGAATCTTCGACACCTCGAGATCGATGAAGTGACCCGGGGTCCAGTCGGCACGACAGCCACAGATGTCGAACAGGAAGTTCTCGATCAGTTCGGCACCACGGACCGTGTGCGCGACCTCCGAGTGGAATTGGAGCGCGTGAATGGGCTTCGATTCGTGCCGGAAGCCGGCGATGACGTGATCGCCCGTGACCGCCGTGGCGACATACCCTGGCGGTACGACCTCAACATGATCGCCGTGACTCATCCACACGGTCGTACGTTCGCCCACGTCGAACCCGGCGAACATTCCAGCCGCCTCGGTCACGGTGACCTCCGATCGCCCGTACTCACGCCGCCCGCCGCCTACGACGGCGCCGCCCTCGAGATGCGCGATCAATTGCATGCCATAGCACACGCCGAGCACCGGCGCGATATCGAGCACGTCGCGCGGAACGGTCGGCGCGCCCTCGTCAGTGACGGAGCTCGGACCGCCCGAGAGAATGATCCCGTCCGGCTTCCAGTCGCGAATCCACTCCAGCGACCGGTGCGCCGGATGAATCTCGGAATACACGCGCGCCTCGCGCACGCGGCGGGCGATCAGCTGGGTGAATTGCGAACCACAATCGAGGATCAGGATGCGACTATCCATCAGAACTTCCACTCCGGTCCGGTGAGCTTCAGGAATTCGACCGACTTGGTTTCCAGGTCGAGGATCGCGCCCGACGGCGCACCGTGCAGCCATCCACAGGCTTCCCCGGGATTCACGAGCAACGAATCGCCGCGGGACTTCATCTCCGACACATGGGTGAATCCATGCACGATCACCTCGTGCCCGTCGATCGATCGCTGATGCACATCCGCGATGTCGTGAATGAGCAGCACCGACTTGCCGCCCAGATCGAAGCTGTGCGGCGATTCGAACAACTCGGCTGCACCGAAGCCGGTCTTCGCCGCCGCTTGCAGAGCGTCACGGTCGCCGTCGTTTCGACCGAAGACACCGAGCAGCGGAATGGACAGATCGTGGAAGGGCTGCAGCGCAAACGGCGAGCAGTAGTCACCGGCGTGCATCACGATGGAGACCCCCCCCGCGATCATTTGCTCGAGCAGGGCGCGGATCGCCGGGACGCGATCATGGGTGTCCGACAACAGGCCGATGCGCATCAGGCACTCCTCCATTGCAGGTGCGCGCGTTCGAGGCGCACCAGATCTTCGAGCCGTTCACGTTCGGTGATGACCGCATAACGGCCGCGCTCGACGAGCACCTCGGCTGGTCGCGGACGGGAATTGTAGTTCGAGGCCATCGTGTACCCATACGCGCCGGCCGTGCGGACGGCCAGCAGATCGCCGGCTTGCACATCCGGCAACGTCCGATCCTTCGCGTAGAAGTCGCCGGACTCGCAGATCGGCCCGACGACGTCCGCCGTGACCGTTCCCGCGGTGGTCACGACGGGCTCGATATCGTGAAACGCCTGGTACAGTGCGGGTCGCACCAGATCATTCATGCCGGCATCCGTGACGATGAAGTCCTTGCCGGCGGCGTGTTTCCGGTACAACACTCGCGTCAGCAGCACACCCGCATCCGCGACGATGAAGCGACCCGGCTCGAGCAGCAGATGCAAGCCGAGGTCACGCGTCGCCGAGAGAATCAGGTCGGCATAGTCCGCGATATCGGCCGTCGGTTCACCCGGCGCATAGGGGACCGCCAATCCGCCACCCACGTCGAGGTATTCCAGCGGATGGCCCTGCGCGCGCACGCGCCCCACGACGTCGAGCAGGCGCGGCAAGGCGTCACGCATGGGATCGGCGTTCGCAATCTGCGAACCGAGGTGCATACCGAGCCCCTTCAGCTCGACGTGTGGCAGGTCACGCGCCAGCAAGGCGATGCGCTCCACATCGTCACGCGGAATCCCGAACTTCTGTCCCTTCTCGCCCGTGCGGATGTACGCATGCGGCGTGTCGACGGTGACTTCGGGATTGACGCGAATCGCAATCGGCGCCCGCACGTCACGACCAGCGGCCACCGCATCGATCGTCAGCAATTCGGCTTCCGACTCGACGTTGATCAGTCGAACGGCTTCATCAAGTGCCTGCTCGATCTCGCGAACGGTCTTCCCCACCCCGCTGAACACGATGTCGCCGCCACCGAAACCCGCCTCGCGCGCGCGAAACAACTCGCCGCCAGAGACGATGTCGACGCCGGCGCCGAGTTCCTGCAGAATGCGCAGCACCGCAAGGCTCGAGTTCGCCTTCATCGCGAAATGGATGTGGTGCGGGGCTCCGGCGAACGCCGCCTGCAGCGCGCGAAAGCGGGCGCGGATCGTGTTGGCCGTGTACACGTAACACGGCGTGCCGACATCCTCGGCGATCGCCGGAAGCGGGACGTCCTCAGCAAAGAGGACGCCGCTCTCGCGTGTAAACGATTCCCGGGGGGTGTCCGCGATCGGGGTGGTCATCGATCAGTACGCGCGCGCCCAGATGACTTCATACTTGGCGGGCTCGCCGGTCACCATGCAGGTGGTCGGAGCCACCGGTGAACGGAACTCGGCATCCGGGATCACGCGGATCGTCGCCTTCGTCTCCTCCTTCACGCGGGCTTCGACGGCCGGATCGCCGTTCCACCCGGCATACACGAATGCACCCGGCCCTTCCATGACCTGCTTGAACTGGTCATAGCTGATCCGCTCGCGGATCGAGTTGGCCTCCAGTCGGGCGCGTGCCGCCGCCAACATGTCGTTCTGGATCTGGTCCAGAATGACCGGCAAGTCCTCCTTCAGGCGTTCGAACGCCATCGGGCGTTTCTCGCGCGTGTCGCGACGAACGAGCATGCCGCTGCCGGAGGCGAGATCGCGGGGCCCGATCTCGAGGCGCAGCGGAATGCCGCGCGTTTCCCAGTGATAGTACTTGTTGCCCGGCTTGATGCCGATCCGGTCGTCGACGTGCACGCGAATGCGCTCATGATCGTGGCGCTTGAAGCTGCCCAGGTCGTCCGCGATCCGCTTCGCCATTTCGATGGTCGCCGCGCGTTCGTCGTCGGTCTTCCAGATCGGCACAATCACCATCTGGATCGGCGTCAGGCGCGGCGGCAGGCGCAAGCCAGCGTCGTCGCCGTGCGTCATGACCAATCCACCGATCATGCGGGTCGAGACACCCCAACTGGTGTTCCACGCAAAGGCCTGTTCACCCTGCTCGTTCTGGAACGACAGGTCGAAGGCCTTGGCGAAGTTCTGTCCAAGGTTGTGCGACGTGCCGGACTGGAGAGCCTTGTTGTCCTGCATGAGCGCTTCGCACGCGTAGGTGCGCAGCGCACCGGCGAATCGCTCCGAGTCGGTCTTGAGACCGGTGATCACGGGCATCGCCATGTAGTTCTCCATGAACTCGCGATACACCCCGAGCATGCGCCGAGCCTCGGTCTCCGCCTCGTCATGGGTCGCATGCGCCGTGTGCCCTTCCTGCCAGAGAAACTCCATCGTGCGCAGGAACAGTCGCGTGCGCATTTCCCAGCGCACGACGTTTGCCCACTGGTTGTACAGCAAGGGCAAGTCGCGGTAACTCTGAACCCACTTCGCGAACATCGAGTAGATGATGGTCTCGGAGGTCGGCCGGACCACCAATCGTTCCTCGAGCGGTTTGCCGCCGCCGTGCGTGACGACCGCACATTCGGGGGCGAATCCCTCGACGTGTTGCGCCTCCTTCGACAGAAAACTTTCCGGAATGAACAGGGGAAAGTAGGCGTTGACGTGCCCGGTGGCCTTGAACATGTCGTCGAGGGCGCGCTGCATCCGCTCCCAGATGCCGTAGCCGAGCGGCCGGATGACCATGCAGCCGCGAACGGGCGAGTAGTCGGCGAGTTCGGAGCGCAGCACCAGCTCGTTGTACCACTCGCTGAAGTTCTCGGCGCGCGTCGTCAGCTTCTTGTCGTCACTCATGTGGTGATCCGGTTCATCGTGGAGGCCCAATCTCGAAGGGCGTCAATGGAGTCGAGCACCTGCTCCGCCTGCTCTGCGGTTCGTACGCGATATTGCATGCTCGCGTCATCACGGTGCTCGACGACGACGACGCTGATGGCGCCTGCCTTGCGGGCTGCTTCGAACTGCCGTTCCAACCGCAAGGGTCGCAAGGCGTACTCGACGGACAGTCCAGCGGCACGCAGCGCGCTTGCCGTGCGCAGCATGGCCGCCGGCTGGTCCGCCGCATCGGGTGCCTGAGCCACCCAAATGTCCAGCGCCGCGCCGACGGCGGGCATCAGCCCCCGCGCGCGCAGCAGTTCGCCGAGAACGACGTCGCCAAGCCCGAAACCCAAAGCGGGAAGATCCGTTCCGCCCAGCGATGAAAGGAGCGTGTCGTACCGCCCACCGCCACAGATGGCACGAAACTCCCCGACGGCGTCGAAGAGTTCGAAGACGATGCCCGTGTAGTACGCGAGGCCACGCACGATCGTCAGGTCGAATTGCAGCCACTCGCCAATGCCGAGCGCGTCGACGTGGGACAGGTACGTGCCGAACGCGGTGATGTGCGGCCCGACCACTTCCGACTCGCCGTACGTCGCACGCAGGGTCGCGAAATCGAGGGTCGCGAAGCCCAGCACCACAGCGCGCGTCGCGTCGTCCAGGCCGGCGATTTGAAGTTTTTCCTCCGACACCTCCACGGGCTGTCGTTCGAGCTTGTCGAGCACCGCGTATACCGCCGGCCACGCGCCCTCCGGAATCGCCAGGTGCGTCAACAGCGCATTCAACAACCGCCGATCGCTTACGCGGACGCGGACGTCCGCCGCCGTCAGGCCGAACGCGCGCATGATCTCGACGGCGATCGACACGAGCTCCGCATCCGCCAGCACATCGGACTCGCCAACCATGTCGACGTTCAGCTGGAAGTGCTCGCGCAACCGCCCTCTTTGCGTACGCTCGTAGCGGAAGAGTTGCGGCATCGAGAACCAGCGGACGGGCTTGCGCAGGGCCTGTGCACGCGCGGCGACCATCCGCGCGAAGGTGGGCGTCATCTCCGGACGCAGGGCCACCGCGCGATCACCCTTGTCGACGAAGTTGTAGAGCTGCGTGACGATCTCGTCACCACTCTTCTGCGTGTACAGGTCGAGCGGCTCGAGTGGCGGTCCGTCATACTCCTGAAACGCATAGCGCCGCACGACGCGGCGCCAGGTCTCGAAGATGTGGGCACGTTCCGCAAACTGCTCGGGGTAGAAGTCGCGGAACCCCGGGAGTGGCTTTGGTGGCATCTGCGTAAGCTACCGGGCCAACGGATCGACCTGCAACCGTTCCATGGCGTCACCTACGGTGTGAAACGAGCCGGTCACCAGGACGGTGGCTCCGGTCGCCTCTGCTCGACGGAGCGCGTCGTCGAAGACGTCGATGCGCGTCACCGGCAGGTGCTCGGTGTTGGCCCACGCCTCGACCTCGGCCAGTGACCAGGCGCGCGACGCCGGCGCCGTCGGCGCGCTGGTGACGAGGATGCGATCCGCCACCGTGGCGACGGCGCGCAGGATGCCCTGCCAGTCCTTGTCGCGCAACACGGTGACCACGGCGACCACCGGGTGTGGCAGCCCCGTGGCACGCAGATTGGCCACCACAGTCGCGGCGCCATCCGCGTTGTGGGCCACGTCGAACAACCAGCGTCCGGCCCGGTGGAACCGGCCGGCCAGACGCACGTGGGCCAGGCCGGCCTGGGCATGGTCCGCGATCGCCTTCCACGGCCCTCCAGCGCCCTCCAGCATCGCGAGGGCTGCGCTGGTATTGTGCGCCTGGAATTCGCCGACCAGCGGTGTCGTGTAGCCTTGCGCGACGCCATCGCGTTCACGCACGAACCGGGTACCGGCCACCGTCAACGCGATGTCGCGTACGTGCCAGTCCCGTCCCGATGCGAGTACCGGGCTCGCACCGGCCGCGTCGGCCAGGCGGACCAGCTGGTCGCGAATGGGTTCCCGCGTTTCGCCCACGATCGCCGGTACCCCGCGCTTGAAGATTCCCGCCTTCTCGGTGGCGATCTGCTCCAGCGTGGAGCCGAGGTACTCCATGTGGTCGAAGCCGATCTGGGTCACGCCGGCGGCGAGAGGGTGCACCAGATTCGTCGCGTCGAGGCGCCCACCCAAGCCCACCTCGACGATCGCGACATCAACGGAGGCCGTCGCGAAATGCGACAGCGCCATGGCCGTCGTGGACTCGAAGAACGTGGCACCGAGATCGGTGAGCAGCGGCTCGTGCTGCGTCAGCCAGTGCGTGATCGCCTCCGGCTGCATCGGGCGACCGTCGATGACGACGCGTTCGCTGAAGTCCACGAGATGCGGCGATGTATAGCGGCCGACACGAAGACCGGCTTGACGCAGCAACGCGTCCAGTGTCGCGACCGTGCTGCCCTTCCCGTTCGTACCGGCGACGTGGAATACCGGGTAGCGTCGGTGCGGATCACCAAGGGCGGTCAGCAGCGCAGCGACGCGCTCGAGGCCCAGACGCCACGCGCCGCCCGTGCGCGCAAAGAGCCGCGCGAGCGCCTCATGATACGCCACGCGCGCTTCGCGTTCCTCGGCCGACGCGACGACAGGGGACGCCGCGTCCGTGAGTCGGCGCGGGGCCAGCGGATCGTTCGTCAGCCTTCCTGCGCGTGTCCTGCCGCCGCAGGACGTCCAGTCATGTGCCGCAACAACCGCGAAATCGTGGCGCGCAGTTCCTTGCGATGGACGACACTATCCACCATCCCGTGGTCGACGAGGAACTCCGCGGTCTGAAAGCCCTCGGGCAGGTCCTGCCCCAGTGTCTGCTTGATCACG
>CAZMGX010000262.1:0-7467 GCA_964565915.1 uncultured Gemmatimonas sp.
TTTCAACTTCTTCTTCCTCCCACCGGTTGGCCGTTTCACCATTGCCGATCCCGACGATGCGCACCGCGCCGGGTGCTTCGGCGTCGAGGACGGCGCGCAGCCAGGCGACGGCTGCCCCTTTGCCGGCGCGTTGGGTCGCCGTACTCCAGCGTCCGCCGCGCGCAATGTCGACGGCGACATCGCGCGGTGCATGTTCGCCGGCGGTGCGCACCACCGCACGCCACTGCGCCGGATCGAGCAGGACACTGGCCCGACGCGAGAACAGCGCTCGCCGCCGCTGTCCCATCGAGCGAAATCCGAGAGCGGTGAGTCGGGCGCTGGGTGCGCGTGCCACATCCGCGGCGCCGGCGCCCGGCCACGCTCGCAGCAGTTCGCGCAACCGTTCCACGGGTACTCCGCGCCGAGTCACCAGCAGTCGACGTCGGCCGGCGACGCGGGTTTCGATCGCGGCATCACCCAGTGCCGCCATGCGACGGCGCAGCGTGGGTTCGTCATCGAGTGCGACCACGGCGCCGTCTTCCGCGAGACACGGCCCGGTTCGTCCCAGCCAGCGCTGCAGGGCCAGCAACTCATCGAGCGTGCGCGATGACGCCAGCGCCAACGTGACGGGCGCACCGAGTGCCGCTGCCGCGCGATCGAGATGACTCCGGAGCACGCGCGGGGATTCAGGCCACGCGCCCGACTCGTCGAGCAACGTGCCATCGACATCAGAGACGATCACCACGGGATGTGAATTCATGCGTCCCTACCGTGCGAGGATCGTGCCGGAGTCCGCGTGGCATGCGCTGATTCGGGAAATGAGGCGCGCTGACTCACCTGCAGTGTAGCACACGGGGCGGTGTGCCGCATGGTCGCGCATCACGCGCGTCTCGTCATTCGCCTTGCCATTCGTCCCCGGTGTCGCCAGCGCATGCATGACTGCAGTTTACGACATGCGACTGACAACACGATTGCTGGTGACGATCCTTCCGATCGTCGTGCTGGTGATGGGCGCACTGGGCGGTGCGTTCGCGGCGGAGCGTCAGCGAGTGCTGGAACCGGCGCTGCAGCAGCAGACCCGGGCATATGCGCGCGCGCTGGACATCGCGTTTGAGTACAGCCTGCGGGAAATGGGCGAAGCGCGGGTACAGGCCTTGCTGGAACGACTGATTGCCGATCCGCGCGTGTTTGGTGCGCGCCTGTACGCACCGGATGGGACGGTGCGATTTGCCAGCTCCTCCATGACGAACTCGCCGCCGGCGCCGGACTCGGTGCTGCGTCGCGTCATCACCGGGGCCTCGGAAGCATTCTTCGAAAACAATCTGGACGGTGAACTCGTGTCGACGGTGCTGCGGGCGGTTCGCGAGCCGTCGGCCGGTCGCATCATCGACGATCAGCGTGATGCTTTCGGCGAAGTCGTCGGTGTGTTGGAGGTGGCCCAGCCGTACGCGTTGTTGAGCAGTGAGGTGCGCCGTCTGCAGACGGAGTTGCTCGTTGCCACCATCGCGTTGGTGCTGATCATGGCGATCGTGATCGGGATCCTCGCTCGGCGCCTGGTGTCGAGTCCGCTGGAACGGTTGGTCGTGGCCGCTCGCGCGCTTGGCGAGGGTGACATCGACGCGCGGGTGCCGCAGGCGCTGGGCGCGGCCGAACTGAACGCGCTCTCCCGCGAGTTCAACCAGATGGCCGAGCGTCTGGCGCGTGCACGACAGGACCTGCTGAGCGAGGGGGAAGAGCGCATCCGCCTCGAGCGGCGGCTGGTCGAATCGGAGAAACTGGCGACGGTCGGCACACTCGCCGCCGGCCTGGCGCACGAGATCGGCGCCCCCTTGAACGTCATCTCCGGACGCGCCGAGCTGTTGCTGAAGCAGCCCTCGGTTGCGCCAGACACCGTGCGACAGCTGGAGAGTATCGTGACGCAGAGCGGGCGCATCGCGCGCACGGTACGCTCATTGCTGGACTATGCGCGTCGCCCCGTGCGCCGGGATGATCCGGTGGCGATCGGCCGGGTGATCGACAGCACGATGGAGTTGCTCGATGCGGACCTGGCCCGGGCCGGGGTGACGATCACCCGCAGCGAATCGTACGAAGCATGGGTGCGCGGTGATGCGGAGCAGTTGCAGCAGCTGCTGACGAATCTCATCCTCAATGCGGTGCAGGCGATGGATGGACAGGACGGTCCGCGGGAAATCGAGATCGGGGTCGATGTGGACAAGGTCGACGAAAGCGCGTCGCGGGCGGCGCTGCGCCTGACGGTCGCGGACACCGGTCCCGGGTTGCCGCAAGCGCTGGATGGGCGCCTGTTTACACCCTTCGCCACGACGAAGCCGACCGGAACTGGCCTCGGGCTGGTGGTCGCGCGCAGTATTGTTGAGGATCACGGAGGGGCTATCGTCGGTACTACCCGGTCCGACGGTCGCTCCGGCGCGGTCTTTGTCGTCTCCCTCCCGCTGGCTCCGGCGTTCGTCGTCGGAGACGCTTGATCCTGCTGCCCATCACGACGATTCCGGTCACGACGATTCCAGTCACCACGATTCCCGCCTTCCTCGACGTACCGCCGGTTTCCGCCGACGTTGCTACCGGGCGCGTGCTCATTGCCGAAGATGATGCCGCGTTGCGGGAGTTGCTGGTGGAGGTGCTTTCGGGCGCGGGGCATCGCGTCACGGCGGTTCCCAACGGCGCGGAGGCGCTGGGGCGCCTGACGGCGTCCAGCGTGTTCGACGTCGTGCTGACGGACGTGGTGATGCCGGGTCTCGGTGGCGAGGCGGTCCTGGCGGGTGCGCAGGAGCGTGCCCCCGAAGTGCCGGTCATCCTGATGACGGCGTTCGGCTCGATCGACGCGGCCGTTCGCATGGTGCGCGCGGGGGCGTTCGACTATGTCACGAAACCGGTCGGCACGGCTGAGTTGTTGCAGGCGATCGCCCGGGCGGTCCGCGAGTCACAGGCGCGGCGTGGTGCGGTGTCGGCCACACCGGATCGCGAACCGGCCAGCATCAAGCTGCGTGATCGGGTGTTCGGTGGCCTCGTCGCCGAGAGTGCCTCGATGCAGGCACTCCTTGGCTTGGTGGAGCGCGTGGCGCCATCGCCGCATCCGGTCCTGCTCACCGGCGAGAGCGGAACGGGCAAGGAAGTGATGGCGCACGCCATCCATGCCCTGTCGCAGCGCGGCCCATTCATCGTCGTCAACTGTGGTGCGATTCCCGAGCAACTCATCGAATCGGAGTTGTTCGGGCATGAACGTGGTGCGTTTACGGGTGCGGATCGCGAGCGGTCCGGACTGGTGGCGGCGGCGGAAGGGGGCACGCTCTTTCTCGACGAGATCGGCGAACTGCCGTTGGCGCTGCAGCCGGCCCTGTTGCGATTCCTCGAGAGTGGTGAGGCGCGACGCGTGGGGGCGACGGAATCGCGACGTTACGATGTGCGGGTGATCGCGGCCACCAACCGTGACCTGGAAGGGGAGACGCGCACAGGGCGTTTTCGCGAAGACCTGTTCTGGCGTTTGAACGTGCTGCCGCTCGAAGTGGCGCCACTGCGGGAGCGCTCGGACGACGTCCTGCCGTTGGCGCGCAAGTTCATCGCGGAGTCGGGAGTGGCGCACCAACTCGATCCGGCCACGGAGGCCTTGCTGACCACCTATGGCTGGCCAGGCAACGTGCGTGAGCTGCGCAATGCGATGCATCGCGCCGCGACGTTCGCCACCGCTGAGGCCATCACGCCGGACGATTTGCCGCCGCGCTTGCGCGAGGCCAATCGGGCTGCGGCACTGGTCGCGCATGCGTCGCAGCAGCAGCTGCCGCTGCGGGCCGTCGAACGCGCGTACGTGCTGGACATCGTCCGCCGGACCGAGGGCAACAAGTCACGCGCGGCGGAAATCCTGGGGCTTGATCGCAAGACGTTATACCGCAAACTCGCCGAGTATGCGCAGGAGCCCGACGCGACCGCGGACGAGCGGGCATCGTCATGAACCGTTCTCGGATGATCGCGCGGCGGCTGATGATCGGCACGGCGGGGGTGTCGCTGCTGGGTGGTGCGTTTGCCGTCGGCATGCACGTCGGTGGCGAGCGTGTCCGGTCGCGCGATGTGTGGGCCGACGGACGTCTGCTGTCGAATGCCATCGACTCCGTACGCGCCAATGCGCTCGACTCGTTGCCCAGCGATGAGCTGATCAAGCGGGCCGTGTCGGGGATGCTGCGCGAGTTGCAGGATCCCTACGCGGCGCTGCTGCGCCCGGACGGTTATCGCAACTACCGCGGTACGTTGCTCGGTGAGAGTCAGGGATTGGGGATGACGCTGCGTTGGCAGGGATCGAATCTCAGTGTGCGTCGGGTGGCGGCCGGTTCGCCGGCGGCCAGCGCTGGCGTCCGTCGTGGAGATCGCGTCCTGACGTGGAACGGGGTCGCGGCCAACGATCCCCGATTGCGCTCGGGCGCGGATTCGGGACAGGTGCAGGGGGATCACACGGACCTCCTGTTGCTGCGTTCACCGGTGGGCGATTCGGTGCGGGTTACGGTGCACCGGAATACGTGGCACACGCCGGCGATCACCGAGTCGGGTATGCTGGACGAGACCGTGGGCTACGTGCGCCTGTCGTCCATCAGTCAGAGTGCGTCGAGAGAACTGCAAGAGACCGTGGAGCACCTCACGCGGCGCGGGGCCCGATCGCTCGTGCTCGACCTGCGCGGGAACGGTGGCGGGCTGTTCGAGGAAGGTGTGAAGGCGGCGGGCCTGTTCCTGCCGTCGAACGCGCTCGTCGCCTCACTGACGGGACGCGGGGGCACGGACGCACAGCAACATCGTGTGCACAACTCGCGCTGGCCGACGATGCCGTTGACGTTGTTGGTGGACGCGGGCACGGCGAGTTCGGCGGAAGTGATCGCAGCCGCGCTGCGCGAACACGGGCGCGCCGTGCTGGTGGGCGCACCGACGTATGGTAAAGGCGTGGTGCAGCGCATCGTCCGGTTGTCTCCAGACCTGTCGCTTCGTCTGACCACGGCGCGCTGGTTGACGCCGACCGGCCGCGCCCTGCAGCGTCGCGAAGGTGCGGGCCGCACGTTTACCGGTGGGCTCCGCCCGGACGTGATGCTGGCGGAGGCCGCGTGGCGTGACCCATCGTCGACGCCGCGAGACTGGAATGGTGATGTGGTGCGCCACCTGCTGGCCGCCGTGGACTCGGTGAGCGCACACGCGTTGCGTGAGGAGTGGGCAGTGACCCCGGTGTCGCAGCTGGAGGAGCGGCTGCGCGAGCGAGTCGCGGCACGAGCACCACGCCGTGGGCCAAGCGAGTGGGCGACGGTTGCGGCGCGCTTGGCGACCGTGCGCCTGCTGGAACTGCACGGTCGTCCGGAAGAGCTGCTGCGCTACTCACTTGCCACCGATGCCTCGTTGCGCACCGGCCTGACGCTGCTCGCGCCGCCATCGGCGGCGGATCTTTCGCTCCGATAGACGGCTTGCGAAACGGTTTGCATAGATCACGACGGTTCCTGATCGGCCTCGGCATCGGGTATGCGGCGCTCGTTGGAGGTGCGGCCCAAGCGCAGCGACCGGCCACCGCAGCGAACGCGCGATGGAACGACCCCGAGGCAGACTCACTGATCGCGCGCGCGACGCAGCGTCGCAGCCTGCAATTGGCCGACAGTACCCTGCTCAGCTACCGGGCAGACGCGCACGGATTCCTGGCGTTTCTCGCGCAATTGGGCGAGGGGGTCATCATTCCACCTCGCGTGGTGCAAACCGAAGAGTTGGCCCTGACGATCTCGTGGTGGCAGCCGAACCGGAGTGCGCAGCAACTGGTCGGCCGTCGAGACACGACGCTGCTGCCGGCGAACGTCGGGTACTATCGCGATCGCTACGGGGTGATCCTCGACAATCTTCCTGATCGGATTCGACTCGGGGATGGGCAGGATGTGCGCGACGTGCCGCATCCGTTGGCGGCCAGCGCGCGGGACTTGTACGAATACCAGCGTGTCGCGCCCGTGCGCATTCGCATTCCCGGTCGCGAGATCGTCGTCGACGAAGTGCAGTTCCGCCCACGCGACGGTCGGCAGGCGGCGGCAATCGGCTCGGTCTTCCTCGATCGCGAGACGGCAGCCGTCGTGCGACTGTCGATGACCTTTACCCGCGCCGCGATTCTCGACAAGCGCATCGAGACCCTCGTCGTGACGCTCGAGAACGGTCTCGTCCGTGAGCGCTACTGGTTGCCGCGACGACAGGAAGTCGAAGTGTCCCGCGGGTCGACCTGGCTGGACATTCCTGTGCGTGGCATCGTGCGCGGACGGTGGGAGGTCTCGAACTACGACGTGAACGAACAGGTTCCGGCCGCCACGCAGTTGCTGCCGCGCTGGAGCTCCGTGCCGGCGGACTCGCTGCGCAAGTATGCGTTCGAGAACCGCATCGTTGATGTCCTGCCGCCGGACATCCAGATCGCGTCCAGCGAAGAAGTCGTGCGCGCGCGTGAACAGGCCGAGATGGCGGTTCGTGCGGCGATGCTCGCACGGCCGGCGAAGACGCGGGTCACGGGACGCGGCATCAGCGACGGCATTCGGTACAACCGGGCTGAGGGGCTGTCGCTGGGCGTTGGGGCGTCACAGCGATGGGGAAGCGGCTGGTTGCTGTCGGCGCGCGGGCGCTATGGCATTGACGATCGGGCGGCGAAAGGTCGCGTGTCCATCGGTCGCGCGCCGGCGTTTGGGCGGGAGCCGTTGCTGCAACTCTTTGCCGAGCGAGACCTGCGGGACGTAGCCGGCGCGGAGCGCGGCGGATTGACCAACTCGCTCGGCGCCGCGTTGTTCGGCAGCGACTACACGCAACACGTCGACACACGCGCGGCGGGGTTTGTCATGCGTCGATCGCCCGTGTCTCCATTTGCGCTGCGCCTGGCGTATGAAACCGATGCGCCGGTCTCGATTCGCGCGCGATCGGTACAAGGTGACTTTTCACCCGTGCTTCCGGCGTGGCGACTGCGCGGGGTCCGCGCCGAACTGCACGGCACCGGCGGCTGGGTGCCGTCCGATTCACGGGCGACCCAAGGTCGATGGGCATTGATCGCTGCGGCGGGCGGCTACGCCGGCACCGATCAGATCGGTGCGGCGGTGGCGCCTCGTGTGGCTCGCGTGTCCGGTAGCCTGACGGTGCAGCGTGGTCTGGCTGGCGATCGCGCCGTGGTCTCCGTGACACAGGGGGCGGCCGCCGGTGGACGTGACCTGCCGCCGCAGTGGCTGGCCATTGCCGGCGGGCCGTGGTCTGCCCCCGGGTACGATGCCGCAGCGTTCGCGACGCGCGCGTCGCTGTCGCAGCGGCTGGAGGTACGTCAACCGATCCCGGCGCCGGCAATTCCACTCGGTCGCTATGGGAAGGCGCCTGGCCACATCACGCTGGCGCCGTATGCTCAGGTGCTCGTCACGGCGAGCGGGATATCGGCGATGCCAAGTCGTGAAGCGGGCGCATGGCCGTCGGCGGGGCTGGGTGTGCTCTTCTTCTTCGATCTGCTGC
>CAZMGX010000263.1:0-7467 GCA_964565915.1 uncultured Gemmatimonas sp.
TTGCAGCTGCACGTGACCCCATCGCGCGTGCTCGCTGCGGGCCTCTCGAATGGCCAGAACGTCCCGACGCTGCTGGGCCCGACGCTGCGCGTGAACATCGCGGGCGGTGCCGTGTCGTTGACGGGTCCGTCCAATACCGCCAACGTGACGGCGACGGACATCGTGGCGAAGAACGGCATCATCCACGTCTTGGGCTCGGTCCTGCTGCCGTAGTCATCAACGGTGAAGTGGCAGGCCCCCGTCGCGTGTACCGCGGCGGGGGCCTGCTGCTACGGTGGAAATGACAACCGCGATAATCGATTTTGGGATATTGGACCGCTGATATCCGATATCCCCCTGTCGTGCATCGCGTTTCAGTCCTGCGGTGCGCCCGCTGCCCCACGCGGAGTGGTTGCGAACGGCGAGCCGATCGGGGTGCCACGCTTCTGGGAGTCCGGCACGAGTACGCGCACGCTGACCCCTCGCGTCACTGACTTGCCGCTCACGAGATCGTCGATCGTCACGTTGACGACATGGTGCCCTGGCGGCGAGTCGTCGAGGCCGAACATGATGTTCTCCAGGATAGCCGCGGTCGGCGCGGCATCACGCACGTACGCGATATCGGGCGCTTCGTCCTCCGCCGCCACGACGCGGCTACCCGACTTGCGCGTTCCGGCCAGTACTTCCTTCATGTCGTCGCGCACAACCACCGCGCCACGCTCACGCTTGAGTCGGACACGCCAACGCACCCGCCCGTCGGCACCGGGCGTCAGGTCATAGACTTCCCAGACCATTGCAAAACGCACGCGTGGTGTGACCGTGGCGCCGTTGGGCTCGATGGTGAGGTCGCGCCAGCGCCGCGCGCCGCTTCGACCGGGTTTCGCCTGGGCGGCCACAAGGACATCACTCATGCCGAAGCCGCGGACCGGAAACGCCACCTGCGCGTCACTGGTAAAGCGCGCAATGCCGCGCGCGCCTGAGGGTTTGGTGGGCTCCATGGCCTCGACGCGATGCATCATGCGAAGCGAGCCGACGCGTGCGCTCCACTGGTGAGTCCATGCGAGGACGTTGGGCGCTGGCAACTCGCGACGGACCGATTGGTGCATGATCGGGACACCCCACTCATTGGTGAGCCAGAGGCCGACGTCGATGCGATCCGACGCCTGTGCCGACAGATCGTCGCGACTCTTGAACGCGCGCAACGGCACGCGCGCACCGATGTACATGTCGGCGGAATCGCTCGGCGCCCGAAAACGCGCGATCGTGACATCGACGGCGTCTGTCTTGCCATAGAACGTCACGTCATCCCATTCGGAGCGCAGTGCGGTGACGCAGCTGTGCAAGGACGGAAAGGCCTGTTGACGGACCGTACAGCGTTCGCTGGGGAGGTAACGACTGGCTTCCTTCAGCGAGAACAGCGGTCCGTAGAACGCTCGCCAGGCTTCATCATCATCGGTGTCCGGACTTCGGTTGATCTCCGCGTAGGCCGCCATGTTGGGCCATGAGCGCACCACGATCTGGCGGGTCGCCAGCGTGCTGAAGAGCGACCAGCGTGGCGACGGCGACCCGCGGCGCACCAGAATCTGCCCGGGCATCGTTTCACTCCCCGCCTCGTCGCGCAGGGTGATGTCGGCGTGGCGGTAATCAGCCTCTGCGACACGCGCGCGCCGTGCGAGACGCAGCTCGTTGACCGGGGTGCTCCAGAGCGGGTCCAATACGGCCCACCCGCGACGATCGAGCGCCATGCGTTCATCCGGCAGGAAGCCATACCGCCAGTGATCATCTTCGGCGGTCAGCATCCCATCGAAGCTGTCGTAGCGCAACGAATCACCGCGCGGCAGACGCGCGAGTGCCGAGTCGAACTGGGCCATGACCGCTGGTGATTCCAACACCGGGTACCTCATGCGCCGATACGCCGAGAGCGCACGCGCCGGCAGCACGGCCGAGTCATTCGGGGCGAAACGCAGCAGGACGCCGGCGGCCGAGTCGAGCGCAGCCCAGTCCTCCATCGCCACCCACGGCGCGAGCGACAGGCGCAGCCACCGCGAGCGCTCATCGTGGTGGGATGTGAGACGCGCGGCTGACTCGAAGAGACGCGCGGCCCATACGCCTTCGGATACGCCAAGCTCAGAGGAAGCGCGCGGGATTGCGGGGAGATACCGCAGCACCGGCGCCTCGCGGTCGAGGCGGTGCGCGCTGCGCTCCAGCTCATGCACGTCCAAATCGCGCGGACGTTCCAGTTGGCGCTGGGCACGATCCCAGATGCCGGTCGCCAACTGCGCCAGCAGGTGTGCTGCGGCGGGTGTTTGCTCCGCGCTGACGCGTTGGCCGATCAGTGAATCGAGCCGCGCGAGCGCTGCCGCACGCACCGAGTCTTCCGCACTTGCCAGGTGCATGAGGGCAATCTCGACGGCGAGCGAGTCATCGTCGGGTCGTTTGGCGCGTGCAAAGCGATAGCTGAGGCGCGTGCAGTTGGCGCCCATGTCGAGCGAATCGTACGGCGCTCGCGCCGTCTGTCGCCACAAGCGGCGTGCATGCGCAATGGATCGCTCGGCAGACTCGCTGATGCCGTTCGGCATACACGGTGAGCACCGCTGAATCTCGGTGTATCGCATGCGCGCGTTGTCGCGCGGACGGCCCAGCGTGTCGTGGCAGACCACGATGACGGAAAGTTCCGAGGCGCTGAGTTCGGCGAAGCTCCCCGTTGATACACCGGGCAAGACCCGGGCAACCGTGGTCGATGACTTCCGACAGGCCGACAGGAACAGCGTTGCGCTGGACAGCATCGCCACCACCACCAGCCACGCCGCCCGCATGGTGTCGCGCCGCCGAGTTTGGGGAATTGACATTGGATGGAGTGGAGGGCACCGCGCGACGACGCGGGCTATCCGGGAGGATTCAGTCTCGGGATTTCCGGTGGAGCCCCGCGAGGCACACCTCGCGATCCCTCCAACATACGTTGGGGTCGCGTCGGCATCGAGGGGCGGCGTGATCGCAGGACCTTGACGGTGTCGAGCCAGCCGTTGACGAGAGCCAGGGAGGTTTGGTAGGCGGGCTTCGGATCTGCCGCCGACGCAGTGGCCTCCTGCGCGCGGGAGAAGCGTCCGTCGCGAACGTCGCGGAACTGCGTCACTACCACGATGGAATCGGCACGCTGAATGACGAGGCCGCTGACCACATAGTCGGCCCGCAGACTGAAGCCCAGCGAGATCGGATCATTCATGCCATAACGTGCCGCGCGCTCCAGGAGGTCGGTGTTCACGACGTCGTAGGTCTCCGCGGGCAGCGCGGCGCGTAGGTACTGCGCGATGTCCCGACTGACTGACGACATCTCGCGCTTGCCGGTGGCATTGGTGTAGTTCGACACGACGATGCGCACCCGTCCATCGCTGGGCGGCGCGACCAGCGGCATGACGCCCCGCCCAGTCGGCATCGGCGTCTCGAACTGGTACACCCGGGCGGCACGTTTGAACGCGGTATCCATGCGACTCAATGCAAACGCGACCGAATCGGCAAAGATCTTGCCGATCTCTTCGGCGAGTTGCATCCGGTTCATCGTGATCGACTTGCCGTCAGCGCTGATGAAGATCCGGGTTTCGTTGGCCGCCGCGGTGGCCGCCTGCGCCGCCTGGGCTGCCGTCGACGCTTTCACCGCGGCGCCGGCGGCAGCGGATGGTCCAACTGCTCGCGAGCTGTCCGGTTTCGCAGTGGTGGCGAGCCGCTTGCGCACTGCGTCGGCGATGGCGAGAGACTCCGCGCGCGAAATCACCACCGGCACCTGAATGCCCGATTCGCTGTCGCTGTTGTTTCGATACACCACGACCGTTTCCGGACGTACCGCGGCTGCCGTCGACGGCGTCGCGGCGGCGATTTGTGCAGTGCCGGCGCGGTCGCCACCCGGACCGATGTCGCGCGCCGTCAGGGAGTCTGCGGCGTTCTGCACCGTGGCGCGGTTTCGGCGCAGGACCTGCTGCGCGACAACGACGGTGACGGCGAGCAGCGCCAGCGCACCCATGGCGCGTGTTGCCGTGCGACGACGTGTGGGCTGCGGCCGTGGAATGCTGCCACTCGACATCGGCGGCAGCGCGTCGAGTTCGGCCAGCAGGGCCTGCGCGGACTGCGGCCGCTTGGCCGAGTCCTTCTCGAGGCAGCGCATGATGATGATCGACAGCGCCTCGGGAATATCGGCGAACTGGTGCGGCGGCTTTGGCGTTTCGGTGAGCTGCGCGGCCATGGTGGCCTGTGGTGACGAGCCCGAAAACGGTGAACGGCCGGTGATCAACTCATAGGCCAACAGGCCGACCGCATAGATGTCGACGCGATGGTCGGCCGCGGGATCGGCCGCAAGCTGTTCGGGCGCCATGTAGGCCGGCGTGCCGATGGCCATGCCGGTGGTCGTGCCGCCGGCCATCGGGATCGCGGCGCTCAGGGCCTTGGCCACGCCGAAGTCCGTGACCAGCGCGTGCATCCCCGACGCGAGAATGTTGTCGGGCTTGATGTCGCGATGGACCACCCCGCGCGCGTGGGCGTAGGCCAAGGCATCGACGACATCATGCAGGATACGGACGACGTCGCGGGCCGGCAGGCGCTTCTGTTTGGTGAGCGCACCCCGCAATGACTCGCCCTCGATAAAGGGCATCGAGAACCAGAGAATGCCGTTTTCGTCGCCCGTCGCGAGCAGCGGCACGATATGCGGATGCTGCAGCTGCGCGGCCAGCTGGATCTCGCGCCGGAAGCGTTCGACGTTCACGCCGGCCGCGAGGTCCGGCGGCAGCACCTTGATCACGACCCGGCGCTGCAGCGCCCGTTCGGTGGCCAGAAAGACACGCGACATGCCACCACCACCGAGTTCCCGTTCGATCAGGAAATCGGCGTCGATGGCCTGCTGGAGGCGTTGCTGGAAGTCAGACGACACGTCGGGTGGAGTCAGGTCGAGAATGGAGTCGAACGGGGCCGGGCCAGCCTACTGCAAACTACGGTTTTTCGGGCGGCATGTTGCTGAGCGGGGCTCACGCGCTGCTCGTTTGACCCTGCCCGTCGCGCAAATGTTGCGTCGTCGCCCTGGATTCGCCTCGGTCACGGTCGTCTGCTTGGACGACAAGATTCGCAAATCGTTAACTGACAACGCTTTGGGCGCATGGTGCGTAAGGGAGGGTCACATTTCCGACGGTACCACGCGGCGGGTTGACCGACGGTGCCTGACCGGGCTACTTTTCGGTTCTGTTCCGTGCCGCGAGTGGCGTAGCCCCCATGGGCATCGCCCGCCCGACCGTGCTGGCAGGAAGCACACGGATGGCGGGCGTTTTGGTGTCTTCGGTACCCATACGAAGTACATCACGCAGTACATCGCCCCCGCGATTCACGTAGATGTCGGTCCCGAACACTCACAACTAGGCGAATGCCAACGATCAACCAGCTGGTCCGTCGCGCCCGAAAGGACGTGGTGGAGAAGTCGAAAGCGCCCGCGCTGAAGAGCAATCCGTTCAAGCGTGGCGTCTGCACCCGCGTCTACACCACGACGCCCAAGAAGCCCAACTCGGCGCTGCGTAAAGTGGCCCGTGTGCGCCTCACCAACCAGCTCGAAGTCACGGCGTACATCCCGGGCGAAGGCCACAACCTTCAGGAGCACTCGATCGTGCTCGTGCGTGGTGGTCGTGTGAAGGACTTGCCGGGCGTGCGTTACCACATCGTACGCGGCACGCTCGACGCCTCGGGCGTCAACGGCCGCAATCAGAGTCGGTCCAAGTATGGCACGAAGCGGCCCAAGAAGGGCGCTGCTGCGGCCGCCGGAGGTAAGAAGAAGTGAGCCGTCGCAAGAGTGCCGTGAAGCGCAGCGTGTTGCCGGACGCGCGCTACGATAGCCAGACCGTTTCCAAGTTCATCAACTCGTTGATGATCCAGGGCAAGAAGTCGACTGCCGAAGGGATCTTCTACAGCGCGATGGACATCGTCGAAGCGAAGACCAGCCAGCCGGGTGTGAGCATCTTCAAGCAGGCGCTCAACAACCTCAAGCCGGTCGTGGAAGTGAAGAGCCGCCGCGTCGGTGGTGCCACCTACCAGGTGCCCGTCGAAGTGCGCCAGGATCGTCGCAATGCGCTCGCGATGCGCTGGTTGATCAACTACTCGCGCGATCGCAACGAGAAGAGCATGCACGAGAAGTTGGCCGCCGAAGTCCTCGCCGCCAGCAAGGGCGAAGGCAACGCGATCAAGAAGAAGGAAGACACGCACCGCATGGCCGAAGCCAACAAGGCGTTCGCGCACTATCGCTGGTAACAGCGACGGCGGTACCGATTACGAGAAGGCCCCGAGGCATCACGCTTCGGGGCCTTCCTCGTTCCCGGCAGTCAGTCGCCGTCTGGCCGTCGCGTGTGCATCACGTACACGCCGCAGGGCGAGTTGAGGCGCGAATACTTGGACGGCGTCTGCGACGGCCCTGAGTAATACTCGATGGCCTCGATCTGGTGCGTCGGAATGGAGTTGACGTCGAACGGATCGGCGGGCATCCCCGGGTTCATGAGCTGTCCATCCATGTAGACCTGGGCATAGCAGGCGCAGGTGATCCCCTGCGACATCTCGGCACGCGACGGAGTGAACACGAAGCCACCTCGGGGCGGCAGTGAGCCGCGGCCTTCGTCCCAGGGGCGGCACCGCCCACCGCCGGAACCCACCTTCCGCTTGCTCAGGATCCACGCCTGGTTGGCTCGCCCGTTGACGAGTCCCAGCCCTGGAATCATGGCGACGATCGATGAGAGGCGCTGCCCCTCCTGTTTGCGCAGCTGCTCGCTCGTGATGAAGTGCCCGAGGCCCAGCTTTCGATTCTCCTCGAACTCCGCCATCCGCGGGTCGGTGCGCGTCGCCTTCACTTCAACGGAATCGAGGACCGTTCGCGTCAGCCGCAGGGCAAAGGTTCGCGTCCGCTCTGCCACCGCGGGAAAGTCGATCGTGAGCGTAGCCGGTTCGTAGCCGACCGCACGCGCCGTGACGAGGTGTGTGCCAAGGGGAATGGCGGTGAGCCGGTACTCGCCCCGATCACCCGCGCGTGCCGTCAGGCGCAGCGCATCGATGGTGACGGTCGCGTTCGCCAGCGGGAGGCCCGCGCTATCGGTGACCAGCCCGCTCAGCGTCGAGGATCGTGAGCTGTCCACCTGTGCGTCTGCAGTTGGGAGTGGCAACGACAACAAAGCGCTCAAGACAAAGACAAGTCGCATCAGCCCACTCCACGTGAGGTGTTCATTGCGGTGACTCCAAAATTCTGCACCCCCTTCCGGCGCACGGCAAGCATCGCATCGCGGGTGGGTACCACGCGGCAAAGCACCGCGACAGCAACGGCAATCTGAACCACAAAGGTCACAAAGGTCACGAAGGGTGCGCGTCGAACGCGACTGTGCAGTTTCAACCATTCATATTGCTGAACATTGGATCCAGGAGATGGTCTAGACGCGCGCCCTTCGTGACCATTGTGACCTGTGTGGGTCAAACACATTCGTT
>CAZMGX010000264.1:0-7428 GCA_964565915.1 uncultured Gemmatimonas sp.
AGTACCTGCTGCTGTTCGATCCGCTGGATGGTTCGCTGAACGTGGACGTCAACGTGACGGTGGGCAGCATCTTCTCCATTCTGCGAAGCCCTCAGGCGGGTGAGGCGGCCACCGTCGACGATTTCCTCCAGCCCGGTACGCAGCAGGTGTGCGCCGGATACGCCGTCTACGGGCCGTGCACCATGCTGGTGTTGACGCTCGGCGACGGCACGCCCGGCTTCACGCTCGACCCCGCGCTGGGTGAGTGGGTGCTGAGTCATCCGCGCATCCGTATTCCGTCAAGTTCACGCGAGTTCGCGATCAACGCATCGAACAGTCGATTCTGGCAGCCAGCGGTCAAGCGCTACGTCGACGAGTGCTTGGCCGGCCACTCCGGCCCACGCATGGCCGACTTCAACATGCGCTGGATCGCGTCACTCGTGGCGGAGGCCCATCGCATCCTGATGCGCGGCGGCGTGTTCCTCTATCCGCGGGACACGAGGGATCCGGCCCGTCCGGGGCGCCTGCGCCTGTTGTATGAGGCCAACCCGATCGCGTTCCTGATCGAGCAGGCGGGCGGCCTGGCCAGCACGGGCCACGCACGTGTCATGGAGGCACAACCGACGGCGCTGCACCAACGCATCGGCTTCATCTTCGGCTCCAGTGACGAGGTCGAGCGCATCGAGCGCTACCATCGCGACGATCCGAATGATGCGTACAACTCCCCACTGTTCGGCCGTCGCGGACTATTCGCGGCGCCCGACTGATCTGCACCACCCCTCCCTTCGGCCTCGTTCATGTCTGCGAAACATCCGATCATCTCCATCACCGGGTCCTCCGGTGCCGGTACCACCTCGGTGACGAAGACGTTCGAGAACATTTTTCGGCGTGAGGGTGTGCAGGCCGCGATGGTCGAAGGCGACAGTTTTCATCGGTTCGACCGGGCGGCCATGAAGGTGGCGATGGCGGAGGCTGAACGCAGTGGCAACGCCCACTTCAGCCACTTCGGGGAGGACGCCAACCTGTTTCCCGCACTGGAACAGTTGTTTCGCGACTATGCCAGTACGGGACAGGGAACGGCCCGCAAGTATCTGCACAACGAGGAGGAGGCGGCGCCTTTCGGACAGTCGCCGGGAACGTTCACGGCGTGGGCCCCCTTACCCGAGAGTGAGTTGCTGTTCTACGAGGGACTGCACGGCGCGGTCGCCACGGAGACGGTCAATGTGGCGCAGCATGCCGACCTGCTGGTGGGGGTCGTGCCGGTCATCAATCTCGAGTGGATCCAGAAGATCCACCGCGATCGCAGTACGCGAGGCTACTCGACCGAGGCCGTGACCGATGTCATCCTGCGGCGCATGCCGGACTACGTGCACTACATCGTGCCGCAGTTCCAGCGCACGCACGTGAACTTCCAACGGGTGCCCGTGGTGGATACATCGAATCCGTTCATTGCCCGAACGATTCCGACGGCGGATGAAAGCCTGGTGGTGATCCGCTTCGCGAATCCGCGGGGGTTCGACTTCCCCTACCTGCTCAGCATGCTGCACGACTCCTGGATGACGCGGGCGAACACGATCGTCTGTCCGGGTGGGAAGATGGAGCTGGCGATGCAGCTGATCTTCACCCCCATGATCATGCGGCTGGTGGAACGCCGGCGAAAGATGCTTGGGGGCTGACGCACCGCGTCAGAACATGTTCTTGAACCAGTGAGCCATGCGTCGCTTCAACGAATGTTGCCGCGGCAGGAGCTCCTCCAGTTCTGCCGGGTCGTCGATCCAGCGACTCTGACCGACCAGCGACAGCAGATCCAGATACGGGATCACGCTGGGCCAGCTGGACAGCAACAGCGCGTCCTCGCCGTCGGACACGAAGCTGCGGTCATTCTGATTCGACGACCCGAGAATCGTGTAGAACACCACACGCTCGCGCGTTTCGGGCGGCATGTCACGCAACCACTGTTCGATCACGTCGTCGCCAAGCCGCGTGACGTGGTTGGGGTTCTGCGAGAACGAGCCGACGGCTTCCGCGCGTGACTGCACCTGCAGGAACCGCTGTTCCACGAATTCACGGGTGACCGCCACCCAGTCTTCGCGGGCCATGACCCGCCAGGCTTCACGGGACGCGATGAAGTTGGCCTTGAGATGCAGCAACGCACGGGCGCGCGATTCAAAATCCCTGGTGCCGTCGGCCGTGAGGGCGCGCATGCCGAACGTGGCGGCCAGGTTCTCGAGTCCTGGGTAGACGGCGGGCGGAAAGCCGTACAGCGCGCGCAGCCATTCGTGCTGCTCGAGGGTGGTCTTGACCGACCGCACTTTGCCCGGGATGTCGGTGACGGGAAGCGTCGAGGCATACAACCCGACCTTGAGCAGGCCTCCGCTGGCGGCGATCTCGGCCTCCAGCACGCGCGCGGCACTGAGCAAGCGCCACAACAATTCCCGGCTACGAATCATTCCGCCGAAGGCACGTGCCGGCGCGTTCGAGTAGGCGGGTGCGATGACGACGACGCGCACTCCACGCAGGGCGCAGCCGAGCATGGTGGCGCCCCAGAACGTGCCGTTCCACAGCGAGTCCGGAATCTTGATGACCGAGCCGGGTGGCGCGAGGGTGTACAGGACCGCCTTCGCGAGATTCAGCGACTTGTCATCGTGTCCCGTGCCGTTCTGCAGCTCGAGCGCGCGCGAGGGGCGCGTCGCGCCCATGTTGACGCGCTGGACGAGGTTGTCATAGTCCGGCGATAGCGGGCGTGGCTGCAGCACCGCAGGCACGCGGGCGGGCGCAATCCCCTGCTTGATCAGCAGATCCCGAGCGGCGGCTTTCAACGAAAGCGCCGCCGGACCACGGAGGAGCAGGGACCGGTCTTCCCATGAGAGGTTGGCATAGTGTTCGCCCACGCCGGCACCGGTGAAGATGGCCTCGCCGCGATACGGGTCGTCCTCGCTGATGTCGAAGAACACGATCTTGCGATGATCGCGCATCCAGTTGTCGGGGACCGGAAAACGCGTCGCCAGGTGCCAGCTCGTGAATGTCGGGTCGGCGATGTTCGTGATGTTGACGTGCACCTTGATCAGGTTGCGCAGCCAGATCTCCCCGTATTGCCGTCGCTGCGCGGCGAGCAACGTGGATCGCGCGATGGCAGCGCGCAGCGAATCCTGCGCGACCGCCAGCGAGTCTTCGAGCGCCGCGTACCGGGAACCCAGCCGGACGCGGTGTCGTGTGGGATCCTCAAGGAGGTTCATCCAGACGCGCGACTTGTTCGCCTCGTAGAACCAATGATCGAGGATGATCAGATAGGTCGGAAACACCCCCGTGCTATCGTAGGCGCGCACCCGCTCCGTCATGGCGGCCATGTATGAACGGAGGACGTGACGGAAGCTCATTTCGTCCGGATCCCCACGATCGTCCCGCCCGCGGAAGTCATGGACCCACAGCACATGGTAGTCGCGAGCCGAGCGGATGGTCCGGCTCAGGTGATACTGGAACTGCTCGTTGATGAGATACGAAACATTGTTGCCGTCGGTGAACGGCCGCCGCGTGGCCTGCGCCACGAGCGCGTCGAGTTCCTCCTGCGAATCATGCTGATCGGGTCGTAGCGCCAGCTGCAGCGGCAGCCAGACATCGCGCGACGACCCCCATTGCGATCGTGCCAGCTGCCGGTTGGACTCGACGATGTCGAGCACGGTGTCGAAGACGGCGATCACCGTCTCAAAGGACGTCCGTGGCACTCGCGCCTCGACATGAAGCCAGCGCAGAAAGGCGCCACGCGCCAGCACGGCGAATCCGCGCGTGGTGTCGTGTTCCTTCAGTTGTCCGATGAGCCGATCATACGGGAGTAGGACTTCCGCCAGCAGAATTTCCCGAGCCCGCATGCCGACGGCGCGTCCACTGCCCGTGCTCTCCTCACCGACGACGCTGTCCGGCGCGATGGCGAGGGAAAAGGCACGGTCGATCGCGTTGTGCCATCGATGCGTCTCGATCTCGATGGTTCGGGGTGGGCCATTCGCGTTGACGAAGCGCTTGATTTCGCCGAGGCGCACCAGCACACCCGCATCGCTCTTGGCCCCGCCGCTGCCGCGGTGATCCAGCCACGGCACGCACAACTCCTGGATGGCGACAGCGGCATCACGCGCCGTGGTCAGCGTTGCACGCATGGCCGCAGAGGGCCGTGAGGCGGCGGTCACCAATGGTCGCGCGGACGGAAGCGTAACGCCGTCCGTGGTGGGTCGCGTCGATCCCAATGGCACCTTCCGCCAGACCGGAAACTCGATGCCGAGTGTAACGGAGCGCACGCGTCCGGGTGTCACGTCGAGACGAACCATGCTGCCGTTGCGAAAGAGACCAGCGCGCCGCACCGGCGACGAAAGAGAGAAAATGGGACGGACATTCGCGTCGGCAAAGCTGTAGTCGGCCCCCACCGCGATGCCGAGGAAGGGCGACATGAGGCGACCGCGCACGCCGCCATCGGAGCGTGTATCAACCGTACCGCCATAGAGCTCGAGTTGCATGCCTCCCACCCCGAGCGATCGGCTGACCAACTCGCGATAGACGCCCACGCGCGTCTCCGCGACGGCTCCGATCTCGCCCGGGCGTGAGCGGCGACCGAGCGCCACACCCACGGTCGGTTCCCACGGGCCGGGTTGACCGAGCGATGTCGTGAATCCTCCATCCGAGGGTAGCCGTGGCTGCGCGTGAGCGGGTACGGGCCCACCCGCGAACACGGCGCCAGCCAACACGCCCGCTATTCAAAGGGGACGCATTTTCGCGAGGCCAGATCTGCGGGTGACCGCGCACGGTTCAACTGCCAGACACCTGCTGGCGTGCGGCGCGCGGTACCGAGCGTGGTTCGACAGTCGGCGGTAAAGCCATCACCGACCACGTGGGTGAGATCGAAAAGCGCGGCGGCGGCGCGTCGAATTGCGTGATGGGTGCCGATGCGCGCGGTGATCCACCCTTCGGCCACCAACCCCTCGGTCACATCAACGGTCTCGAGTCCGTCGCGGACGAGTGGTATGCGGGTGGATTGCCCGGCACGATCGCTATCATGAACGGTTCGTGCCATCTGCAGCACCCGATCGCGGCCGGAGGTGTACAGGGCGACGCGCCGACTGGCTCGCTGTGCCGCCGGCACGACCGAATCGGCGAAGTAGCGCCATTCAACATCGGGCGCGACGAAGGCCGCGGCGCGCAGTGGAGATTGCGCGAGGGCGGCGCGCCATGCCTCATCGTACATGAGGGCGTCGGCGACGACGGTAGAGCCCAGCGAGTGCGACGCGAGCAGGAGACGGGAGCTGCCGATGCTGCCGGCCACGTCCTGTGCCGCACGAACGAAGGCGGAGCGGCTGGCGAGCGCCAGCGCGATATCGTCATGGTACGCGCGCGTCAGCAGGGCGTCGGAACTCGGCCACGTGACGCCGAGCCCGTTGGCGGGCCAGCAGAAGACGATCCATGGCGCGTTGTGCCGCGTTCGGATGCGCGCTTCCACGGCGTACTGCCAGCCCTCGTGCAGGGACGTGCCGAAGCCGTGTACGTACAGCACGGCAAACGGATCCGCAGGGCGACTGGACAAGGTGGTCTCCCTGATGGCCTGCAGGAACTCGTCTCGGGTCAGGCGGACCGAATCGCGCAGGGTCACCTTGATCGCACTGGTGGACGCATCGTCCATGCGTTCCCGCGCGTAGCGCGCAATGCCGTATTCGAGTGTGTCGGTCAGTTCACGTGAGTCGCGGCCGTTCACGCGGGCTCGCGCCGAGACATACCAGATCGTGTCGATGGACGCCGGCACCGGCGTAAGTCCCACGGCGAGCGCCGACGAGGATGCGCAGCCCGTGGTGCTGCCGGCGATCAACAGCAAGGTGATGCCCAGAACCGACAACACCTCGGACGCGAGCCGTGTGCTGGGCGGCAACGCGCGAGTGGGCACCGGCTCCGCGTGGGTTGTTTCGCAGGGCGCCTGAGTCATAGTTTCCTCAGGAGAATGTACTCCACTTGTCTGCACTGTCACGGCGCCTTGGGCGCGAATGGGGAAATCGAGTCGTTCCCCGTCGGACGTCGTCTGGCATTCGACGCGAATAACGGACGTCTGTGGGTGGTTTGCCCCGTTTGCCAACGGTGGAACCTGTCCCCACTGGAGGAGCGATGGGAGGCAGTGGAGTGCGCCGAGGCGATGTATCGCGACACGCCGACGCGGGTGGCGACCGATCAGATCGGCATGGCCAAGCGTCGCAGCGGTCTCGAGTTGATTCGCATTGGGGCGCCGTTGCGCCCGGAGTTCGCCGCGTGGCGGTATGGCGGCCAGCTGCGCTCGCGTTTTCGACGCCAGTGGTTCGAGCGCGGCATGCGCTCACTCGAGGACAGTGGACAGATGAACAGCATCGGATGGCTGATGGCTTTCGGGCATCCGATCTTCGTTGTCGCCGGTGTGCCCGTGCTTGCGGCGCGGATGGCGCGACGCGGGTGGCGGGCTGCGGCGCGGATCCAGGGGGTCGTCGTAGACGGGACGCCGCTCGAGGTTCGGGGTCGACATCTGTCGCTCTTGCGGTTGGAATCCGACCGCGACGCACGCTGGCGTTTGGTGCTGACGCACGCGAACGGTGTGGCGCACGTGGCCGGTGACGCGGTCATGCCGACGCTGGGTCGGCTGCTGCCACACATCAACGATGTCGGTGCTTCTGATCATCAGGTCGTGCAGGCGGTCGCGAAGATCGAACACTTCGGGCGGACAGAGCGCCTACTCGACTTTCTGGTGCAGCGGGTTGACAGCGGGTCGGCCGCATTCGCGCAGCGGATCGGCTATGAACAGCGGCTCGCACTGGAGATGATGGCGCACGAAGAGTCCGAACGACGGGCGCTGGATGGGGAGCTGGCGGCGCTGCATGCCGCGTGGGAAGATGCGGAGCGCATTGCGGCCATTGCGGACCGCCTGCTGATCCCTGATCGAATCCAGGCGATGCTGCGTCGATGACGCCGCAAGCCGCCGGCTACTCGCGAGGCTTCGCCGGCATGGCGGGCAGACACATCACGAACACCTGATAGCGGGTACGATCGGGCGCCAAGACGAGCGCTTCGTTGACCCGTGCCTCGGCGTCCGTGAAGAGCATGGCTTCCGCGTTGACGTTGAACAGACAGTCGGACTGTTCCCATCGGAAGCGCAGCGAGGCTTCATTCGGCGCATCGCGCGGATCCGGTGTGCGTGTCCAACCCGCGGCGCGGATCCGCTCATAGAGACGCGCCGCTTCCTTGCCGACCGTGAGCTCGGTGCCACCGGCTGCGGTGACCCGGCAGCTGGTGATCCGTTTGCCGGTGCGCCAGTCGTTGATCGTGTCAGCCGAGATTTCGGCGACCATGTGACGATCGTCGCGAAGGAAGCGCGCGGCGGCCCTGCAGTGCGTGGAATCCACGGCGGCGGGTGGACCGCCGAGAACGAGCAGGAGACTGGCCAGCAGCACGTGGAGG
>CAZMGX010000265.1:0-7393 GCA_964565915.1 uncultured Gemmatimonas sp.
TGAAGCTCGAAGAGACGATCTCGTCGTTCGAGCGGATCTGTGCGGGTGAGTTCGACAACCTGCCGGAGCAGGCGTTCTTCATGGCGGGTGGGGTGGAAGACGTCGTGGCCAACGCGAAGAAGCTCCAGGGCTGATCGTGAGTGACGCGCTGAAGGTTTCGGTGATCTCGCCGGAGAAGGTGCTGTTCGAGGGCGCCGCGCATGGGGTGATTGCGCCGGCGTTCGACGGCGAGATGGGCATCCTGCCGACGCACGCGCCGTTGATGACGTTGCTGGGTCGCGGCATGCTGCGGGTGGCGACGGCGGAGGGTGAGCGCCGCTTCAGTGTCGACGGTGGATTCCTGCAGGTGGTGGATGATCAGGTGCGTGTCGTGACGGAGCGCGCTGACGCGAAGTAGTCGTGCACGCCGCCTGCGCGGTAACGCGCGGCGGTGGTGTCCCCGCGGGGTTCGTCGAGCTGGACGGCGTTCGGCGAACCGCCGCGTGGACCGATGTAAATGGGCGGCCATTGAACTGATTGACGCGAATGACGCGAACGAGCGCAAATCGCTCCGCTCAGGAATGGAGGTGGTCGTGTGTCCTCGGATTCTGACGTCTTTCTGTTTTGAAAACATGAAAGGGCTGACCCGCCGAACGCACACGGGACGCCGCGCACACACGGAGCGATTCGCGCCCTTTCGCGTGATTCGCGTCAGGCAGTTCCTTCCCGCACCGCCGCCATGAACGTGGGACGAGCCGCGAAACTCCAACATGCCGTGTGGTGTAGCCGTAGCCATTCACACCATCGCCGTGCGCTGATGTCGCGCTGACGTCATGGGTGCCGTGCGTCGATGCCTCCCGCCCGTCTCATGTCCATTCGTGTTCTGGTGATTGGTGCTTCCTCGGCGTCGCTGCGCGCTGTCGTGGAATCGTTCGGCGATCTGCTGGACCTATCCGTGATGGCCGGCTGTGATCATGAGGGGGCGGCGCGCCGTGCGCTGCTGCAGGAGGCGCCGGATGTAGCGATCGTGTCGTCGGACTTGGCGGATGGTTCCGGCATCGATCTGATTGCGTCGCTGGCGCCGAGCGAACGCCCCTCCGCCATTGTGGTCGTGTCGCGACGCGATGAGGATGCGGTGCGCGCGTTCGAGCTGCAGGCGACTGACTTCGTGCGAGAGCCGGTTGCGCCGGACCGTCTGTGTGATGCGTTGGTGCGGGCGCGCCATCAGGCGTTGCAGGCGGCGCTGCTGAAAACCGCCGATGAGCTGCAGCGACTGCTTGGCGAGGTCGCCAATGGCGCGGCGTCGTCGCGTGCGGACCGGCTGCTGGCGGTCAGCGGGGCGCGTCGCGACGGATTCATTGATGACCGGGAGGCATGGCGCGCGGAGGCGGACGCGGAGGCGGACGCGGACGCGTCATTCGCGGCGGGGGAAGCGCCAGGCGCGGCGGCGGTCGCGGTGCTGCCCAACGCTGCCGCCGGCCCGTCGGCGGGCGTGCGCCAAACCGCGGAGCCGGTTCTTGACCTCGCGTCGGTGCCCGGAGCCTCGGTCGCGGTGGACAGCCGACCGACGCGAGTGCTGGTGCGCGAGGGGCGGCGCACGCGCTTCGTGCCACTGGCGGAGGTCGACTGGTTTGAGGCGGACGGGAACTACATCGTCGTCCGCGCTGGTGCCGAGACGTTTCGTACGCGCGGCACGGTGTCGGCCATCGAGCGGGTGCTGGATCCGGCGCAGTTCGTGCGGATCCACCGGCGCACCGTGGTCAACATGGACCGGGTGCGGGAACTGGCGCCGCTGCCGGGCGGCGACGGTCTGCTGACCCTGGGCGATGGCACCACGCTGCGGCTATCGAGGACGTATCGCGCCCGCATCCGCTAGCGAACACAGCGGGGGGAACGGCGGGGGGCACTGCGGATAGCCCGCAGTGGCTCCCGCCGTTCTGCATCTGGGACCAACGACCCGTACCGCGCGGCGGCATGTTGGTCTCGCGATTGGCACGGTACGGCACAGCTCGCCGCTGTAATCCGCGACGACGGAAAAATTGGTGACGTGGCCCCGCTCTGGGCTGTTTTGACGGTGATTGGGGCGGGCGCCAATCGGCAGGGACGAATTGCGGTCCGGCGGTGCGAAAGTGCTTCCCGCACATTCTGATACGCGATTCGAGACCCAGTCGACACGAAACGTGCAAAAATATTGACACTCACCGTGCCGATGCTAGTTTGCCGCCCAGTGTGATACCGGTCGCAATCGGTTTCGCGTCATCCCGGTCATTCTGACCGTTCATCGCCGCACGCGCTTCTTCAGCGCGTCGGAGGTGTTCCTTCCGAGTTTCACGACCGCCGCACGTCCGTGCGTGCGGTCTTCCCAGTGTCGCATTGGTACCGGCTCGACGCCCTACGGTTTCCTCGCCGTCGGGTTTCGGTCGTGGCCGCTGCGGCGTTGTAAGCGTTTGGCAAAGCACGCGCGGCGCTGAACGTTCGTCACGTGGCACTACCCTCCCGGAGGAGCAGATGAAGTTTCTCGGACGTCGTTGGCTGTTTGCGACGGTCCTGGGTGCAGCCTTGGCCGCACCGATCACCGTAGCGCAGGCCCAGACCGGCAAGCTGACTGGTGTGGTGACCGACGCAGAATCCGGCAAGCCGATTGAAGGCGTGGCGGTCGTCATTCAGGGCACGACGCTTGGTGCGACGACCAACTCGGCAGGCCGCTATTTCATCATTCAGGTTCCTCCCAGCACATACACGGTGCAGGCGCGGCGGCTCGGGTATCAGAGCGTCAGCGCGACGAACGTGACGATCACGATCGACGGCACACGTGACCAGAACTTCCAGCTGCGCGCGTCCAACCAGACGCTGGCGGCGGTCACGGTGCAGGCCGACCAGGCGCCGCTCATCGAGCGCAACCAGGTCGGTTCGGCGTCCGTGGTGACGGCTGAGCAGATCCAGTCGCTGCCGGTGACGAGTATCGCCGGCGTGCTCTCGCTGCAGCAGGGCTTCACCGAGGTCCCGAACAACACCTCCGTGATCTCGCTGGCGGAAGAACAGCGCAGCACGACGCAGCCGATTCGTGTGCGTGGTGGTCGTGGCGGTTCGACGCTGTCGATGATCGACGGTGTGCCGATCAACAACCCGCTCTTCGGCAGCGACGTGGTCAGCCTGAATCCGCTGGCCGTGCAGCAGATCAACTTCCAGCGCGGCGGTATGGACCCGCAGTACGGCAATGCGCTGTCGGGTGTCATCAACCAGGCCGTGCGTGAAGGCGGTTCGGAAGTGTCGGGCTCGATCAACTTCCAGAACTCCACGCTGCCGGGTGCACTCTTCGGCAACGAGCAGGACAAGCTCCTCGGGCTGAACCTGCTGAACGGCTACCTCTCGGGTCCGGTGCCGGGCACGAACAGCAAGCTGCGCTACGCGGTGTCCGGACAGGTGCAGAGTCAGGCGGCCTCGGTGCTGCGCTTCGACAACGACGTCTTCACCGTCAACGGCGCGCAGGTGCGCGAAGACGAGCTGCCGGCGTCGGCCCGCGACCTCAATGGCGGCTGGCAGGGATACGGCGGCAACCAGAACTCGCAGGTCGTCGGCAAGCTGACGTTCCTGCCGTTCACCAACACGACGATCAAGGTGACGGCCGTTGGTGCCGAGCGCTCCACGCGCCGCTACGATCGTCGCTTGTACTACAACTACCGCGGCGACCCACTCAAGCTCGTCACGAACCGCGCGGACTCGCTGTTCGTGCTGACCGACGGTGGCAACAGCCTGTCGCAGGACCTGATGCAGCCGTCCGTGCGCGACAAGGGCCAGGTCATCATCGGCTCACTCGAGCAGCGCTTCGGCCGCAGCAACGTGCAGATTCGTGTTGGCCAGACGACCTTCGAGCGCCAGACGTGCCCGTATTTCCTCGGCACCTGCCAGCCGGGTCCGTTCTTCCGCCCGAACTTCGACCAGGGCTTCCTGAGCCCGTCGCCGGGTGTCGCCGGTGGTGATCGTATCCCGAACGCCGGTCTCGTCGACGGTGTGTACGGCGGTGAAGACTTCACGACCCGCACGTTCAAGGCCGACGTGCAGTCGCAGGTGACGGACCACAACAACCTGCAGTTCGGTGCGCAGTTCGTGCAGCACGACCTCGTGTACAAGGACATCGGCGCGTTCGGTCAGAACTCGGGTATCCAGCCGACGACCACGCAGGTGTACCGCGCCAAGCCCATCGAGGCGGCCGGTTACGTGCAGAGCATCATCGAGTACGACTTCATCACGATCAAGCTGGGTGGCCGCTTCGACTACGGCCGTGCGAAGGGCCTCGGCTTCACGGACCCGTTCAACCCGTCCAACAACACGTCGGCGCGCGAAGTGTGCGACGGCGCGACCGTGGGCGGCAAGAAGCTGGTGAACGCGCAGGGGCAGCCGTACGGTGTGGCGGGGTGCGCGGCCGGACGCATCAACCCGGTGTCGCAGCGCTCCATCCTGTTGGACAGCGCCGCCGCGATCGCGCAGCTCGACGACTTCACCGAGGCGAAGGCGCGCACGGCCTTCAGCCCGCGTATTGCCGTGGCGTTTCCGCTGACGGAGAAGTCGCAGGTGTTCTTCAACGCCGGTCGTTACACCATGGTGCCGCTGTACGGCAACGGCTATCGCAACACCGGCATCGGCACGGTCGCCGGTGCTCAGGATGGCTACTGCGCGGCGAGCCAGGTCAAGCCCGGCACCAACGAGTGCACGCCGAACATCTCGACCAACAACCCGGCGTTCGTCGGCAACCCGAACCTGCTGCTCGAGCAGGCGAAGCAGTACGAAGTGGGTTACCAGACGGAAATCGGCCGCAACTACTCGGTGCAGGTGGCCGTGTTCAACCGTTCTGAGACGGGCCTCTCGGGCCTCCGTCCCAGCCGTGCCACGCAGGACATCGGCTCCACGTACGACGGCTCGCTGCCGCAGTACACCGTGCTGGTGAACGGCGACTTCCTGACGTCGCGTGGTATGGAAGTGCAGTTCCGTCGTCGTCTGGCCGATCGCTGGGGCTATGACGTGAACTTCGGCATGTCGCGTGCGACGACGAACTCGCGCCCGCCCGATCGTGCCAACGAAATCGAGCGGTCGGACGAGTCCAACCGTCAGCAGCTGATCGAAACGGTGGCCGACATCGACCAGACGTATCGCTTCAACACCTCGTTCTTCCTGCAGGTGCGTGAAGACATCCCGTCGCTGCCGTTCGGCGCCGGCAAGCTGCTCCGCAACGGTCGCGCGACGATCACGTTCAATCGCACGGCGGGCATTCCCTACACACCCGTTCGTGCGGCCTCGTTCGGTACCGTCGGTGCGTTCGCCAATGCGTCCGACATCAACTCGGGCCGCCAGCCGGCGACGTCGCAGTTCGACCTGCTGCTGGACAAGGGCTTCCGCATCGGCGCGGTGCGGTACTCGGGCTTCCTGCGTGTGTCGAACCTGTTCGACCGCGCCAACTGCGTGCAGGTGTTCGTGAACACCGGAACGTGCGATGCCGGCCTTCGCGACTTCAACAATCGTCGCATCGGCAACACGGGTGATGCCACGACGTCCACCGCCTTCGACCAGCCCGAGTACATCGGCGCGCGTCGCAGCCTGGCGACCGGCATCACGGTCAACTTCTAAGCGATTACAGCGAAATTCATGACTACATACAGAAAGACCTCGACCGCCAGCGCGCTTGCCGCGCTGGCTCTGGTCTCACTCGCGGTGGCGCCCGCGTCGCTGCTCGCGCAGCGACAGAATCCGACGCCGATCACGACCATCGACAGCATCATGGCCGACGGCTCGGTGAAGCAGGTGCCGATCGCGCGGAAGACGGCCTTTGACCTGTTCGCCGCCGAAGACCTTGCCGCCGGTTCCATGCGCATGGTCGGTGGCTTCCGCACCGGCGTCACCAACCAGGGTGGTCCGGTCTCGGAAAACCAGGGTGGTGGCTTCATCGGTGCGCACATCATCAACGGGGCGTACACGTTCTTCGAAATGGGGTTCGTCGCCGGCGCTCCGCCGAGTGAGTTCCGCAAGATCCGCGCGGTCCACCCCGGCATCAACAACATGGCCGGGTCGCTGGGGTACACCTCGCAGTACTGGCAGGTCGTTGCCCCGCCGCAGATTCGCAAGATCGGCGCGGCCGACGGCCAGTTCGGCAAGGCGTTCTCCGGTGTGACGTCGGCGTTCAACAGCACCTGCCGGGACGACATTCGCTATCTGCGTGAAGGCTTCTCGCTGCTGGCGCAGAAGGACTGCCCGGTCACGTGGGGTTCCGAAGGCTACAAGGGCAAGATCGCCATTCCTGACTCGGTATGGCTGAACACCTTCAACGCCGACAAGGCCAACTTCCGCTGGGACGACTGGAAGATTTCGCCGTCGCGCCTCGATCCGACCAACTACATCGGCACGCAGAGCTTGTACGGCTTCATGTCGGACTACTACCGCGAGCAGAAGCTGCGGTACGGGTCGGTGGTGCCGGGCGGTTCGGGTCCGCCGACGGATCCGGGATACCCGCTTGGTCTCGAGTATCGCATCGACAGCTGGCAGTTCGCGGCGCCGGCGACGCGAAACGTGCAGTTCTATCAGGTCCAGATCGTCAACAAGTCGGCCGACGTGTACGGCACCGGCATCGACTATGACTCGCTGTACTTCGGCCTTGGCCCGGGTTTCCTGTTCGGCGGCGCCGGCGGTCAGAATGCTGCGGTGTACTTCGACTTCTCGAAGAACACGATTTTTGCGGTGAAGGCCGGTACGTCGGGCAACTGTTCGGCGACCTATCCTCGTCCGTATACTGGCGCCAATATCCAAGCCTGCCCGACGACGATCGGGTTCCAGCAGGGTGTGTACATGATGACGTTGCTCAAGTCGCCATTGGGTGACTTGCGCAACAAGCGGTTCAGCGATCCGAACAGCCCGTACTACAACCCGACGAGCCCGCTGGCCGACGACACGATCACCTTCAATCACGCGAAGGCGAACTCGTTCGGTCAGACGTCGCAGAACCTGAACCGCTCGATGCGTGCCGGCTTCGGCATGATCTCGTCGACGGAAGCCAACTACTTCGACGGGCGCAACCCGTCCGACTTCACGCTGGCCAACTATGTCACGTTGATCCAGCCCGAAGAGTGGAGCGGCACGTTCCCGTCGATCGAGAACGCGAAGTTCAACAAGTTCGTGCCGGGCAACCAGACGAACCCGCTCACGGGCCAGCCGTTCGGCAAGTGGGACTACAACAACGATGGTGTTCAGGACACCATCTTCGTGCCGGGGTGCGGCCGCCAGGGCTGCCACGTGTTGTACTCCGACACGGTTGCCGGCGGCTTCCGCAACAACTTCGGCAACATCCTGAACACGACGTCGTCGGGCCCGTTCAAGCTGAAGGCGCGCGATACGACGCAGTTCCTCTGGGCGTTCTCGTGGGCGCCGG
>CAZMGX010000266.1:0-7392 GCA_964565915.1 uncultured Gemmatimonas sp.
ACGGCAGGGAGTCTCTGCCGCGAGGCCGTGCCCTTGTTGGCGGCGCGAGACTATGGTGGGGCCACGGAGTATCTGGCGCTGGCGATAGCCGATCGGTACGCGGCGGCATTCGGGGTCACGCTGGATGGGCAACCGCGACCAGCGCGTCAATCGCAACCGAGCGGCGACGGGGGCGGCAATAGCGGCTTCCTGATGATGCTCATCATCATCGTGATCATCATCATGCTCAGCTCCCGTGGACGCCGCGGCGGGTGTATTCCCATACCAGTCGGCGGTCCCTCGCTCGGTGGCGGGTTCGGGCACGGCGGCTTTGGCGGCGGGTTCGGTGGTGGTGGGGGGGGAGGATTCGGTGGGTTCGGTGGCGGTGGCGGCTTCAGCGGAGGTGGCGGTGGTTCCGACTGGTAAACCCGCGTCGACGATGCATCTCGACGATCTGGTCTCGCAGCTGCGTCTGGCGCACGGTGATGCCCTGATCGGCGTGGTCCTGTACGGATCGGCGGCCAGCGACGAACTGGTCGTCGGCCACTCCGATCAGAACGTGCTCGTGATCGTCGAATCGATCACCGCGGAGACGCTGCGCACGCTTGGCCAGACTGCGCGCGCATGGCAGGAGGCCGGCAATCCGCCGCCGCTGGAGTTGACGCGTCGGGAGTGGCTGCGGTCGGCCGACGTGTTCCCGATGGAATACGCCGACATTCTCGAGCGGCATCGCGTGCTGACCGGCACCTTCCCCATGGACGGTGTGGCCGTCCGGCTGGCGGACTTGCGCCTGCAGGTGGAGCAGGAGGCCTTGGGCAAGTTGCTGCGCCTGCGGCGCGCCACGATGACGGCGGGTACCGACATCAGCCGGCAACGCGAGGTGCTGCGCGCCAGCCTGAGCGCCATGCTGGTGATTTTCCGCAGTGTCCTCCGACTGCACGGTGAGAAGCCGGCGCGTGATGCCGGTGAAGTGATTGCGCACGTCGCGTCGCGCTGCGGGTTTGACGCGTCCCCGTTTCTGAAGGTGCACCGGCTGGTGCGCGGTGGCGTGATCGCCGACGGCGAGGTGACCGGCGTGCTGACGGCGTATCTCGCGGGGGCGGAGGCGCTGGTGACGTATCTCGATCAATTCACGCTTCCGTCAGACGCACCCTGACCCTGGTCCCGTCGCGAGAACGACGTCGCCGCATACTGGCCCGTGCGGACCGAAACGGTGGTTGATGGGCCCCTTACACCCGATTCCTTGCGAGGACGATCGATGATGACCCTGCAGTCTTTCCGTGCGCCGCGGCGCACGCGATCCCTGGCCGCGCGTTGGGCGTTGGCTCTGCCGTTGATGCTCGGTGCATGCGGCTACAACAGCATTCAGTCGTACGATGAAGCGGCGGCCCAGGCCAAGCTGAACATCGACGCGCAGTTGCAACGTCGCGCCGACCTCATCGGCAACCTCGTGGCGACCGTGAAGGGGTTTGCGCAGCAGGAAAACGACGTGCTGGTCGCGGTCACGCAGGCACGCGCCGGTCTGACCGGCGCCCTGCAGAAGACCGGCGGCTCGGATCCGGCTGAACTGGCCAACGCGAATCAGGCGCTGACGACGGCCTTGGGCCGGATGAGCGTGGTGATCGAGGCGTACCCGCAGCTCAAGTCAGATCAGGGCTTTCTCAAGCTGCAGGACGAGCTGACCGGGACCGAGAACCGGATCGCGGTCGCGCGGACGGACTACAACGCGGCCGTGAAGACGTACAACGAGTACATCCGCAAGTTTCCCGCGGTCATGACCGCCAAGGCGACCGGGGCGAAGCCACGCGCGTACTTCGAGGTGACGGATCCGGCGGCGCGTGAGGCGCCCAAGGTGGATTTCAGCAAGTAGGCATGAGCGGGTGAGAAACGACGATATCCGTTATCAATTGTCGGATAATTGATAACGGATATCGTGGTCCACTCGCATCGTGCCCCTCGCCGCGCCAGCCTAGTTCGAGCGATTCTTCTCGTACAACAGATTCCGCGGCGCGACTTTCCACTCGTACCACCGCATCACGCGCTGGCCGCCATTCACCGAGGGATCGCTGCGATCGCTTTGCATCTGTGCCCGGACTTTGGCGCCGATGATGTCGTTGCCGTCATTCAGTGTGTCGGTATCCAACCCGTCGTAGTACGGGGACTCCGTATTGCTGACGAACAACAGCGACGCTTCGAAATCCTGGACGTTCGAGGCCATGAGCTCGCCGATCGGCGTGCCGGATCCGCTCAGCCGGGTTGCGCGATACAACTTGTTGGACCCATCGCGCCAGTACACCGCGACATTCAGCTTCTGCAGCGTGGTGCCCGAGCGTTCCAGCAGCAGGCTGTCGAGGCCGGAATCGCGACCGAGCAGACGTGAGACGTTCAGGAACTCCACACGAAAGCGACCGCCGCTGGCCGATGCCACCGACGTGATCAGCAGCAGCCGTCGCGTGGATCCGACCTGCAGCTTGGCCAGGTTGCCGCCGGCCAACGCGACCGCGCCGCCCGGATTGACCAACTCGATGCACGTGGCGCCGCAGTTCCCGCCAGGGGGATATGTGGGCGACGGATCGCCGTCGTTGTAGATCGGATACACCGGGGACTCATTCGGTTCGTACGGCACGGACAGCACCGACAGGGTATCGCCAAACGTGCCCAGGCTGGCAAACGTCGGGGTGCTCTCCATCGCGATGCCGGCTTCGGACACATCACGGGCCAGTGACAGGCCGACGAAGCGCGCGCCGCGGTCCACACTCTCCTTCACGGTCCAACCGCGACGAGTCTTCCAGCTGCTCACCGAGAACGCAGTCGCGCCGGTGATGACAACCATCGCCACGGTCATCGAGATCAGCAGTTCTGCCAGCGTAAAGCCGGTGCGTCGACGTGTGCTCATTCTGCCCCCGAGAGACCGTTGCCGCGGAAGTACGACGTGGTGAGCTGCACCGGTTGCGTGCCGCGCGGATACGACACGTTCACTTCGATCTTGATCAGGTTCTGGCGCGTTTCCGTCACCGTCATGCTCCGAATGAACCGGCCGCCTCCGGAGGGAACGCCATCGTTGTTGAGGGCCACGGCGCTCTCCGACTGGATGCTCCAGGGGTCACGCGTGCGCACCTGCTCCATGTACGTGCGCGCGATCGCGATCGCACTGGTGCGGTTTTGCGCCAGCGTCTGCATCGTGACCGTCTGCGCGTTGGCGCCGGCCAGCGACATCAGGCCCACCGCCAACAGGATGATCGCCATCAGCATCGACACCATGGTGAATCCACGGCGCCGCCGACGTTCCGTCGCGCAGGCCAGATGGACACGTCGGCGAGAGAGGTTGCGTTTCATTCCCAGGCTCCGTTGCGCCACGTCCACAGGCGGACGCTACCAGCAGGAGACACGGCGACGGCGGCAACGGCGGTCGCCGTCACTTCGTGCCGCAGATAGATGACCCCGGCGGTGCCCATCGGGCTCGTCAAGCCGCGCGAGTCGAATTCCACGCGCGCACTGGGGAACGTGATGGCCCCTGATCCCGGATCATCGGGGACGGGCGACGCACTGCCGGTGCCGAACTGCACGCGCGTCGGAAGCGTGCGCGTGGCGAACCCCCGCAAGGCATCTCGCTCGGCGATGGTCTCGCCGAACGATCCGTTGTCGTCGTTGTCCAGGTACCCGGTGTAGTTGCGACCCGAGCCGTTGAACGCGACCCGTGCCGAACTCCGCGTCGAGAGTGCGCGCGTTCGAGTCAGGTCGATGTCCTGCGCCAGCTGCATCGCCGCCAGTTGCACTTCGGTGTCGGCCGAGATGCGGAACTTCGGCACCGCGACCGCCATCATGGCGCCCACGACCAGGACGACCATGAGCAGTTCGATCAGCGTGAATCCGGCTCGCGCAGCCGCGCTCAGCATGCGTCGGGGTGAAGAAATGAGTGACATGGACAGCTCAGTAAAGCGGACGGTACGCCGTCTGCAGGACGGTCCCCACGGACGGCGTGCCGGGTGGCAGGCGCTCCGGGAACCGGAAGTTCACGTCGAACTGCCACTGACGATCCGGGGGTGTGTAGTAGCCCGCGTTGGCGAAGCCGACGTTGGTCGTATTGCCCCAGAGGCCGGTCGAGAACTGATTCACGTACAGCGAGACCAGCGAGCCGGTGTAGCGGAACACGACACCACTCCAGTTCTCCAGGAATCGCGGGAAGTTTTCCAGTCCACCGCCGTACGGTGGTGCACTGCAGCCGGCACGGGCGTAGTCGCACGGGGTGGCCGAGTGTCCGGCGAGAATGGCGGCGTTCACGGTGGCGGTACGGGCGGTGCGTTGCGCCATGTTCTGCTGCATCACGTCACACCAGCCCACGGCGGCGCTGCAGCGCACACCAGACGCGGCCGGCGCTGCGTTCAGCATGGCCGGATTCGGCGGGTTGCTGAGAAACGTGATGGCATCACCCATCAGCGCCGCAGGACGCCATACGGTCGTGTTGTAGTCCCCCAGGACATACAACGGACGTTCCGTGGCGATGGTGAGGCCGCCCGTGTCCGTCGCCACGCGTGAGCGGGGCAGGCGCGCCCCACCGCGCAGGCGCACGGCAAAGTAGTCGTTGTTGGCGTTCGAGACCGCCGGATCCATGAACTCGAAGTACAAAATGCGGGGAGAACGTGTCGCCGGAGAACTGTCGGCCCAGATGCGCAGGGAGTCGACGTATACGTCGACGAGGTCCGGCCGGCGATCTTCACGGCCCTCGTAAAAGGCATTCACGCGCGGCTTGAAGATGCGACGGCACGCGCCCACCGACGGCACATCGAGGCCCGCCGAGCGCTCCACGATCAGCGAATCGCAGAAACGCGTCTTCATCGTGTTGGTATCGGCGATCTGGAACACACCCGTGCGGATCCTGATGTAGTAGTCCGACTTCCAGGCCATCTTCACGTCCTGCACCATGGGCGAGTCACCGGCATCCTTGGGCAGGATCAGCGTCACGGGCGGCATGTTGGCGGGCAGTGGCAACTTGAGCGGGCGGACGCCGAAGGCGCTCGTCATCAGTCGTCCACTGAAGCGCTGGATCGAGCGCGTCTTGAACGCCGGGCCAGACAGGCTGCGCGAATCGAAGTCGAGCAGATTGGCCGTACCGCCAGCGTTGTTGATGCGCACGCCGTTCAGTCGGTCATTCGCGTTCTTGCGGTTCCAGAACACGCTGTCCGGCGTCGTGATCTGACTCTGGTACGTGGTGCTGGTCGACGAGACGTACAGGTTGCCGTTGGTGTGCACCCAGCCGGCAAAGGTCATCGGCGGACCGTTGAGGATCTCGAGGTCCTCTTCGTAGAAGACGCCGAACTGGAACAGCGGGATCGTCTGCGCATTCACCGACAACACGGCGGTGGCCTTGTTGCCTGAGGTGTCGCGCGCCGACACCGTGATGTCGATGGGCTGGTTCAGTGAGTAGAGGCCGGCGAAAGGCCCCGACGTGATCGTTCGCGACACCGGAACGCCGGTCGTCTGCGTCGACTGCGACATCGCATACCCCGTCAACTGGGGCGTCTGGATGGACGCGATGTCCTCGCCATTGATGATGCCGTCCTGCATCGCGGCATCCAACTGCGACATGACATCGTCCGCGCCACCCTCGGCGGCATACGTCGCACGCGCGCCGCGGTAGTCCGCATTGGACGTCCGCGCGAGCGTCGTCACCGCCGACAAGCCGGCGAGGATGATGATCGAGAACATGACGAGCAACAGGAGAACCGTCTCGAGCGCGAAGCCTTTTCGCGCCGAGCGATGCGTTGTTGCCGTTTCCTTCACGTGTTGGGTGCGCATGCCTGGTTCTCCTTGCCGGAAGTGCGTCTGGCAGGAGAACTACTCGTATCCGGTGCGCTACGTCACGACCGCCACGGGCACACTGTGAAACGATGAAACGGTACGGGGGCGCGACGTGACACCATGGCCTTGCGTCGTGACACAAGAGCCGCGGGGGTGACGCCGCGTGGCGCGGCTACGGCGTCACCCGCTCCACGATCGGACGAGGAAAGAGACCGTCGCCCTTGTGTACCGTCCACCCCGAAACGTCCAGCGCCGCCAGGGTCGCAAACGACTGCGCGTCGACCTGGCCCGTTCCGCCGACCTGTTCCCACAACGACTGCGCCTTTCCGGGCATGAACGGGGACAACAGCACGGCCTGCCGGGCCAGGCGCCGGATCAGCGAGGCGAGGCACACCGCGAGCTCGCCACGCCGGGCAGCATCCTTCGCCACCAGCCATGGCGCGCTGGATTGTGTGTACTCGTTGGCGCGCGCGGTCATGCGGCCGACGGCAGCCAGCCCTTCGTGCAGCAACCAGCCCCGGTCCCCGTGCATGGCACCGTGATATGCGGTCACGTCGGTCCAGTCATCGGCTTCGGCGTCCGGTGCCGCGGCCGTGGGCACGACCGCATCGAAGTACTTCTCGACCATCGCGGTCGCGCGGCTCGCGAGATTGCCCAACGCATTCGCCAGATCGCTGGTGTAGCGCTCCTCGAACCGCTCCCAGGAGAAGTTGCCATCGCCGTCGAACGGCACCTCGCGCAACAGCACGTAGCGAAAGGCGTCCACGCCGAAGCGATCGATTGCTTCCCCGAGATCGAGCTTTACCCCCGCGCTCTTCGAGAAGCGCTCGCCGCCCAGCTGCACGAATCCGTGGGCCCACACCTGTCGCGGCAGCGGCAACTCCGCAGCAGCGAGCATGGCTGGCCAGATGACCACGTGAAAGCGCGTGATGTCCTTGCCGATGATGTGCAGGTCGGCGGGCCAGCGCCCGTCATAGCCATCATCTGGAAAGCCGGTTGCAGTGAGGTAGTTGGGGAGCGCATCGAACCACACGTACGTCCCCTGCGTCTCGCCATTGGAAAGTGCCAAGGGAAACGGCACGGCCCAGTCGAGGCGCGAGCGCGAGGCCGAGATGTCTTCCAGTCCCTGCGCCAGCAGCCCCAGGATCTCGTTGCGACGACTCTCCGGTTCGATGAACGACGGACTTTCGGCGAGCAGTTGCTGCAGAAACGGTTGGTACTTCGACAGACGGAAGAACCAGTTGCGCTCTTCCACCTCCTCCAGCGTGCGCGTCGGATGCAAGGCGCAGCGGCCATCGACGATATCGGCGTCCTGCTTGAACGCCTCGCATCCCACACAATACAGGCCCCGATAGGAGCGCTCGTAGAAGTCCTCCGGATTCCGCTCGGCGATGCGGCGGATCAATGCCTGCACACCCGCCTTGTGATGGGCATCGGTGGTACGGATGAACTGGTCATAGCGCACGTCGAGGCGCGCCCACATCGCCTGAAAGCGCGCCGCGATCTCGTCGGCGAATGCCTGCGGTGGCACGTCACGCTGGGCGGCCGTCTGCTGCACCTTCTGCCCGTGCTCGTCCATGCCGATCAGCAGATGCACATCGTCGCCGCAGAGTC
>CAZMGX010000267.1:0-7365 GCA_964565915.1 uncultured Gemmatimonas sp.
GGCCTGCCACTGGTGCAGGCGCTGGATATTCTGGCGCGTCAGTCGGAAAACAAGGCGTTGCAGGCGGTGGTGCGCGAGGTCGTGTTCGACGTGGAGTCGGGTAACACCGTCGCCGACGCGATGAAGAAGCATCCCAAGGCCTTCTCCGATCTCTACACCAACATGGTGGCGGCCGGTGAGGCGGGCGGTATCCTGGACACGATCCTGAACCGCCTGGCGATCTTCATGGAAAAGAACGACGCCCTCGTCCGCAAGGTGAAGGGCGCCATGATCTACCCCACGGTCATCATGTGCGTGGCCGCGTTGTGCGTGGTCATCCTGCTGTGGAAGGTCATTCCCGTGTTCGCCAGCATGTTCGGCAGCGTGGGCATGACGCTGCCGTTGCCGACGCGGATCGTCATCGGGGCGTCCGGCTTCCTGAACAGTTACTGGTGGGCCATTCTGGGCGGTATCGCCGGACTTGCCTACTTCATCAAGCAGTACTACGCCACGTCCAGTGGTCAGCTGGTCATCGACCGGTTCCTGCTGCATGTGCCGGTGCTGGGCGACGTGCTGCGCAAGTCGGCGGTCTCACGCTTCACGCGTACGCTGGGCACCCTGATCAGCTCGGGTGTCTCGATTCTCGATGGTCTGGAAATCACCGCGCGTACGTCGGGCAACCGCGTGGTGCAGGACGCCATCATGGGCAGCCGCGCCAGCATCGCCGGTGGTGAAACGATCGCCGGTCCGCTGCAGAAGAGCGAAGTGTTCCCGCCCATGGTGATCAGCATGATCGCCGTTGGTGAACAGACCGGCGGCCTGGACGAAATGTTGACGAAGATCGCCGACTTCTACGATGACGAAGTCGACGCGGCCGTAAGCGCCCTGCTCAGCCTGTTGGAACCGATCATGATCGTGTTCCTTGGCGTGGTGGTCGGCGGCATGATCGTCGCGATGTACCTGCCGATCTTCGACATGGTGAACGCGGTGAAGTAAAGCGGACCCCATCGGCGACACAGAAAGCGGCCACACCGATTGGTGTGGTCGCTTTGTCGTTTTCCACAGCTCGGGCGAAGGCCGGTGTGACCCGGAGGGATTGACATAGGGGGAGGGGGTATACATCTTATACCCCAAGAGGGTATGCGAACCACAGTCAGCGCCCTCCTTCCCGCAACGCGTCACTCCTCCGTGGAGGCTCGGAACATGATCTCGTCACTTGGCGGCATCGACTGGCTGGTGATCGCCGCGGCCGGCAGCACGATCCTCTGGGTCAACTGGTATTTCTTCGCCGCGGAGCGCGCGTCGGCGACAATAGCCGCGGGGTCAGAAGATGGTCGACAGGAAGTCACCGTCGCCGTCCACGGCGGGTACACGCCCGCGACCATCCGCGTGAAGGCCGGTGCACCCGTTCGCCTGCTGTTCGACCGCCAGGAGACGTCGAGCTGCTCGGAAGAGGTCGTCTTTGCCGACTTCGGCATCCGCACCTTTCTGCCGGCGCATCAGACGACCGCCGTCACCGTCACTCCGACAAAGCCCGGGGTGTACGAATTCACCTGCGGGATGAGCATGCTGCGCGGCAAGCTCGTCGCCGAGTAGTTCTTCTCCGCGCAAGGACACCAGACCATGACCACCGCGAATATCACGCACCCGCGGCCCGCGGCGCCTCCGGCAGTGTCGGAGAAGATCGTCATCCCCGTCTCGGGTATGACGTGCGCCGCCTGCCAGGGTCGCGTTCAGCGGACGTTGGCCAAGACACCGGGCGTCGTCGATGCCTCGGTGAATTTGATGATGGGAAACGCAACGATTGCGTACGACGCCTCGGCGACCACACCGGACGCGCTGGTCGAGCGGATTCGCGCCACCGGATACGGCGCGGAGTTGCCGCACGCGGATCGCACCGCCTTCGAGGAGCAGGCGGCGCGCGACACGGCGACTGCAGCGGAGTTTCTCGAGCTGCGCGGCAAGGCCTGGATCAGCGGAGCCGCGGGTATTGTGGCGATGCTGCTGTCCATGCCCTTGATGAGCGTGATGAATGCCGGTCACCACGGGCCGGTGGCGGATCCGTTCATGCGGTGGGCCATGGAGCACATGGCTCCCCCGCTGCGTGCGGTGGCTCCGTGGCTGTACGCCATCCCGGCCGCGCTCCTTTCGTGGGCATTACTCCTCGTGACACTCGGCGTCATGGCGTGGGCCGGTCGTCACTTCTATACGCGCGCCTGGGCGGCTTTTCGTCATCACTCGGCCGACATGAATACGCTGGTCGCCGTTGGGACAGGCGCCGCGTTCCTCTACTCCGTCATCGCCACCGTCGCGCCGGACTTCTTCATCCGCAATGGGGTGACACCGGACGTCTACTACGAAGCGGTGATCATCATCATCGCACTCATCCTGACCGGCAACGCGTTCGAGGCACGCGCCAAGCGCGAGACGTCCACGGCGCTCCGCGCGCTGGCCAACCTGCAGCCGAAGACGGCCCGCGTGCTGCGTGACGACGTGGAGCAGGACGTGGCCATCGATGGCGTTCGGACGGCGGACATCGTGTTGGTGCGTCCGGGCGAGCGTGTGCCGGTGGACGGCGAGATCGTGAGTGGGGAGAGCGCCATCGACGAAAGTATGCTGACCGGTGAATCGCTCCCCGTGTCCAAGCGCGCCGGTGATCGCGTGATCGGCGGGACCATCAACCGCACGGGGGCATTTCGCTACCGCGCGACAACGCTCGGCGAGCAGAGCACCCTCGCGCAGATCGTGAGGCTGATGCGCGACGCGCAGGGATCACGCGCGCCCATCCAGCGCCTCGCCGACCGCATCAGTGCCATCTTCGTTCCGGTCGTCGTGTCCATCGCCATCGCCGCGTTTGCGGTCTGGTTCGTTGCCGTGCATGCCCATGGTGGAAGTGCGGGCGAGGCCACCGTGCGCGCGTTCGCCGCTGCGGTCGCCGTACTGATCATCGCGTGTCCGTGTGCCATGGGACTCGCGGTGCCCACTGCGGTGATGGTGTCCACCGGGAAAGGCGCCGAACTTGGCGTGCTGATCAAGGGGGGCGAGGCTCTGCAACGTGCCGGTGACATCACCACGGTCGTGCTCGACAAGACGGGCACGGTCACCCTGGGCCAACCGGTGGTGACCGACATGGCGGTGGTCCCCGGCGGCGAGTTCGACCACGACGCGGGCCGGACCGAGCTGTTGTCTCTGGTCGCGTCGGTGGAGACGATGAGTGAGCATCCCCTCGCTGACGCGATTGTTCGCCACGCGCGGGAGCTCGGGCTTGCCGTGGAGCCGCCCGATGGCTTCGCGTCGCACACGGGCCGCGGAGCGACGGGTGTGGTGCGCGGGCGCGCGGTGGCCGTCGGGAACGAATCGCTCCTGATTGACTATGCGGTCGATCCGACGCCGCTTCGCGCGGCGGGCATTCGACTGGCGGACGAGGGCAAGACCGCGATGTTCGTGGCGATCGACGGCGCGCTGGCGGCGGTGCTCGCCGTCGCCGATCCCATTCGGGAGACATCGCGGGCGGCGATCCGGCACCTGCAGGCCCTTGGGCTCGACGTGGTCATGCTGACCGGTGACAACGAGCGTACGGCGGCGGCCGTGGCGCGCGCCGCCGGCATTGGCCGCGTGGTGGCGGAGGTGCTGCCGGAAGGCAAGGTCGCCGAGATCACGCGTTTGCAGGCGAATGGACGCGTGGTGGCCATGGTCGGCGATGGTGTGAATGACGCGCCCGCGCTGGCAAAGGCCGACATCGGCATCGCAATGGGCAGCGGCACCGACATCGCGGTGGAAGCCGCGGACATCGCGCTCATGCGCGGCGATCTCGCCGGTGTCGTCGACGCAATCCGACTGTCGCGTCGCACCATGCGCACGATGAAGCAGAACCTTTTCTGGGCCTTCGCCTACAACGTGGTCGGCATTCCTGTCGCCGCCGGCGTGCTCTTCCCGCTTTCTGGGTTGCTCCTGAGCCCCATTCTCGCCAGTGCGGCGATGGCGTTCAGCAGCGTCAGCGTCGTCATGAACAGCTTACGCCTGCGCCGATTCCGCGCGGCGACGGCGTAAGGTCATCCGCAGCCCTCGCAGCCGCGCGCCCTTGTGGCACGACCGTCGTCCCACACCACCTGATCCTGGAGTCCCTCGATGAGTCTGAAGCACCGCGGCGTCAACGAAGACAACGTACACACCGGGAATGCGTCGGAGGTGGCGATCGACGCCCCGACCAACACGTCGGCCGCCAGCTGTGGCTGCGGAGCTCATGGCGACGGGGCGACCGAAGGACGCAAGGCCGTGGCGGTCGACCGCGCGGTGAAGGAGCGAAACATCAAGCGCCTGCGCCGTATCGAGGGCCAGGTGCGCGGTATCCAGAAGATGGTGGAGGAAGACCGATACTGCGCGGACATCATGACGCAGATCTCGTCGATCCACGAGGCGTTGCGCAGTGTATCACGGGAACTGATGCGCAATCACCTCAAACACTGCGCCAGCGCGGCGATCCAATCGACGGACGCGGCCGCGGAGTCGATGTACGATGAGCTGATCGATCTCATGTTCAAGCACAGCCGCTGATCCGTCACCGGCCACACTCACTTCCCGTCCCATGATCGCCACAGATCGCTGGCCGCGGCGCGTCGCGCTGGCGACGCGGTAGACTCGCGGCCGGCGATCCGCCGGGGCACCTTACGCCCGCACGCTGGCCTCCTGTCGACGCCGCCGACGGAGCAACGCGGCGGAGAGCAGCGCAGAGAGCACGCCAATCGGCAGCGGCTCCAGGAACGTGAAGGCGATGTTCACGAGGGGGTTCCGGTACATCTCCTTGAATTCCGCCATCTTGGCCGCCGTTGCGGCGACTTCCGATTCCGGGGCGCCCGAGAGTCGCGCCTTCTCGATGGCAAACGCGGCGTACTTGTCGGCGAAGTCGGGCGCCAGCCGGTAGTAGATGAACTCCCACGTCGCGACATAGCAGACGCTGGCGATCAGCACGATCAGGAGACCGACGCGGAGTGCGGCTGCAAACGTGACCTCGCCATCAGGCATCTGATCGCGGTAGGCGCGGGTTCCGAAATACACCATGAGGAAGGCCATCACCATGCCGGTGTAGCCGATGAACATGCCCCGATCGAAGCCGATCCGATCCATGAAGGGCAGGGTCCCCAGCATCATGGCCGACAGGATGGCGCCGGCAATGAGGCCGTAGGTTAGAACGATCTTCCGCATACACGCTCCGAGGTGGTTGAAGGTGCGCGGAGGCTATGGTCCGCCGGCGCCTTTTCGCGTCACCCGAACAGGTGATTCTCGCCGAAGTGGCAAAAAATCACCCGAAAGCAGGGTCACGGGATGAGCCGAAGCTCCTTGCCCAGCTGGACGGCCTGGGTGCGGCGGCGCGCGCCGAGTTTGGCGAACACCCGACCGGAGTGTGTTTTGACCGTGTTCTCGCTCACGTGCACCCGTTCCGCGATCTCGCGGTTGCTGAGCCCGTCGGCGATCAGGCCGAGGATCTCGAGCTCTCGCGCAGTCAGCCCCAGCCGCTCCACCTGACGGCTGTCCCGGATGAACGTAGTGGGGGCCTCCACCAGGACCTCGCGCACCACGTCGCGAACGACGACGGTCGGTTCGGCCTTCGGGTTCAGCCGGTTCCCGATCCAGATGCCGACTGCCGCAAACAGGGCCGCGACCACCGCGGCGAAGAGCTCGACCGAGTGCTGTACCAGCAGCCAGCGGTACTCGATCAGCTGCAGCGAGGCGAGGAGGAGGCCGGCGAAAACGCCGTAGAGGAGGCCGTGCTTGCGCATGCTGAAAACTTACAGCGAGAAATCCTGCCGGCGGGGACGCTCCAACGCCCCGCCCGCCCCGGCCGTTTGGACTGTAGAATCTCTCCCAGCGCCCCCCGGCTAAGATCAATCGCCCCTCCGGCGTTGCGCCACACTCCAACACGGTCTGAACCATTGTCGCACCTCTCGAGTGGGACGCGCTTGACGATCGTTCGCCGGACCGGATTGCCACGTGCGCTGGCGACGCTCGGTGCGGCTTGCACCGTTGCCGCCGTATCCGCATGCTCCTCGGCCACCGCGACACGGGCCCCGGTACTCGCGCCCGGCAGCGGACTCGTCGTGCCCGGATCCGCCGCCACGCGGGTCGCGTTGGCCACGGCCGACAGCGCCGCGCTGGCCTTCGCACCGGCCGACGTCGAGTTCATGCAGGGCATGATCCCGCACCATGCGCAAGCCGTCATCATGGCGGGCTGGGCGGCGTCGCACGGCGCGCGTGCCGATGTGCAGCGCCTGTGCCTGCGCATCATGGCCGCCCAAAGCGACGAGATCAGCATGATGCGCAAGTGGCTGCGCGAGCGAAAGCAGGATGTGCCCGATTCGACGTCCACCAAACACGTCATGAAGATGGACGGGATGGCGCATGAAATGCTCATGCCCGGCATGTTGTCCGATGACGAGATGGCCGAGCTGGACAAAGCGCGCGGCGCGACCTTCGATCGCCTTTTCCTGAACGGCATGATCCGGCATCATCGCGGCGCCATCAGCATGGTCAACACGCTGCTCACCCACGGCAATGCCGGTCATGACGAAACGGTCTTCCGTTTTGCGAACGATGTGGTGTCGGATCAGTCCGCCGAGATCTCGGTGATGCTGCGAATGCTCGAAACCGTGCCCCCTCTCTAACCGGATCAGATGATGCGTCGAACCCCGTACGTCCTCGCCACCATCGTCGTGGCCGCCATCGCGTGTGCGCGCTCGGGCACGACGACGGGCGGTCCGCCAGCGCCCGCCGAGGGCACGACCATCACCGGCGACGTGTCCTTGTCGGACGCGCCGCCGATGAAGTACCCGGAGAGTGCGAAGGCGCCCAGCCCCGATCCGCGCATCGGACTCAAGCCAGGCGAAGCCGCGCGTGATGCCGGTGAAGCGGCCTTCAACATGAAGCTGTTGTCGAACTCACCGGCGCCTGAAGGGTTCACGGGGCGCGGTGCGACCGGATCCGATCTCGCGTTCAGCGGCAACTACATCATTCAAGGCAACTATCGCGGCATCATCATCTGGGACGGCACCAACCCCAATGCGCCGAAGCTGGTGTCGTCGTTCCTGTGCCCGACCAGTCAGGGTGATCCGACCGTCTATGGCAACCTGCTGTTCGTCTCCGGCGAAGGGCAGGGCGCACGCAACGATTGCGGCACGACGCCGATCACCGACACCGTCAGCATGGAGCGCTTTCGCGGCGTTCGCATCTTCGACATCAGCGACAAGGCGAAGCCGCGACTGATCACCAACGTGCAGACGTGTCGCGGTTCGCACACCAACTCGCTGGTACAGGACCCGAACGACAAGAACAACATCTACGTCTATGTCTCGGGCTACTCGTCGATTCGATCCGCAAAAGAGTTGGCCGGAT
>CAZMGX010000268.1:0-7338 GCA_964565915.1 uncultured Gemmatimonas sp.
TTCTCGCGTGCGGTGAGGCTTGGAATGAGATTGTAGAACTGAAACACTAAGCCGACGTGCTCGCGCCGATACTGCGTCAGCTCCGCCTCGCTGGCGCCTGTGAGGACGTGGTCTCGGAACCGCACGGTGCCCCCGGACGGAACATCGAGTCCACCGAGGATGTTGAGGAGCGTCGACTTGCCGCTTCCCGATGGTCCCAGCATCACGACCAATTCGCCGCTGACAAGGTCGAGATCGACATCATGCAACGCCACGACCTCGACCTCGCCGGATGAATACACCTTGCGAAGGCCACGCGCGTGGAAAAGCACGGCCTCGCTCCCCTCCGTGGGTGGCGACGGCACCGCGGTGGACGCGTTCCCATGAGAGGGGCCGTGCCCCTGGACTCCTGTGTGCGACCTGGGAGACATCGCGAACCTCTGGGCACGGATGATGAAGCGCCCTGACGACACTCCAATGAGCCAACGTACGAGGTTGGGTGCCCCGGGTCAGTGGGGGTTCAGGAGGAGCAATCGAGGGAGAATCCCCGACGCGCGTGCCGCGACCCTGTGAACCTCGACCGGGCTCGTTATGCTATTCATGGAGAGAGGTTGACGAGCGGTCGCCGCGGGCTGGCAGACGAGGTCGGCGCACCGCGAATAACCGGCGGACGTCACGCGCCGGATCGATCCGCCCTTCAGTCGAGGTTTCGTATGCAGGCCAACTTCACGCACGAATACGAACGTCCCAAGAAGCCGCACAAGTGGCAGCCTGTCACGAATGCCGAGCTGGTGCGAAGGATGGAGGCATTCCGGCAACAGCGGAAGATTCGGCCGTGACCGCGAGGCGCACCGTGCCCGTGGGTCGTCGGCGCCTCGTCGCCACGCTGCTGCTGACCGCATGTGCCAGCGCGAGCACGGCGCCCATCCCGTCGACACCCGCCGAGTCGTTCGATCGGGTGTGGTCATCCTTCGATCGCACCTACCCCTACTTCGGGTTGAAGGGGGTCGACTGGGCAGCGGCAAAGCAGCAGTATCGCGATCGCGCGAGTGCCGCGACGTCGACCACCGCCCTGAATCCGATCCTCGTGGAGATGCTCGCGCCGCTGCGCGACGTGCACGTGTCACTGCGCGGTCCGAACGGCGTGATGATCCCGACGTTCCGATCGACACACGCCTCCAATTTCGATCGCGATCGCTGGCTGCTCACGACGTCCCAGTCCCAGTACGTGCAGCGCCGCCCCAACCTCGGCTCCGCGCGCATCGGCGGTGTCCCCTACATCGCGATCGGGTCGTGGAACTCGGCGCAGTTCGCCGTCAGCGATCTGGATGCGATCCTTGAACCGTTCCGGTCGGACTCGGTGTTGATCGTCGACGTTCGCATGAATGGTGGCGGCAACGACCAGTTGGCCCTGGCCTTTGCCGGACGCTTCGTCGAGACGCCAACGATGTCTGAGCAGTACCGGTATCGGACCGGACCGGGATACAACGATCTGGGGCGCCTGTCATCGCGCATCGTGACACCACGCGGACCGTGGACGTTTCGCGGGCGCGTGTATGTCCTGATCGGGCGCAGCGTCTTCAGTTCGAACGAGAGTTTCGTGGCGGCGATGCGCGTGGCGCCGCGCACGACTCTGGTGGGAGATACGACGGGCGGCGGTACGGCCAATCCGGAAGAGGTGGCGTATGCGCCCGGATGGACGGTCAGTGTGTCCCGGTGGTATGCGACGCTACCTGACGGGCAACCGATCGAAGGGCGGGGAATCGCGCCCGACGTGTACGTGCCCATGACGTCCGGCTCGTCTGGCGATCCCATCATTGCGGCGACCCTCGCGCTGATTGCGAGCCCCGCGCGGGACCGCTGAGCCAGTGGCCGTACATCCGGGTTACGTGCTCGTGTTCGTTGAATTCTCACGGCGGTGTGCGACATTCGCGCAAGGCGCGTCGCTGGCGGAAACGAGGCCCGGGATGCAGACTCGATAATGCGGCGAAGCGCCGCAACCCTCGCGCTCTCCCTCCCGCGCGACAGAACTGCCCCTCAGGTCCGGAAGGCTCCGATGACGCTGTACTACATCAACGTGATGTGGGCGATCGTGTTGTTCGGCATCCTGCTGTGGACCACCGCGTGTGTCGTGCTCAACGCGGCGCTGCGGCGCGGGATGGGCATCATGGGCATGGCCCTCAGCTATGGTGCGCTGCTCTGGATGCTCTTCGACTTACCGTGGCGTGAGGTCGCAGCCACGTGGGTCTTCTTCGCCGTGATGGGCGGCGTGATCACGATGATCTACGAAGTGTGGGCGCGGCGGCGCTATGCCAGTACGGAGCGCGCGCCGCGTCCGATCGTGCGCCTCGCGGGCATTGTCCTGTGGCCGGCCATGATTCCCGATGCGGTCGGGCTCATGCTGAACGACGCTGGCATCATTCCCGCCGACGAGCGCAGCGAGACACATCAGGAAGATACGCGTCGCATCACGGGCGAGTTGCCGGTCGCGCGCTGAGCGAAGAGTGTGCCGACGCCGGCGCGCAACGCCGGCGGTCATCATAGCGGATCGGACGCATGCGTTCCGCCGACCACGGCTGTCGCGGTGTCGAGCACCTGCTGTTCGTGCCCTGCAGACAGTCTGCAGACGGCCTACGCCCATGGTCAGAGTACACGGAGGTCACCTTCCCTCGTTCCTGACCAGGAGTTCCAATGTCTCGTCGCCGGTGGCTGGGTCTCCAAATGCTTCTGTTGGTCGCTTCCACTGCGTGTAGTGGGCCAGAGAACGCGGCGTTCTCTCCCACTTCGCCCACCTCGCCCTCCGATGCGGCCGTCGGCACGCGGGCGTGGCGGTCATCGCAGGACGCGGCGGTGGTCGATGCGGTGATGGCCGGAAACGCGCAGGCCGTCGCCGCCGCCCCGTTGCTGGTCCCGCCGGGGGCCCCGTTGGCGCCCTTCGTCGAGGCGCGTCTCTACGCCATCGCGAACGTGGCCATGCACGATGCGCTGAATGCCGTCGATCCCGAGTACGAACGCTATGCCGACACCGGTCCGGTCGACCGTGACGCCAACCGCGCGGCCGCGGTCCTGACTGCGGCGCGTGATGCGATCAAAGGGGGCGCGCCCGATGCGGCGGCCGCGACGGACGCGTGGTATACGGGCGCGATGGCTGCATTGGCGGCAGGCCCGGGCGTCGCGGATGGCGTCGCGGTTGGCCAGCGCGCGGCCGCTGCGATCCTGGCACGGCGTGCAGCCGATGGCACGGCCGGAGGTGGGGTCGCGCCGTACACGCCGGGGAATGCCGCCGGCGACTATCAGTTCACCTTTCCGTTCAACACGCCGGGATTCGACTTTTTCGGCACGGGCGGCTTTGCCGACGGTTCGGTGTGGGGATCGAGCGTAGCGCCGTTTTCGGTGCGCAGCACGTCGCAGTTTCGCGCACCGCGCCCGTACCTCGCGGCGAACAACAGTGCGGCGGTACGCACCCGCTGGTAGGCACGCGATTTCGAGGAAGTGAAGCGACTGGGTTGCGATGGATGCAGCGGCCGCAGCGCACGCCAAACCGAGATTGCGAAGTTCTGGGCGGAGAGTTCGCCGGCCGGATGGAATCGCATTGCGCGCACAATCGCCGAACAGGAACGACTCGACGCGCACGAAACGGCGCGGTTGTTTGCGTTGCTGCAGATCGGTCAGTTCGACGTGTACGCCACGAACCTCGAGTCCAAGTACCACTACAACTTCTGGCGTCCGGTGACGGCCGTCGAGCGGGCGGGAACGGATGGCAACGCCAATACCACGCCGGCGGCCAACTGGCAGGTGCTGGTGTTTCCCACGCCCCCGGTCCCCGACTATCCCAGTGCGCACGCCGCGGCTGGTGGGGCAGCGGCCGCTGTGATCGAATCCGTCGTGGACGGACGTATCCGGTCGTTCTCCACGATCAGTGCCTCACTGCCTGGTGCCGTCCGTCGGTTTGACGGCGTGGCGGAAGCCGCGCGGGAAAACGCGGACTCGCGCGTGTTCGTGGGCTATCACTTCCGTCATGCCACGGATGTCGGGTTGCTGCAGGGGGTGGCGGTCGGTGCGTACGTGGCGAAGACGAGCCTTCGCAAGCGGGGGCGCTGACCCCGCGACGATGATCGGATCGCGGCGTGTCGACGTGCACTGGTTCGGCGCGGCCAGTGCTTGACGACGCGCCGCGTCCGCACGAGGTTCCGGATGCGCCGTCGGAGCGCATCCGGTCCGCGGGAAGGGAGTGTCCCGTCCGATGTGTGTCGTGGTATCCCTTTGAGCAGCACCCTCTTTTCGGCCCACCACGCGGACGCGGGCCCTCACGAAAGGAGGAGTCATGTCCGCAATCCGCCCGCTCCCGCCGCGCCCCAGTCTCGAGTTTGATCGGAAGGAAGCCAAAGCGCTCCTCCGAAAGCTGCGGCTCGGTGATCCCGATGCGCTCGCGCGCGCCCGCGTGCACGACGCCGCACTCGACGTCGCCCGCGTGCAATTGGCCGATGCACAACGCGTGGTCGCGCGCGAATACGGATTTGCCAGTTGGCCCCGTTTGGTGCAGTACCATGCGGGCATCGCACGACAATGCGACAGCTATCCCACGCTGCATCAGCTCGAGTTCTACGAGCAGCAGTCTCGCGTGATGATTACCGCGAATCGAAATCGACGAGCGTGGGCCGGGCGTTTGCTGGCCGCGTATGTGCCGCGCTTCTACGGCCTGTCGGTGGAGGAGGTGTACACCCAGGACGCCACCGAGCTGGAGGCGCGTTTGGCCATCGCGCGCAGCATGAGTTGTCCAAGTTGGGAGGTGCTGGTCGAACGGACCGGCCGTGAACACACCAACCCTCGACGCAAGCGAGGGCCGGAGTACGAATGGGGCGTCGATCCGTTTCAGCGTGCGAACACCGCGATCAGCAACGCCGACCTCACGGCGCTGCAGGCACTTGTACGTGACCATCCCGAACTGCTGCGTCCGACGGGCACCGACAGCTCAACCAGCGCGACGCTGTTGAACGCGGTCTTTGATTGGGAGGTGCGACGTGGCCGCGAGGCCATGCGGCCGATACTGGAGTGGCTGGCAGGGCAGGGACTCGACGTGCAGCGCGCGCTCAACATGTGCTGGTACAATCGTCGGCCGAAACGCGCTGATGATGTGCGCGCGCTATTGGCGCGCGGCGCCGATCCGAACTGGGTAGCGGCGAGTGGCATACCGGTGCTTGAGCATGCGTTGTTGCGCTGGTGGAATGGCGACGCGGTTGACGTGCTCGCCGAACACATCAGGCCACGCCACGCCCTTTGGGTCTACGCCGGACTCGGCGACGTATCGCGCGTTCGAACATTCATCAATCGCAACGGTAAGCCCACGGCTGCCGCGCGATTGCAGCGACCTCCGCTGGACGCGATGGGCAGCTTCTCAATCCCGGTGCTACCCGACCCGAGTGACGAGGAGATCCTGTATGAGGCGCTCTGGGTGGCCGCGCTCAACGGGCGAACGGCCGTCATGGAGTATCTGCTCGCGCAGGGACTCGACGTGAACTGCCGCGCGTTCGGTACACCACTCGTCAACATCGCGGTCGGCAACGGCTGGACATCGGTGGTGGAGTGTCTCGTACGCGCCGGTGCGGATCTCGATATTCACGAGGGCAACTCCAACGGCACTGCGCGCGACATGGCGCGCACGATGTGGCTGGACGGGTCGCACGGCCCTGCCTACCGACGCATCGTCGAGTTGTGCGGCCTCGATGCCGATGCGATCCGCGCCGAGCGCGATGCCACTCCGCTGCCGGCGCCCACGATCGCGGCGAAGCTGCAGGAAGCACTCGACCTGGCGGCAGACGACGCCTTCGCGAATGGTGCGGCCGAAGTACTGCCGGAACATCTGCTGTTCGGCCTGTTCCGCGTCGGCGGCCTGCCCGTGTTGTACTTCACGGCATCGAAGGGGTTGGATCGGGAGCGATTCCATGCATCGCTGGAAGCGCGCGTGCGTTCGGGACCGGAACGCGACCCGCGAACGTCGCTGCCGTTGCATCCCGGTTCTCAGGCTCTTGTCGAGGCCGCGGTAGCGCTCGCCGCGACGCGTCGTCGAGACCAGGTGAATGGCTTGCACCTGCTGTACGTGCTCGCAGGCATGGCGGGGGGTACCGTCGGCCAACTCCTCGGCCAGTTCGGATCAAGTACCGAATGTCTTTTGGCGGAGCTGGAGAAAGCGGTGTAGTTGAGATCAATATGTCAGTGACATACTGCTGACATATGCACGTACTACGGTCCGACTTCCCGACGACCTGCTGGATGAGGCGAAAGACCTCGCACGACAAACGGGTCGTACGCTGACACAGCTCCTGTAGGACGCGGTGCGCGCGGAACGGCGCGCACCGCCGTGCCCAAATCGCTGCGCGTCGCCGAAGGCGCACCGCGGTACACCGCCTCCGCAGCCCACCACGGCGAGCACGTGTACCTCATCGGCGATGCGGCGCCTCCCACGGAACTCGTTCACGAACAACTGCGGGCGCAGGTGGCGGACATTCAAGCGTTCGTGCGCACGCTCCCCGATCGCGACAGACGAAGTGCCGACGAGATCCTTGGCTACGATGCCAACGGTCTGCCGGGCTAAACGCGCGTGATCATCGATACGTCGGCATTACTCGCGATCCTGCTCGACGAGCCGGAGTCGACCGCGCCAATCTCGGCCATCAGTGCCGCGGCGGTGCGCATGATCGCCGCGCCAACGCTTGTCGAAGCGATCTCCTCTACGGCGGGGCCGTGACGATCGGGCGCCCACTGCTTTTCAAAGGCACCGATTTCGCGCAGACCGATATCGCCTGCGTCTAGTACTGACCGTCAATGCGTCGGCAGCGGAGAAATGCAACGGCGGAACGGGAACTCCCGCTCGCAGGTGCTCTACCAATCGAAACGCTTCGCCGCCGAGTAGACTCGGCATGCTGCACGACGTACCTTCAGGGCGCGTCCCGGTGACGATGCGCTGACGGTTCACCGTATCGTGACGGCATGACCTCCACTGAGTTGTCGAGGATTTCGCGCGTGACCGCACCGCCAGCCCTCATGACCGCAGAAGAACTGCTCACGTATCCGGAGCCAGAAAACAAACGCACCGAACTGGTGCGTGGGCGACTCGTGGTGCGGGAGCCCCCAGGCATGTTTCACGGTGAGTACGCCGCGCGCGTGGTCGTGGCCATCAGCAACTATCTGACCCGCGATCGCGAATCGCGCGGTGCCGAGCAGACGAGAGGACGTGTCCTCACGGGTGACCCGGGCTTCACGTTGGCACGAAACCCCGACACCGTACGTGCACCAGACGTCGCGTATGTGTCACGGGAGCGATGGGCCGGACCCATGCCTTACGGATACGGCGAGTTCGCA
>CAZMGX010000269.1:0-7329 GCA_964565915.1 uncultured Gemmatimonas sp.
AGGAGGAGCAGGCCGCCCGCGAGGGCCAGACCCAGAGGATCTGCCAGGCCTGACAAAGCCGGCAGTGGACCGATGGACACTACGAGAAGTTCGCGCGGAGCATCGAGACCACCAACGCGATGATTTCCCGCAGTCGCGAGCGCTACTCCAAGCAGCTGTGGACCGAACGCACCGGCGGCGAGGCGCCCTGGCTGGTCACCGTGCGCGACGAACACGAACAGACCCGCTTCGTCGTCGACCGCATCCTCCAACTGCACGACGAAGGCATCCCGCTCCGCGAAATGGCCGTGCTGTTCCGCGCCGGTTATCTCTCCGCCGATCTCGAGATCGAACTGGCCAACCGGCGCATCCCCTACGAAAAATGGGGCGGCCTCAAGTTCCTCGAAGCGGCGCACATCAAGGACATGCTGGCCTTCCTGCGGGTGCTCGAGAATCCGCGTGACGAAGTCAGCTGGTATCGACTACTGCGCCTGCTGCCAGGGGTGGGCGATGCGACCGCACGCGCCGCCGTCACACTGCTGAGCGAGCACGGCTGGGCGCCCATGGCCATCGGCGCCGTGCGAGCGCCGGCTCGCGCGCGCCCCGCACTGAGTGCGCTCGCCGCGCTGCTGGACGGCATGCGCCGGGTGAACGTGCAGGCGCCGGCCGAGGCCATTCGTCTGGTCCGGCAGATGTACGATCCGATACTGAAGGCGACCTACGACGACGCGCCGCCACGACTGGCCGACCTCGATCAACTGGAAGTGATCGCCGCGGGCTACCCGGATCGCTCCGCGTTTCTGGCGGCGCTCGCGCTCGAACCACCGGCCAACACCCAGGACCTCGCCGTCGGCGGCGACGACGAATCCGACGCACTCATCCTCTCCACCGTGCACTCGGCGAAGGGCAAGGAGTGGGACGCCGTGTTCGTCATCTGGGCGGCCGACGGCATCTTCCCGATGGCGCGCACCGCAGACAAGGACGACGAAGTCGAAGAGGAGCGCCGCCTGCTCTACGTCGCGATGACTCGCGCCCGCGACCAGCTGTACGTCACGTATCCCCTGCACAGTTATCCGTCACGCACCAGCGCCGACTTCTCCTACGGACAACTGTCGCGATTCCTCGACCCCGGCGTCCGCGCCACCATGCAGCGCGTCACGATCGGCGACAACATGCCGCCCGCTCTGCCCGAACCACGCGGCGAACCGGTGATCGACTTGCGGTCGCTGCTGCGCGGTCGATTCGGTGGGGCCAGTTGAGGGAGACTGCCTGACGCGAATTTGCCCCGTGCGAACGACGGAGTTCGTCGAACGCGCATCACGGGACGATTCGCGTCCCGAGGCCCTTCGTCCCCCTGCGGGGCGATTGGCGTCAGGCAGTTCCGCTCTTCCCGCAAACGCGGCACTTTTCGGCGTGCGCTGGTCGCAGCCCCTCCCATGCCCCTGACGTCAATGCGCTTCTTCCTTCCGTGTGCGGCTTCCGTGGCGGCCGCCCTCCTCGCCGCGCCGGCCTCGTCGCAAAGTGCCACGGCGAAGGCCCCCGCGAGAACCGCCGCCAAAGCACCGGTCGACTCGTTCCGCCTCGACGCACGACTGCCCGTCGACCCGGCCGTCCGCATCGGCACGCTCGCCAACGGCCTGCGCTATTACGTGCGGCGCAACGCCAAACCGGAGCAGCGCGCCGAGCTGCGACTGGTGGTAAACGCCGGCTCCATCCTCGAAGATGCGGATCAGCGCGGCCTCGCGCACTTCCTCGAGCACATGGCATTCAACGGCACGAAGAACTTCGCCAAGAATGACATCGTGAAGTATCTCGAATCGATCGGCGTGCGATTCGGGGCGGACCTCAACGCGTCGACCGGCTTCGACGAAACGATCTACATCCTGCCCGTCCCGACCGACAGCGCGGGCATTCTGGAAAAGAGCTTCCGATTCCTCGGTGACGTGGCGACGGGCATCCTGTTCGACTCCGCCGACGTGGTGGCGGAGCGAGGGGTCGTGCTCGCTGAGTGGCGCAACGGGCTGGGAGCAGGCGAGCGAGTCCGCGATCAGCAATTTCCGGTGATCTTCCGCGGCTCACGGTACGCCGAGCGCCTCCCGATCGGATTGCCGGAGATCCTTGAAAAGGCCAATCCGGCGCCCCTCAAGCGGTTCTGGCGCGACTGGTACCGGCCCGACCTGATGGCCGTCATTGCCGTGGGCGACGCGGATCCGGCGCGCCTCGAAGCGCTGATTCGTGCCACGTTCGGACCAATTCCGAAGCGTACGACAGTGCGTCCGCGCACGGTCGCCACCGTACCGAAGCATGATTCGACGCTCGTCACGATCGCGACCGATCCGGAGCTCACCTCGTCGTCTGTTGGCGTGCTGTGGAAGCTGCCCCCGAGCGGCTCGCGCACCGTGGGCGACCTGCGCGAGTTGCTGATGAAGCGCCTGTACAACAGCATGCTCAACCAGCGCTTCAGTGAACTGGCCCAGAAACCCGACGCACCGTTTCTGGGCGCCGGTGCCGGCGGCGGCAACTTCGTGCGCGGCAGCGATTACTACTCGCTCGATGCCGGCGCCAAGGAAGGCAAGCTGCTCGAATCCTTGCAGCTCGTGCTCACCGAAGCCGAACGCGTGCAGCGCCACGGCTTTCTGCAGAGCGAACTGGATCGCGGCCGCACCAACCTGTTGCGGGCGTTTGAGCGGGCGTACACCGAACGGGACAAGACCCCGTCCGCCTCGTTCGTCGGCGAGTACATCGACAACTTCTTGTCGAACGACGGCATCCCCGGCATCGCCTTCGAGTATGCCGCTGCGCAGAAACTCCTGCCGTCGCTGACACTGGCCGAAGTCAACGCGCTCGGTCAGTCGCGCAGCGGTGCGGCCAATCGCGTGGTCACGGTGACCATGCCGAAGAAGGACGGGTTGGCCGTCCCGACGGAGGCCGAGGTGCGCAGTGTCTTCGGCAAGGTGTTGGCGTCGACAATCGCCCCGTGGACGGAGACCGTGGCCGAAGGCGCACTGGTGACGACGGCGCCCACCGCTGGCCGCATCGTCGCCGAACAAAAGATCGACAGCATTGGCCTGACGCAATGGACGCTGTCCAACGGCATCAAGGTCTACGTCAAGCCGACCGACTTCAATGCGGATCAGGTCCTGATGTCGGCCTGGAGTCCCGGAGGCATCAGTCTGCTCTCCGATGCGGACGCGTTTCGCGGGGCGCTGACGACGACCGCACTGCAGAACGGCGGCGTCGGCGCGTTCTCCCTGATAGACCTCAACAAGAAGCTCACGGGCAAGGTGGCCTCCGTCACCCCGTTCATCGGTGATCTCAACGAGGGACTGAGCGGGCGCGCGTCCCCGAAGGATCTCGAGACGTTGATGCAGCTGATCTGGCTGCGAATGACCGCGCCGCGTGCCGACACGTCGGCTATGAAGGCGTTGCTGCAGCAGTTCGATGCAGTGTTGCGCAACAAGGACGCCAATCCCGCCGCGGTCTTCAGTGACACGGTGCAGGTCACGCTGGCTGGCGGTCACCCGCGGGTGCGCCCGCTGTCGCTGGAGATGCTCAAGGAACTCGACCTCGCACAGATGACGGCGATCTACAAGGATCGCTTCGGCGACGCGGGGGATTTTTCGTTCCTCTTCGTCGGGAACGTGGATCTGGCCGTCCTGAAGCCGCTCGTCGAACAGTGGATTGCGTCCCTCCCCGCGGCCGGACGCACCGAAACGTTCCGCGATGTGGGGCCGAAGCTGTTCAGCGGCAAGATCGACAAGACGGTCCGCAAGGGACTCGCGCCGCAAAGTCAGACGGCGCTGCTCATCGCCGGCACCGACAGCTGGAGCCGCGAACAGTCGTACCTGCTCTCGGCCGTCGGCGAAGTGCTGGAGATGCGCCTGCTCGATCGGCTGCGCGAGTCGCTCGGGGGCACGTATTCGGTGAGCGTCAATACGGGATTCTCCCGTCGACCGCGACAGGAGTGGCAGGTGGTGATCTCGTATGGCTCCGCGCCCGAGAAGGCCGACACGATGTACGCCGCCGTGCTGCAGGAACTGGATTCACTCCGCCGCGTGCCGCCGACGGCGGCCGAAGTGGAGCGGGTACGCGAACAACAGCGCCGGGAACTCGAAGTCGCCCGCAAGCAGAACAACTGGTGGGTCGGTGTGCTGCAGGCGCGTCTCGACAATGGCGAGGACGTGCGCTCGGTCTACGCTGACGACGCGCTCATCGCCGGCCTGACCGCCGACAAGCTGTCCGTGGCGGCACGGAAGTATCTCGACGACGCAAATCGCGCGCGCTTCGTGCTGTTGCCGGAGCCGAAAACACCCTGACGCTTCCGTCGGCCGCCCGAACGGACCGTATTCGGGCGGCGCGCTCCCTTTATTGCTCCCGTTCGCGTTCGCGCGCGATGATGGTGGCGATCGCGCGCCGCAGATTGCCACCTTCCGCCGCGAACACGGCGTCGAAACCCGCCAGGTCCTCGGCATACACGCGGCGCGAAAGCAGCACGGCGTTGTTCAGCGTCACGCGAGAGGCCCAGCCGTCGGGATACCCCCGCAACTGCGGGCCGACGCTATCGACCAACCGGATGCGCGCGGCGGCGTAGATCGAATCGCGCGCCGCGATGCGCGCGTCGCGCGCACTGTCGGGAAGGGCCGTGAACGCCGAGTCGATCTCGTGCGACACGCGCTCCCAGAATGCGCCAAGCAGCAGGTCATCCTGCCAGTCGTCCTGCGCGCGCCGCCACAGGACGGAATCGCCGCGCGCCCGGAAGAATGCTTCCGCGCCGCGCCCGCCGACGAACGTGGCGAAGGACTCGTTGAACGACACCCGTCCCTTGGCAAAGAACGTGTTGTGCAGCAGCTCGTGGATGACCGTATTCACCAGGGTCACCGAATCCGCCTTCACGGTCGTGCTCACCAGCGGATCGTTGAACCACCCGAGCGTGCTGAACGCGGATGACGGCCCGAGGGTGACATCGAACCCCTCCTTCGTGAGCCGTTCGCCCGTGCGCTTCGCCTCGTCGAAATCGAAGAACCCCTTATAGGGGAACGTCCCGACCACCGGGAACCACCACGTCTTCCGTTCCAGGCGATCGCGGTAGGCGGCGGAGAGCACCAGCACGAGAGTGTCGCGATCAAGACGACTGTATTGCGTGAAACTCTCGCCCGCGTCCAGCCCGAGGGAGTCCATCGCAAACGCGCGCGCCTGCGACACGAGGCGCAGCTTGTCCAACGTCGGCCCATCCACGTCTGGCGTGTCCATCGTCGTGACCGACCGCGACCGGCTGCGGCCCGAATCGACCAGCAGGCGATCGATGGGCTGGCGTCGCGACAGGATCCGCGCCTCTTCGTACGCCGCGCGCGAGATGTAGCAGCCGGTCGGCGTCAGGCCCAACAGCGCCGCAAGCAACACCGTGGCGCCGCCCGTCAACCGGCGCAGCAAGCGCCACGACAGCACACCGCGGCGTGGTCGCTCGGGGGTACGCGGTGCTGGGCCCTCCAATCGCAAGGTCTGCTGTTCTCTGGTCAAGGCGGCTATCTTTTGCGGTCCATGTCGTTCGTCCACCTGCATTGCCACTCCGAGTATTCGCTCCTCGACGGCGCGAATCGTATCGATGATCTGATCAAGCGCGCGCAGCTGTACGAGCAGCCCGCGCTGGCGATTACAGATCACGGTAACATGCACGCCGCCTGGGAATTCCAGGAACTGGCCCGAAAAGCCGGCGTCAAGCCGATTCTCGGGATGGAAGCGTACGTCGCCCCAGGTGATCGGCGCACCCGCGGGCGCCCCGGCCCCGGGGTCAAGCCATACTATCACCTCGTGCTGCTGGCCCGTGACCTGCAGGGATACCGCAATCTCGTCAAGCTGTCGTCCCTGGGATACACCGAAGGCTTCTATACGAAGCCGCGGATCGATCGCGAGTTGTTGGCGGCGCACAGCGAAGGGTTGATCGTCTCGTCCGCCTGTCTGGCCGGCGAAGTCGCTTCCCACCTGATGGACGACCGCATGGATCAGGCCCGCGAAGCCGCCGCGTGGTACGCCGAACTCTTCCGCGATCGCTACTACCTCGAGGTCCAGGCCCACCGCAGCGAGGGTCAGGCCACGCTGAACGCCAAGGTGCTTTCACTGGCCGATGACCTTGGGCTTCCCGTGGTGGCGACGAACGACGCGCATTTCCTGCGTCATGAAGACCACGACGCACACGACGTGCTGTTGTGCATCGGGCTGGGCAAGGATCGCAATGATCGCGATCGGATGCGCTACGACGACGGCCTTTACTTCAAGAATGCCGACGAGATCCGCCCGTTTTTTCCCGGCCGCGAAGACGTCCTCACCAACACGCTCGCCATCGCCGAGTCGGTCGATGTGCAGTTCAAGAAGCAGTACCACGTGCCGTCGTTCCCGTTGCCCGACGGCGTGGCGACCGAGAACGAACTGCTCGTGCAGCTGGCGACCGACGGCGCGAAGATGCGCTACGGGGATCCGTTCCGCGACGAGGTGAAGGAGCGACTGGAGTATGAGCTGGGGGTCATCACGAAGACCGGCTACGCCGGCTACTTCCTGATCACCGCCGACTTCATCCGTGCGGCGCGGGATCTCGGCATCCCGGTGGGTCCCGGTCGCGGGTCGGCCGCCGGCTCACTCGTCTCGTATGCCCTGCGCATCACCGACGTCTGCCCGCTGGAGTTCGACCTGCTCTTTGAGCGCTTCCTGAATCCGGAGCGCGTGTCGATGCCCGACGTCGACGTCGACTTCTGTTTCGAGCGCCGCGGCGAAGTCATCGAGTACGTGCGGCAGAAGTACGGCAAGGAATCGGTCGGGCAGATCGTCACCTTCGGGACCATGAAGTCGCGCGCCGCCGTCAAGGACGTCGGGCGGACGCTGGGTTTCACCCCCGCCGAGACGGACGCCCTCGCCAAGCTGATTCCGAACGCGCCGAACATGTCGCTGACGGTGAAGCAGGCGATCGAGCAGGTGCCCGAGGTCAAGAAGTTCTATCAGGACGATCCGCGCTACCGGCAGTTGCTCGACTTCGCGATATCGCTGGAAGGGCTGTCGCGACACACGGGCGTGCACGCGGCCGGCGTCGTCATCGCGCCGGGCCCGCTGGACGAATTCGTGCCGATCTGCACGCAGGCATCGAAAGGCTCCGGTGCGGGCGACGACGAACGCGTGATCGTCACGCAGTACGACATGACGGCGCTGGAAAAGGCCGGCATGCTCAAGATGGACTTCCTGGGCCTCACCACACTCACCGTCATCAGCGATTCGCTGGCGCTCATCAAGGCGCGGCACGGCATTGACGTGGTGCTCGAGGAACGCGGCTTCGAATCGCTGTGGGTACCAGAGCACACCCACATC
>CAZMGX010000270.1:0-7324 GCA_964565915.1 uncultured Gemmatimonas sp.
GTCGCCGACCTGGCCGTCACCTCCACCGAAACCCTCAGATGCCGGACATCACCTTCCAGCAGTGGAAGAAGGACACGAACGCCGTCTTCACCACCGGACGCAGCGACGAACTCAAGGCGATTGGCGCAGCATTCGAGATTTACGAGGGCGCCAGCGGAACGGCCAAGGCGCAGGCGAAAAAGGCTTTGGAGGCGGCGTTCGATGCCTGGAAGGCCACCCAAGGCACCGGTAACGCGTGGCTGAAGTCGAAGCGAAACTCCAGCCGCGCGATGGAGAAGCTCGCGATGCTGATCGGCGGCGCCGACGAGGAGACCGCTTTCAGTCGCGGCACGGCGCCCGACTACATGCATGAAGAGCTGATCAACGCGCGACTCGGGGTGCTGTACCTGTTCCGTCGCCTGAACGTCACGCCGGGGTTGTTCAAGATGCTGCTGGAGGGCGGACTGGATCTGGCCGGTCAGGCGCTCGACGTCGGTGGTGCGAGTGACGACGCCAAGGACGCCTTCGGCAAAGTTCAGGGTGCGCATTCGAAGTTCCAGGGGAAGATCGACGGCGCGCTTGACAAGGCGGAAGGTCGGCTCGTCAAGCAGGTGGCTGTGAAGAATGTGCATTTGCCGCAGGGCCAGGCACCGAGCATTGACTTGACGCCACCGCCGGTCACGGTCACGACGGCGAGTCTGCTCGCGACCACCAGCGCCCCCAGCAAGATGACCAACCCGACGCTCGAGGCGATTCGGGTGAAGTTGCAGGCGCTGTTCGATTCGTTCGTGGAGAAGATCAAGGCGCTGCTGCAGGCGAAGTTCGGGACGATCGAGGACGCGGCGGGGACGATCAAGGCGCTCATCAAGGCGATCGTCGGGCAGGTGGCAGCGAAAGCCGCTCCGTATGTCAGCTCCGGCTTCGACCTGGTGAAGTCGACGGCCACGACGCTGGACGCGACCTACACGAAGTTCAAGACGTGGAAGGAAGGCCGGAACGTCGAGATCAATCAGGGGCATCCGGCCACAGTGGTGGACTCGATCAATCGCTCGATGACTGCGGCCGTGTTCAGTGGCTTGTACGACATGCTGAAGGGCGCCGGTGCGCTGGCGATGGACGCGACCGCATTTGGCGCGGGCGGTATCGTGAACCTGGTGATCTCCGGCGTGGAACTGCTGGTAAAGTTCATCTGGCGGTTGGCCGAGACGATTCGCTTCAACAAGTTCTGCGCCGAGGCGCGCGTTCACTACGAGAACTCGGCGGGCGCCGATGCGCTGCACCGTCGGCCGTTTGCCTTCGCGGACTGGTATCGGTCGTACGCGCTGAACCTGCCGCTGATTGCGGTGCTGACGCTCAACACGGGCATCTGCGGCGACAAGATGCGCTACCTCACGATGTTCAACAGCGGCGCGCAGATCACGTCGGAGCAGTTCCAGAACGGCGTGCGGTTCCTGGACAACCTGAAGCCGTGGGGCGCGCAGTACATCAAGGATACCGGCTTTGAGATCCGCAGTGTCGGTGATCCGTGGGTGAACTCGCTGGTGAATACGTTTGCCGTGTCGCACACGAGGGAGAAGACCACGTATGACAAGGTCATAGGCATCCTGAAGGCGTAGTGGCCTGCGCGTAGTAGCAGAACGGCGTGTCGCGCATGAGCGCGGCACGCCGTTCTTTTACGTTGCGCCCCGTCTGCGCTGACTACTTCGTCACTTGCGCCACGCAGGTCATCCCCCGGCCCAGCCACCCACGCTGCAGCACGGGATACTGACCGCCGCGCTGGGGGGCAAACTCCACCACCACCGGCACGGCATCCTTGCCCGTCGCCGGCCACGTGCCCTTCGTGCCTTCGAACTTGGCCGGCAGCGCCATGCGGAACAGCGCCCAATCGCCGCTGCCTTTCGCGACGACGAGTGGCTTGTTCTTCTTGAACGTGACATCCAGCTGCGCTTCGCGACCCTGCGGCCACGATACGAGGTTCGCGGGCGTGGCGCTGTTGAAGCTCGCGCGCCGTGTGCCGAACTGCAGTTCCACCAGCGGCGTCTCCGGCGTGATCGTGGCCTCCGCCAGCCAGCGGATGCTTGGTGACGAGCCGCCATCAGGGAACAGTGCGCGCGACACCTCCGCGGCGCGGTTGAAGAACGCGACAAACGTCGGCGAAAGTTCAATGCCATCGGCGGCCTTGCCTGCCCACTTGCCGTCCTTTTCCTCGAGGAACGGCTTCAGCCGACCATTCGCGAAGACGAACAATGCGCCATCGTTGGGCGCGAACAGTGCCGTCACCTCTTCCATGGTGGCGTCGGCGGTGCCGTCCGGATTGAAGGGGAACTTGGACATGAGCGGGCGCACGGAGGTGCAGAACGCGCTGCCCTGTTCATTCAACACCTGCGCCACGGGAACACCGGGGGCTGGCGCCGGAGCCCCACCTCCCGACGGCGGCGGAGTTACCGGTGGAGCCGGCGGCGCTACCACGATGCGTTTCTCGGGCACCGCCATTCCCTGTTTCTTGCGCAACTCATCCTCGGCGCCCTTGATGGGCTCGAGCAGCAGTCGGTCGACGGCATTCGCCAACGGTGCGACCGTCGGCGTGAGATTGAACGCCTGCGCAACGCGCCGTTCTGCGACGCGGGCATTCTTCACGTCGTTGCCGGCCGCCTGCGCCGCTTGCCGGATGTTCAGGGTGGCCGCCGTATCGTTCGGCCCCGGCTGCGGCATGCCCGCAATCTGCAGCAGCGTCGCCTGCAGCATGTTCAATCCGTCGATATACGGCTGGTTCTTCTCCGACACGAACTTGTCGATGATGTCGGGTGGCGTGACGGCGTGCACCGGCTGGAAGGCGGCCGCCGTCGCGGAGTCGATGATGGTATTCACGGCGGTGATGCGAAGCACCTGCAGGATGGGCGACTGGTTGCCGCCGAGGGCTTCCAGTTTCGTTGCGGCGTCGGCCAGCGACGACGGCCGCGCGACCACCGCACTGCCGATCACGCCGCGCCACGCCTTCGCGTAGTCATCCTGGTACCGCGCCTTCAGCGTCGCGATCACGGCGTCCCGATCGATGCCCTTCGACGCCGTCGCATCGCCGACGACCCACTGCTCGCCCTCGAAGTACCGGTCGGAATTCCGGAACGCGTCGGCCATGAACACGGCGCCCTTCGCGGAGAACGCGCCGGCGACCTCCTTCTGCGCGGTGAGAATACCCGGCGCCTGCGGAATGGCGATCGGCTTCACCGCCTTGTTCGCCGTGTCGAGCATGTTGCGATAGATCTGCTCGCCCCCCGTAAACCGCGCGAGGAATTCACGACCCTGCGTCACGATCGCATTGTCGGCCGGCTTCGGGAACGGATTGAAGGTGGGCAACTCGCTGGCGTAGAACTCGAATTGTCGCCGCGCGAGGGCGGTCACGTCTTCATCGGTCGGCTGTCCACGCTGCCAACTGGTCAGCAACACCGGCGCAAGGAAATCCATCGTGCTGCGCTCGGGTGCACTGGTCGTGATCAGGTACCCCTTGAGCCACCCGTACGTGGTGCCGTAGTCATTTGCCGCCGTCGGCAACTCGGGCAACGCCTTGAGCGAATCGACGATCGCGCCCCAGGACGTCGCGAACAACTGGCGACGGAACCCTTCATACCACACCGGGCGCGCCGCGTCGATCAGCGCCGGCCCCTGCCACAGCAGGAAGCGCAGTCGCATCGGCGGGCCGTCCTTGACGTAGGTGCGGACGGTGTCGAGTTGTGCCCGGAGCGCATCGAGGCGACGAAGCGCATCAACCGATGGGAAGGCAATCGTGCCCGCTTCCGCGCGCACATCGGGCAATGCCGCGACCGCGCGCGCGGCCTCGCCGATCCGATTGGCGATCATGCGATTGCCAATCCACGACGTGGTGGCGCCCAGCAGCACCAGCAAGCTCGCGGCGATTGCCGCACCCAACATCAAGCGACGCGTGGTCTGTACGCGCACACCACCGCCCGCCACCGACGCCGCGCCGGTATCCGCCAGCACCACCTGCCGCAGGAGCGTATCGAGGAACACCCACTCGGGCACCTTGCGTGATGACGCCTGCTGTGCCGCAATCGGTGACGCTGGCGCGGCGCTGGCCTGCCGGAAGATCGACGTCGCATCGGACGCGGCAGGCGCGGCTGCGGGACGCACCGCCGCCGCTTGCGCCACGTCGGTCACCACGACCGGGCGCGCACCCACGAAGTAGAACCCGCGCAACAGCGGACTCGTGCCCAATTGGGTCGGGCGACACAGCTCGAGAAGGAACGCACTCACGGCCGGCGCGAGTTTGCGCAGCTCACGTGGCAGTTCGTACGCGGCATACCGGCGTTCGATGACGGTGTCGCGACCCAGCAGATCGACCCGGCGCGCCGACAGGTTGTCGACGATCTGCCGGAACGCCGCATCGATTCGCGGCGTGAGTCGCTCCGCGTAGTTGGCCGTCGTGGACGCCGCGTCGAACGGCAGCGTGGCGCCAAGAGGCGCGCGCAGTTCGTCTTTCGTGAAGGGACTGATCCACGATTCGAAGTGCGGAATACGATCGGCCTTGGTGAAAACGACGTATACCGGCATGGCCAAACCCAGCTCACGCGCCGCTTCCGCGAGGCGCTGACGCAACGAGACGCCGAGCGTCGCCAGCTGCTGCCCATTGTTGCCGGAATAGAACAGATCACAGGGCACGCACACGACCGCCGCCCGTGTGTCCGGCTCACCCTTGCCGACCGCCGCCGCCACGCGCGGCGCGCGCAATGCGCGCACCACTTTGGTCCACCGCGCGGAGTCGGTCAGGAGCTTGCCCGTCAACTCGACGACGACGGCCTGCTGCATCGCCCAGACATTCGCGGTCTTCGTGGGCACCGGGGCCTCGTTGCCCTTGGCCGGCGGATCACCGCCCAGCAATTCGGGATCGCCACCGGAGCGTGAAACCAGCGTCGTCTTGGTGCTGCCCTCGGGACCCACCACCAGTACCACGGCACGACTGGCGAAGCTCTTCCGCGGCAAGCGCGCGCGTGCGCCACCAATCGTCAGGAGGATGTCGTCACCCGGATCAAGCACCGGCTCTTCGTCCTGCGGGCGCAGATACCAGAGGACCGATCCGGCGGCGATCAGGCCAAGCACCACGAAGCCGATGCGCAGGACCCACTTGGCCACATCGTCGAGCTTCATGGTGCGATCGAGGACGATCATCACCACGATGAAGAGGAGCAGGACCGCAGCGGCGATGAGCCACCGGGTGATAGGCTTGCGGGTCGCCATGATGATCGTGGAGGATCAGCGGTTAACGAACGGAAATCGCGAGCGCGCGAATGTCCTGACTGCCACTGCGCAACATCAGGTAGTAGCCACCCCAGAGGGCGACCATCAGAACGGCACTGGCGATGGCGCCGATGGTCAGACGACGAAGCCACGGGTCCCGCGTGTCCACGCGATCGCTCGGCGGACGCCACGCGGGCGCCAGATCACCGGGCGTGCCACGCATGCGGGCGAGGCGCTCGCCGACGCGCGAGGCGATCGCGTGCAGCTCTCCGCGATCGCCCGCGCCGTACTTGCCGCGAAAGCCCAGCAAGAGGCACAGCTGGTGCACCTCGAGCAAATCGGCCAGTTCGGGCGAGTCGGGTCGCGTGAGCAACTGCTCGAGGTGCTGGAAGAACCACTCGCCGCCCATGTGCCCACCGAAGAGGTCATCCTGCAACGGACGACGCGACCACTCGGCCAGTGCGGGGACCCGCGCGTTGAGGACCGATTCGTCGAGGTACGCCACGACGGCAAAGATCGCGAGTCGCGCATCCTGTGGTGGGAAACCGAAGCCGATGGCCGCTTGCTCGGCGCGCGCGAGCAGTTGGGTGAGCTGCGCGCGAAATGCGGCGGCGTCGTTGACGGGCTGTCGATCGGCACGCAGCCGTACGACCGCCGTGATCGACTCCTGCAGGGCGCTTGCGAGGCGTCCCACAGGGACGGACGACGAAGCACTCATGGGAACGGTCCTTGGAAGGGGTTACTTCGGAACGAGGACGGCGACTTCGAGGTAGGCACCGGGCAATGCATCCGGCACGTACGCGCCGATCTCGCGCGCGTCGGTCAGCGATTGTGCGCACGGTCCGGTCATGCGCAGTTCGAAATACGTCAGGTCGGGCTTGGGCGCGAGTGCCGACGGGGGCGACGGGACGTGCTCGGTGGGCAGGCCGTTGAATGCGCGACGCACGAGTTCCAGCACGAACTTGCTGGCACAGGTCTTGGTGAGACGCTGCACCCGATCGATCAACTCGGCCGCCCCAACGTCCGACCGCACGGCGAGGAACCAGCGGGCGCCTGGCTCGAAGCACCGGACGTCGGTGATGGCGGCGGTGTGCAACACATCGCTCACGCGCTGCAGGGGCACGACCACGGCTCGGGTGGAGATCACGACATCGAGATGCGCGCGAAGCTGCCGGTCCAGCGCGTCGAACGACGTCGTGAGATCGTCGTGATCGTAGGCGGGCAGGTCGCGAGGATGCGATGACAGTGAGAAGGTGCAGAGGGCCCCGGCCAGTCGTGACAGCTCGAGATAGGCCCGCTCGGGATGGGCGCGGCGGGTCAGCAACAAGTGACGCAGCGGTGCATCGGCGGAACGGACGGCGTGCAGCAACCAGCGTGTGGCCAGCTCATTGCCGACGTAGGCGGCGCCGCCGCCCATGGCGGCCGACGGCGCCTGATTCATGGATGCGGCGAGGGCGCTGCCCTTCGCCTCGAGCAACGTGACGGTGCGCCGGAGCAGGTCGAGCAATCGTTCACTCGCCGCGATCTGCAGTGTCGGCGGGATGTAGTCGAGATCCAGCTGAAACTGGCCACGTCCATCGCGGCGCACGCGCGCGACGGGCATGGCGATGAGATCGTCGGTGACCTCTTCGTCGAGCACGAAATGCAGGTTGGTGCACGCAAACCGTACGGGCAGCGGGTCGGCGCCGGTGGCTTCGTCGAGTACGACGCGCTCGACGGCCTGATATCGTGTGCTCGGGGCGACGGTGATGCCGAATGCGGTATCGGGATCGAGGACGTTGCTGGCATTCGCCTGCAGGCGCGGCAGCGCGAGGAGCACGACGTGCGCGTCGCGCGTCGGGGAGAATCGCTCGCCGAGCGCCAGTGGGGTCGGTGCCGGGTCCGCGTCGGGAATGTGGAACACGGTGCCGTCTCCCAGCACCCCGCGCGCATGGATGAGCGCGAACGTGCCGTTGTGGAGGGCATCGCCGTCGACGGCGATGGCGGACAGTCCGTACGCGAACGGGAAAAGCAGATCGACGGTGTGTGTCGCCTGGTCTTCCTGATACCGGCGCTGCGCCTGGCCAGTGGAGCACAGGGCCTCTCCTCGGCGCTG
>CAZMGX010000271.1:0-7314 GCA_964565915.1 uncultured Gemmatimonas sp.
GGTATTCAATGGCCCCCGCCCCGACGCGCGCCGGGTAAGTGCTTTTCACAGCGTCCGTTACGGCATCGAGACACGGACCGCCGATCGACCGCCCGAGTTCGCCCACCTTTCGTCCCGCCGTGCTTGCCTCACTTGCGAAATCTGCGTAGCGTTTTCACACACCCGCTCACGGAGGCTCCGATGCAAGACCAGGAGAAGCGCACGGCAGCAGGGTACCCCATCGGTCGTGGCTATGGGCACGACTACATGCGAGGCGGCGAGGTCTTCGGTGGCTACGGCTACAGTGACCGACCCGAGTATGCGCAGCGACGAGGCGACACCGACGAACACGCGGTCCCCGAGCCGCCCCCAGAAGAAGAGATTTCGCCGTAACCTTTGCCGTACCCTTTCAAGAAGCGCGACGCCTCGGCGCCGCGCTTCCGCACTTACAGGGCGTGGTGGGCCCGGTGATGGAGCCGAGCCTGAATCAGCCGCTCGGCCAGCAGCATCGCCTGCACCATACTTTCGGCCGACGCGATCCCCTGCCCGGCAATATCGAGCGCCGTCCCATGGTCGGGTGACGTCCGCACGAACGGCAAACCCAGCGTCACGTTCACGGCCTCGCCAAACGAAGCCACCTTGATCGCCGTCATCCCCACGTCATGATACGGGGCGATGACGGCGTCGAATTCGCCGCGCATGGCTCGCACGAACACGGTATCCGCCGGATACGGACCACTGACGCCGGCCGCGCGGGCTGCGGGCGTGAGCACGACATCGTCCTCATCACCGAAACGTCCGCCGTCACCGGCATGCGGATTGAGCGCGCACAACGCGATGCGCGGCTCGTCGATACCGAACCCCTCTCGCAAGCCCGTACGCGTCGTCTCGGCGGCCTGCACGATCGCATCACGTGTCACTGCCGCCGGCACGTCGCGAAGCGCCAAGTGCGTCGTCGCCAGCACGACGCGCAGACGATCTGACGCCAGCATCATGGAGGTCGCCACACCGGCGCGAGCACCGAGCATCTCGGTATGCCCCGGAAAATCATGACCACCCGCGAGCAGTGCCGCTTTGTCGATCGGTGCCGTCACGATCCCATCAACGGAAGCGGCCAGCGCCAAGTCGGCCGCACGCAAGACGGCCAGCCCGGCGAGTTTGCCGGCACTGGCCGCATCATGACGCGCATCACCCGCGGGCATCCACGCTCCCACGGACTCGTCCACTGGCTGTTCCGTCCCCGTTGGCCCGACGACGATCCACTGCGCCGCAAGAGCGCGGACGCGCGCGTCGGCCAACGCTTTCCGCGTGATCTCCGGACCGATGCCGCGCGGATCTCCGATCGTGACCGCGATACGCGTCACGGAACGGCGGCGGCTCTCACCTTCGCGGGGTCGTACCGTACCGAGATGTAGGTCTGCTTTTTCAGATTGTCGATGAAGCGGCGCATGCTGCGCTCTTCGGAGAGCTGCCGGCGAATGCGCTCGCGCATCTCGGGCAACGTGTACTCGCCGGCTTCATCGAGGAACGTGATCTGCGCGATGACGAACTTGTTCACCCCCGGCTGGCCGCTGGGGATCGGAAACGGGTCGAGAATGGCCCCGAGCGTCTTCCCCTCGATCGCATTCCGGTACACCTCGGGCAGCGAGTCACGCGGATACTCGGGAATCGTCTTCTCTTCGCCGCCGGCGAGATCATGGAAACGGACGCTGAGTGAGTCGAAGCTCGCCCCTTTCCGCCACGCATTGGCGATCGAATCGGCCTGCGCACGGGCCCGGACCTCGTCCGTGGAATCGAGCGTCCAGCTGAGCAGGATGTGCCGCGCCTTGACTTCGGCCGGCTGCACGCGATCCACGCGAATGATGTGATAGCCGAACGTCGTCTCCACGACGGGACTGATGACGCCCGGGTTGAGCGCGAACATCATGCGGTCGAACTCCGGCACCATGCGCCCGCGACGATTCCAGCCAAGGTCGCCGCCCAGGTCCTTGTTGCTCAGGTCCATCGAGAACTTCTTGGCCATCGACTCGAAATCTTCGGGATGCTTTTCGAGCTCCGTTCGCAGCGAGTCGATCAGTTTGCGCGCCTTCGCCTTCGAGGCATCGGACGGCTTGGTCGCCAGCACGATCTGCTTGAGGCCTACCCGCGCTTCCTTGCGCGGCAGTCGCTCCTTGTTGGCCTCGTAGGCTTCGGTGACCTCGGCTTCGCTGACGTTCACCTGCGTCATCTTGCCGTCACGGCGCGCCTGCGAGATGTAGTCGCGCTGCAGGTTGTCGCGGCGTAGCAGATCGGTCTGCAGCTTCCGCCACTCATCGTACGATCCGAAGCCGTTTTCCTTGAGGGCCTGGCGGAACTCCACTTCAGTCTTGAACTCGGTCCGGATCTTCTTTTCCTGCTCGTCCACCGATCGGGTCAACTCGGCATCATTGACCTCGATCTTGGCCTCCTTCGCCCGCTGCACGAGCAGCTCAGCCTCGAGCAGGTTGTCACGCACCTCGGTTTCCAACTTGATGAGGTCCTGCAGGGTCTTGACCGGGTATCCCAGCCCACGGCGGCGAATGGCTTCCGCGGTGACCTCCGAAATGAGCACGACCTGATCGCCGACGACGGCGGCGATGCCATCGATGGGGAGGGTCGCCGCGGCCTTGGCCGAGTCTTTCGCGACCACCTTGGCCGAGTCCTTCGGAACGACTTTGGTGGTCGTGTCCTGCGCGGCGGCCGAGGTCGCGAACGCGGCGACGAGGCAAAGTGACAGCGGCGCCGCGAACATCGCGGCGCCGGTCATGGTGCGAGGCTGAGTAGGCATCATCCGGGTAGATACCCGAGTTGGCGATCAGGGTTTCTGAACGGGCGGAGCCGGCGGCGCCTGCGGAGGGGCCGCACCGGTCGGCGGCGGCGCACCCGGGCCTGCCTTCGCGCGCAGCGAGTCGGCGGTGGCGCGGACCGTCTTGGCCCGCTCGACCACCTTCTCCAGCGCCGCTTCGTTCAGCGAGAACTCGAACTTCCGTTGCAGCGCGCGGGCGACCGGATACGGCACGTCGACGAACTGCACTTCGTTCTTCACGAGCTTGTCGAGATAGGTCTCGATCCGGGCGGCCGCAATCTTCGCCACCTCGCCGCCCTTCTTCGCGCTGTCGGCCAGCTTGGTCGGGTCAACGCCGAGCACGGTCCACGTCTGCGAGACGGCGTTCTTGTAGTTGAGGTACAGATTGCCGAGTTCAGCCGAGTCGGGCTTCATCTTCGTGCTGTCGGCGGCGCGCGCCATCAGCTCGTTGCGCACGATCTGATAGATGAACTTCTCGACCAGCGAATCGGGTGCGCTCATGATCTGCGGACGGACCTGTGCGCGCGGATCGTAGGCACCGATCCAATCCGAGAACTCGGACGCGGTCAGCTCGCCACCCTTGTACTTGGCGATGGCGGCGTTGTCCTTGCCGAAGGAGAGGGGGCTGCGCGCGACGGACTGCGCCTTCACGGCCGCGCCGCTCACCAACTCGACCTTCGCGTTCTTCTCAGCCGTGGCGAGGTAGATGCTGTCGGCGATGGCGCCGTTCCGCTGCGCGGCGAGCGGGGCAAACTTCTCGCGCACTTCGCTGTACGGCAGGCGATAAATGACGTGGTAGCCATACGACGTCTGGATGACGGGCGAGATCTCACCCGGCTTGATGTCGCGGACGGCCTTCTCGAATTCCGGCACCATCTCCTGCGGGCCGAAGAGCGGCAGTTCACCGCCGCGCTCACCACCGCCCGGCTCTTCGGTGCGCGCCGCCGCGAGCTTCGCGAAATTGGCCGCCGTCGCTTCGGCGCGGATGGCTTCCGCCTTCTTGCGCGCCGCGGCCCGCTGCGCTTCGGGCGCGGTGTCGGCCGCCAACACGAGAATGTGCCGCGCGCCCAGCTTCTCGCCGTCATTGTAGCGCTGTTCGTCCGACGCGATCTTGACCGTGTCCCACGTCTTCTGGTACGTGTCGTAGAACTTCTTGACCTTCATCTGCTGAATGGTCGACCAGAGCGCTTCATCCATCGTCTTCGCATCCGACAGCGAATCACCCTTTGCGCCGGCCGCAGCCAGCAACTGATAGTTGACCCACAGCTCGGCGACGGAGCGGGCGACATCCTTGTCGAGAGGCGCCTGGGAGTTCCCGAGGATGTCCGACAGGCGGGTCACCGACAACTGGGTGGCCGGCACCTTGGCGACGACGTCAGGATTGGAGGCGGCGCCACAGGCAATGGCGAACGCGGCGGCAGCAAGAGCAGGCAAACGATACGATGTCATCGAGTCGAACTCCGGAACCGGAGTGAGAGTGGTATAGGAGTGGGACCCCGCCAACGCGGCAGCGGTTGCCGGTCGGTTCGCTTCCCAATTCGTCAGGGCGTCAACGCACGCAGTGCACGCACCAGCCCCTCGAGCATTTCCGCACCACCCAAGCGGGTCAGCTTGATGGCGAGCGGCTGCGTGCGACGGACGTCCACCTGGAACTGCACATCGTGGAAAGCCGCCGACAGCCCCTTCAGGCGCGGAATGGCGTCAGCCCTGAAACTAACACGGGCCTCCGAGGCGCGCACAAGCACCCCGTCCACCTGAAGGGCCGCCCCGATGACCCGGAGCATGGCCGTGCCAAACAGCGCCTGCGCCGGAGGCGGCAGCGGGCCAAAGCGGTCCCGGACCTCGGCCTGCAGTGTTTCGATGTCCCTGGCGGCCCGCATGGCCGTCAGGCGGCGGTAGACATCCAGCTTCGCGTCCTGCGAGAGGATGTAGTCGTCCGGCAGGTACGCCGGGAAGTCGAGTGACACATCGGCGGGAATCCACGCCTTCTGCCCGCCCCCGTCCGAGAGCTGCTGCACGGTTTCATCGAGCAGGCGGAGATAGAGGTCGAAGCCGACGGAATGCACGAACCCGGACTGCTCGGGGCCGAGGAGGTTGCCGGCCCCCCGCATCTCGAGGTCCTTCAGCGCCACCCGATACCCGGAGCCCAGCTCCGTATGGTGCTCCAGCACCGAAAGGCGACGCTCAGCGTCGTCGTCGATCCGGTCGGGCACCAGCAGGTAGCAGTACGCGCGCCGGTGTGAACGGCCAACGCGTCCACGCAACTGATACAGCTGCGCCAACCCGAGATGATCGGCCCGATTGACGAGCATCGTGTTGGCATTGGGTACGTCGAGCCCACTCTCCACAATGAGCGTCGAGACAAGGATGTCGACCTCCCCCTCCACGAATTGCCGCATCACGGATTCGAGCTCGCGCTCCTTCATCTGCCCGTGGCCGACCGCCACGCGTGCCCGCGGGACCAGGCGCTTCAGGTGGTCGGCAATGGCGATGATCGTTTCGATGCGATTGTGCACGAAGAAGACCTGCCCGCCGCGGTCGAGCTCCCGCGAGACGGCCTCCTCGATGAGGGCGTCGTCCCACGGCTCGACGAACGTCAGCACCGGCGAGCGGTCACGCGGCGGCGTCTGCATGATCGTGAGGTCGCGCAGGCCGGCCAGAGACTGGTGCAACGTTCGCGGAATGGGTGTCGCGGTCAGCGTGAGCACGTCGGTTTCGAGCTTGAGCTGCTTGAGCCGCTCCTTGTGCTTGACGCCGAACCGATGCTCCTCGTCCACGACGATCAGTCCGAGATTGGCGAACTGCACATCGGGACTGAGGAGGCGATGCGTGCCGATGACGATGTCGATCTGTTTCTTGCGCAACTTCTCCACGACGACCGCCTGCTCCTTGGCCGTCTGGAAGCGACTCATCACTTCGACCGTGATCGGAAAGTCGGCCAGCCGGTCCCCGAAGCTGCGCGCGTGCTGTTCGGCGAGAATCGTCGTCGGCACCAGCACGGCGACTTGCCGCCCACTCTGCACGGCCTTGAACGCGGCCCGAATGGCGATCTCCGTCTTGCCGTACCCCACGTCACCGACCAGCAGACGATCCATCGGGCGTTCCCCTTCGAGGTCCTTCTTGACGTCGACGGTCGCCTTGCGCTGGTCGGGCGTATCTTCAAAGAGGAACGAACTCTCCAGCTGTCGTTGCCAGGCGCCGTCGACCTCGTGCGGCGGCCGCGTGCTGACCTTGCGGCGCGCATAGAGGTCCAGCAACTCCTGCGTCATCTCGAGGATGGCGATCCGCGTCTTCTCGCGCTGCTGCTTCCAGCGATTGCCTCCGAGCTTGTGCAGCCGCGGCGCCGGGGCATCAGCGGAGACGTCACTGGCGCTGCGATACCGCTCGATCTGATCGATGCGATAGAGCGGCACGTTGAGCCGATCCCCGCCCTCGTACTCGATGACGGCGGCTTCGATGGTGCTTTCCCGCACGAAAATCTTTTCGATGCCACGGTAGATGCCGATGCCGTGTTCGAGATGCACCACATAATCCCCGGGCTTCAGCGCCCCGAGGGTGTCGAGTGCCGCGCCCGTGGTGTACTTGCGCGTGCGCCGCAGGCGGCGGTCACGCCGGAAGATTTCGTGGTCGGTGAGGACACGCACCACGTTCGGCACGACGAACCCACCGCCGAGCACACCGATGGCGAGCGATGCGGAGACGGGGCCGTCTTCGCCCAGCAGCTCGTCCAGTCGCTCGGCCTGGCCGGCGTTGTCACAGAGGATGACGGTGTGCAGCCCATCGCGCTGCAGCCGACGCAGCACACGCAGGTCCCGCGAGATCGACTCGGGTGGCCGAATCGGGAACGCGATGTCGGGCTCGGGGCCGGCGGATGCCACGTCGGCACTGGAGGCATTCACCGCACGCTGCGGCGGCGGCGCGATGCGCAGCGTACCGAAACGCGCGAGCCGCGACGCCATGATCGGCGGTGACACGAAAAGCGACTCCCGCGAGACGTACCCTTCGCCGCGTCGACGCGCCAGCTCGATGTGGTGCGCGGCTTCATCCCACGTCCGGACCAGCTCCGGCAGCACCGCGCTGCCCGATGGCATCACGACGATCGCATCGGGCGGCCAGAGTTCAGGCAGCGCCACGCGCTCCAGGGTCCCGGTGTCATCCTGCACCCGCCCATCCACCGGCAGGATCAGCGCGAGTTCGGCGTCACGCGTGCTGCGTTGCGAGTTGAGATCGAAGTGTCGGAGTTCGGTGATCTCATCGCCCCAGAATTCGAGACGTACCGGCTCGGCCATGCCGAACGAGTAGATGTCGAAGATGCCGCCGCGAACCGAGAACTGGGCGACATCTTCCACCATGGGGACGCGCTCGAAGCCGATGGACTCGAGGTGGGCGTTGACGGCGGCGACGTTGGCGGGCGTGATGGTGATGAGTCCACTCTGATTCAGATCGCGGCGTTCAAAATTGCCGAAGTAGAACGTGCGGTCGCGCTTGAGCGGCCCGCCGAGGCTCAATCC
>CAZMGX010000272.1:0-7292 GCA_964565915.1 uncultured Gemmatimonas sp.
TCCTCGGAGGGTCGGGGGCTTTGTAAGTCCCGACCCCGCAGCGCGATCGGCGTGATGCGCGCACTCGGCTTGACGGCTGGCACGACCGGCCGACGGCGACGCCCAAAGAATCCCGTCGCCGGCATTTCCGCGGCCACCGCGACCAGCACGTCGATGTGCGCGTCGCGATCGAGCGTGACGACGTGGACGGCATCGTCCGGGCCGACGCGTCCCTCCCGCACATCGTCGACCGTGTGACGCGTCTTCGCCTGCAGGACGTGCGCGAGCAACGGATGGCCGCGCGCGGCCTCCACCACCAACACGGCGCGCGATTCCCGAGCCGCCGCCGCCGCCGTGCCGAGCGCCACAGCCGCACCCAGCAGGGGGAGGTCGGACAGGATATCGACCTCGGGCACGAGATCACCCACCCCGGTGAGCGCAAGGTGCAGCAGCGAGAACGAGTCACTGTCCCGATCGATGATGCGAGGAACACCAGGGCGTTCACGCCATCGCGATCGATCGGCGAGCGTCGACGGCGTATCCCGCGCGTGATGCAGCACGGGCGCCCCGGTCATGCGTTCCACCTCCGCGGCGTCGCCAACCGTCGGACGGCGCAGTTCACGCGCCAGCACAATGCCATAGCCCACGGCCATACCGACCACGAGCGCCGCCAACAACATCGCGATCGGCGGGCTGGCCACGTTGAGTCGTTGCTCCAGCTGCACGCGCTGCGTGTCGTACGCGGCGATGCGTCGTCGGGCATCCGTGAGCCGGGATTCCTCGACCATCATCGTGCGCGTGATCGCGTCGAGACGCGCACTGTCGGCGGCCTGGCCCGCCTCGAACGTGCCGGCACTGTCGCGCGCGTAGACCGTGTTGACCAGCCGCTGCTCGGCAAGCTTCAGCAGACCCTGTCCAAGCACCGCGAGGCGTGCCGTGAGCGCGGCATAGCGCGCCCCGGGTCCGCCCAGCGCGGCGTGGGCCTCGCGCTCCCGTTCGACGACCTCAATACTGTCCATCAGCGCGACCACGCGCGGGTCGCCCCGAAGGACGGCTGACTCGGCGAGCATCCGATAGCCCTCGGCCAGCGGCACCTGTTGCACGCGGCGCAGTCGAATGGACAGGTCAGCCAGCGAGTCCGTTGCGCTGGAGTCGGCCGCCATGGCGCGGCTCAATCGCGTGCGCACGGCCGTTTGGGCGGCTCGCAGACTGTCCAGCCGACGCACCATGGGCAGCGAGTCTGGCGCGGCCGGCAGGGCGGCGATCCGTCTGCGCAGTTGACGATCGGCCTCGCGCGGGACGGCGATCAACACCAGCAGCGTCGCGATGACGGCAACACCGCCGAACGCGGCGATCCAAACGCCGCGTCGCGACGCATTGCGCGCACGCGCGGCAATCCAGACACTGCGTTGGCTGATCATGCGCCAATGAAACGCGGGGGCCAGCGCATTGCGCCAGCCCCCGCCGCCTTCATTCCGGTGATCCGGATTACTGAACCGTGACCTTGCCCTTCATGTTCATCGCGAGGTGCGGCGTGCAGTTGAAGTCGTACGTGCCCGGTGCGACACCACCGAACGAAACCGTGTACGACTCGCCTTCGGCCAGGAGCATCTTGCCCGACAGCTCGCCGATCTTCTCGGGCATGTTGGCATCGAGCTGCGCCTTGGCTGCAGCCGGCACCGTGGCCGGATCGAACGCCACGTTGTGCGGGCCACCGTTGACGAACACGAACTTGATGCCGTCGCCGGCCTTGATCGTGAGCTCGGCCGGCTCGAAGCGATATCCCTTCGCGTCGCCGTACATCTTCACTTCGTGCGTCGTGCCCGTGATCGGGGCCATCGCGCCCGGAGCCGCGGCCGGGGCTTCAGCCGCCGGAGCCGCCGCTGGCGCTTCAGCCGGAGCCGCCGCCGTATCCGTGGTCGCCGCCTTGTCACCACCGCCGCACGCGCCCAACAGGACCGCTGCGCCAGTCACTACTGCAAAACCGAGAAACCGCATGTCGAGAGGCCTCCAGAGCCTTTTCGCGAAATTGTGTTGCTGACTCACAGGACGACGTCCTGTATCCGCAGGGCCCTGCGGATCTTGTGAAGTTATTCACAAGCACGTCCGGATGCAATCGGACCGCCTTGACGGGCGTGTCTGGTATCACTACGCTCCACATCATGCTGACGTCGCGCTCCCGCCACCACCATATCCATCATGTCCACGGTCTCTCGGGCCGGGGAACGCTGGGTATTGCGGAGCGCGCTCGCTAACGCGCTGACCGAACCCAGCGACATCCCGGCCCGTCCGAAAGGACGGGCTTCTTTTTTGTCCGTCACTCAAGGGCTGGCGCGCTCCTCGACCTCGAAGATAAGACATAACATCATGCTGCGTATTGCTTTACCAAACAAGGGTCGCCTCTCCGAAGAGACCCGCGAGCTGTTCAACGACGCCGGCCTCGAGGTCCGGTCGTCCGGAGAACGTGCCCTTCGCGCGTCATTGGGCGACGAATTCGAAGCGATCTTTGTTCGAGCCCAGGACATCCCCGAGTTCGTGGCGGATGGCGCGGCCGACGCTGGTGTGACCGGCTGGGACCTGGTGTGCGAGTCCGAGCGCCCGCTCACGTCGCATCTCGATCTCGGGTTCGGGAGGTGCCGACTGGTTGTCGCGGCACGAGACGATGCCGGACTCGACTCGGTCGAGGCAATCGGGGCGCCGGGCGCACCCGCACGGGTGGCCACGGTCTTTCCGCGCATTACGGCGCGCTTCTTTGCAGAGCGCGGTCGTCCGGTCGAGATCGTCCCGGTCTCCGGGGCCGCCGAGATCGCGCCTCACCTTGGTATCGCCGACGTCGTCGTCGACCTGACGTCCACGGGATCGACCCTGCGCGTCAACGGCCTTCGTGAAATCGAGACGGTGCTGCTGTCGAGTGCCCACCTGATCACGGCGGCCGCCGGCCCGCGCAACGGCGACCCCGATCGCGCCAAGGAATTCGAGGAGCTCGTGACGGCCCTCGGCTCCGTGATTCGCGCCCGCGGACAGCGTTACCTGATGGCCAACGTGCCGCGCACATCACTCGACAAAGTGCGTGAGGTGCTTCCGGGATTGAACGGGCCGACGATCATCGAGATCGCGGATCACGGCCACTTCGTCGCGGTGCACGCGGTCGTGCGGGCCGACACCATCTATCGTACCATCGCCCAGCTGCGCGCCCTGGGAGGCGAAGGGATCCTCGTGACGCGCATCGAGCGACTCGTGCCATGAGTGGCGTCGCGATGACTCCCCTCGTCCTGCGCGCACGCGGTGCGTTCGACGCGCTCGACGCAACGTCCCGTGGTGCGATCACCGATCGCTCCAGTACGCTCGATCCGACCATTCGGTCACGCACGGCCGCACTGATTGAGCGCGTTCGCGCCGAGGGCGACGAGGCCCTGCGCATGTTCGCGCGCGACTTCGATGGTGTTGACCTTTCGCGCATCGAGGTACCGCGTGCCCTGTGGTCCGAGGCACTGGAGTCCCTCGATCCCGCGTTGCGGATCGCCCTCGAACGGGCCGCTCGCAACATCGCCGCCGTCCACACGGCGTTTCTCCCCACGGAGACTCGGGTCTCGCCCGAGCCCGGCGTGACCGTCGCGCGTCGTCCAGACCCGCTGCAGCGTGTTGGCGTGTACGCGCCGGGAGGACGCGCCGCGTACCCCAGCTCGCTGCTCATGGGTGCCATCCCGGCACGTGTCGCCGGTGTGCACGAAGTCATCGTCTGCTCGCCGCCGGGAGCCGACGGTCGGCCGTCGGCCGTCGTGCTCGCGGCGGCGGCCCTCGCCTCGGTCGACCGCGTCTTCGCGGTGGGTGGCGCGGGAGCGATTGCCGCGATGGCCCTTGGCACCGAGAGCATTCCGCGCGTCGATCGCATCGTCGGCCCCGGCAACGCGTATGTCGCGGAGGCCAAACTGCAATTGGTTTCGAGTGTGGCCATCGACGCACCGGCAGGCCCCAGTGAGTTGCTCGTGTTGGCGAGTGACGAGGCCGACGCCGGCGTCATCGCGCGTGAGTTGCTCGCGCAGGCGGAGCACGATCCGGATGCCGCCGTCCTCGCGGTGCTGTGCGGCCGCCACGCCGCCACACTCGCCGAAAACGTCGAACTCTCACTGGCGACATTGACCACGGTCGCGCCACGGGCGGACATCGTGCGAGCGGCACTGGCGGCACGTGGCGCGATCGTCACGGTCGAGTCGATCGCTCGCGGCATCGAGATCGCAAATGATTGGGCGGCGGAGCACCTCCTGCTCCTCGTACCGGATGATGCGCGCGACCGGACCCTGGCGGCGCTGCGCAATGCGGGCACGATCTTCGTTGGGGCCAGCAGTTCCGTCGCCTTCGGTGATTACATGACCGGAGCCAACCATGTGCTGCCGACCGCCGGCGCCGCGCGCAGCTATTCGGGACTCTCGACGCTCGATTTCGTGCGCTGGACGACGTGGCAGGAAGTCAGTCAGCCGGCGGCCGCGGCGATGGCCGATGATGTCGGATGTTTCGCGGACGCGGAAGCGCTGCCGGCGCACGCGGCCGCCGCGCGTGCCTGGCGTCGTCCCGTGGAGACGCCATGAGCGATCGATTGGCCTTTGCGCGCGCGGCCTACGAGGCGGTGCCCCTGTATGATCCTCGTCGGTCGCCTGTGGATCTCGACCTCACCGACAATACGAATCTCTGGGGTGTGCCGCCGACGGCCGAACGCACGCTGCGAGAGATCGCCGTATCGGCGGTAACCCGCTATCCGACCTTGTATGCGGCGGAGCTCAAGGCAGCACTCGCCGACTATGTGGGGGTGACGCCCGACATGATTGTCACCGGCTGCGGCTCTGACGACATTCTGGATTCGGCCATGCGCGCCTTCGGTGAACCGGGCGATCTGGTCGCGGGCCCGGAACCTTCGTTTGCGATGATCCCGATCTTTGCGCACATGAATGCGCTGCGTTACGAGGGCATCGTGGAGTTGCCGGTCGCCCCGATGCCGCAGCCGGACATCGAGCGTCTGCTCGCCACGCGCGCCCGCATCATCTATCTCTGTTCACCCAACAACCCGACCGGCGCACTGATGGCGCGCGCGCTGATCGAGCGGGTGGTGCGCGAAGCGGCCGGCGTCGTGTTCATCGACGAAGCATATGCGGAGTTCGCTGGTGTCTCCTCGGTCGATCTCGTCGCGCAGTCCGACCGGGTACTCATCATTCGCACGCTGTCCAAGGCCTTCGGCCTCGCCGGACTCCGCATCGGGTACGCCATTGGTCAGCCGGCGCTGGTCATGGAAGTCGAAAAATCGCGCGGACCATACAAACTGAACGCATTGGCCGAGCGCGCCGCATTGGCGGCGCTGCGGCACGATCGAGCGTGGGTGGATGACCATGTGCAGTTGGCGGTCTCGTTGCGGGAGCGATTGGCTGACGCCTTGCGGGGCCTCGGTCTCGAACCCATGCCGTCGGCGGCCAACTTCCTGTGTGTCCCGATGGCGAACGTCGTCGACGTCGGACAGGCGCTGCGTGCCCGCGGCGTGGCCGCGCGTCCGTTTCCGGGGCTGCCACATGTCGGTGATGCGCTCCGTATCAGTGTCGGACCGTGGTCGATGATGGAGCGACTGCTCGAGGCGCTTCCGGCCGCCCTGCAGGAGGTGCGGCGATGACGGCCCCTCTGCGCGTGACCGTGTTCGACTACGGCGCCGGCAATTTGCACTCGCTGCTCAAGACGCTGGAGACGAACACCACCGTCGTTCGGGTTGAAACCGATCCGATCCGCGCGGTCGCCGCCACCGATGCCCTGATACTTCCAGGCGTTGGGGCGTTCACTCCGGCGGCGGAGTGTCTGGCTCCAGGACGTGCGGTGATGCGCGATGCATTGCTGAACGGCCTGCCCTGCCTCGGCATTTGTCTCGGCATGCAGCTGTTGTTCGACGCCAGCGACGAAGGGCCGGGCCTCGGGCTCGCGATCTTCGGCGGGCGCGTGACGAAGTTGACCGCGACGCGTGTGCCGCAGATCGGATGGAATCGCCTTGAGCGCGTGCGCGAACCACTGGTCAGCGACGCGGGTCTCGAGGTGGCGTACTATGCCAACAGTTTTGTGTGCCGCCCGGAAGTTGGTGCCGACCCCGATGCGCTGGCAAACGTGGTCGCGTGGAGCGAGCATGAGGGCGACCGCTTTCCGGCCATCGTCCGTCGTGGGGCGGTTGTCGGCACGCAGTTCCACCCTGAAAAGTCTTCGGCACCCGGTGTGCGGTTCGTGCATGCCTTTCTCGACGCGGCGCGTGCCGCGCGACCGGGTGCATCCCTTGTGTCGGAGGTTCGATGATTGTCATTCCGGCGGTAGACCTGCGCGGAGGGCATTGCGTGCAGTTGGTGGGCGGCGACTACGATGACGAGCGGGTGCGTCTCGATGATCCGGCCGGCGTCGCCCGCGAGTGGGCCCGCATCGGATTCTCGCGATTGCATGTCGTCGATCTCGACGCCGCGACGGGTCGGGGTTCGAATGGCCCCTTCATCCGCGAGATCCTGCGTGAGGCAACGGTTCCCGTGCAGGTCGGCGGCGGCATTCGCGATGAAGCCCAGATCGATCGCCTCCTCGGTGATGGGGCGACCTGGGTCGTGGTCGGCACCCGCGCCATCGAAGATGAAGACTGGCGCGTGGAGATGGCGCTCCGCTTCCCCGGCCGACTGGTCGTCGCCGCCGATGTGCGTGAGCGGAAAGTGGTGACCCGCGGCTGGGCGGAAACGTCGCGGCTCGATGTCATCGACTTCGTCGAATCGTTGTCCGCGCTGCCACTGGCTGGTGTGCTCGTGACGGCGGTGCACAAGGAAGGGCGCATGGAGGGTACCGACCTCCCGCTCATGGATGATGTCGCCGACGCGAGCGCCTGGCCGGTGTTCGCCTCGGGTGGCGTCTCGACCACCGACGACCTTCGCGCCCTTGAGCACCGCGGCCTCGCCGGCGCGGTACTGGGGATGGCCCTTTACACGGGCGCGCTCGACGCGCGCCGCACTGCCGAGGAGTTTGGAGCATGACCATCGTCACGCGTCAATCGAAGGAAACGCAGATTCGCCTGTCACTGCGAGCCGGGACGGGTGTCGCGACCGTGAGTACCGGCGAACCATTCCTCGATCACATGCTCGTCGCGTTTGCGCGGTACGCCGGCGTGGACCTCGACGTGCAGGCGACGGGAGATCTGCGTCACCACCTGATCGAGGATGTGGCAATCGTGCTCGGGCAGGCGGTCGCGGCGCACGCGCCGGCGGGTTGCGCGCGATACGGCGAGCGGACGGTGCCGATGGACGATGCCCTCGTGCAGGTCG
>CAZMGX010000273.1:0-7219 GCA_964565915.1 uncultured Gemmatimonas sp.
GTGGACTGGAACAACGACCGCCATCAGGACGGCTGGTTGACGTACATGAACCTCGGCGACGACAAGTGGCGCCTGCACATGGAGGGACGCATCGCCGAGATGATCGAGGGCTTCGGGGTGGACGCGTACTTTCTGGATATCGTCGGCGGCCATGTGAACAGCACCAATGGCGACATGCACGAGGGAACGCGACGGCTGATCAACAACCTGCGCGCCAAGTACCCGAATGTGGTGGGTGTGGGCGAGATGCCATACGATGCGTTGTACGAGTTCATCCCCATGTTTCATGCGGGCGGCGGCGGGCGGTGGCGCAAGTACGCCAGCTTCTTCCAGCACCTGAGTGCGCCGGCACCGGGACGCGGCAGTAGCGGCGTTCATGAAGCCGGCTTTCAGCGCTTCCGTCAGGAAACACTGGGCCTCAATCCCAATGCCATCCCCACCCTGCAGGTCGTGGACGACACCTTCACCAAACACCGGGACACGATGGCCGCCATCATCGCCGAAGCGAAGAAACGCGCGGGGATCGCGTGAGCCCGGTCAAGCGGAAGACCGCGCGGGTCTCGCCCGCGCTGCGCGAGGCCGTGTGTGAAGCCAACATCGAGTTGTTCCGGCGCGGGCTGGCGCGGTTCACGTTCGGGAACGCCAGCGCGGTCGACCGCGAGCAGGGGCTGATCGTGATCAAGCCCAGTGGTGTGGCGTATGACGTACTGACGCCGCGGATGCTCGTGGTGACCGACATGAACGGCGTGGTGGTGGAGGGTGACTTGCGTCCGTCATCGGACCTGCCCACACATGCCGTGTTGCTGCGTACGTTCCCGCAGTTGGGTGGCGTGGTGCACACGCACTCCATGTATGCGACGGCATTCGCGCAGGCACGGCGCGAGATCCCGTGTCTGGGCACGACGCATGCGGACTATTTTCACGGCGCCGTGCCGGTCACGAAGCCGTTGACGGCGCGCGAGATCGCGAGCGACTACGAGCTGAACACGGGGCTCGCCATCATGCGGCGGTTCAAGGGCATCGAGCCCCGCGACATGCCGGCGGTGTTGGTGGCCAGCCACGCGAGTTTCTGCTGGGGTCCGACGGTTGGTGCGGCCGTCGAGAACGCGTCGTATCTGGAAGAAGTGGCGACCATGGCTTATCACACGCTGCAGCTGGACGCGAAGGCCCGCGCGATTCCCGATGCCTTGCTCGACAAACACTTCCTTCGCAAACACGGCGCGAAGGCGTACTACGGGCAGGACCGCTGAATACGCGCAGCCGCGCACCCCGGGCACGCCTGCTGCGGAACGGCTGGCGACCTTTTGGCCTGCTGCTGGTGTGCTTGGCGGCCGTCGGGATGCTGTCTTGCGTTCGGAGGCCTTCCGGTAACGCGACGGGTGATGCGCCAGCGTTTCTGTTCTCCTACTTCACCCGAAACGGCGAGGACGGGTTACACCTGGCCTACAGCGCCGACGGCACCACGTGGCGTGCGCTGAATGGTGGCAAGCCATTCCTCACGCCAACCATGACGGGGTTCGGCGCTGGCTGGCAGCAGTGGGAATCGCGTGCGGCGCTGATGCGTGATCCGTCCATCGTATACGGGCCGGACGGCGTGTTCCATATGGTGTGGACGGTGGCGTGGAACGACCGCGGGATCGGCGTAGCGCACTCGCGCGACCTGATCACCTGGTCTCAGCAAACGCGTATTCCCGTGATGGATCATGAGCCCACGGCGCTCAATGCCTGGGCGCCGGATCTCTACTATGATGACAGTGCCGGCCAGTACGTGATCGTGTGGGCGACGTCCATTCCCGGACGCTTTCCCGCCACCGACTCGCTCGCGCAGCGCACCTCGAAGGGGCGCGCCGATCATCGATTGTACTACGTGACGACCAAGGACTTCGTCACGTACTCCAAGGCGGCATTGCTATACGATGGCGGGTTCCCGGTCATCGACGGCACCATCACACAGGTGGGAAAGCGATACGTGCTCGTCATGAAGGACGAGTCGTTCTTTCCCGAGCGCCGCAACCTGCGCGTGGCGTTCGCCGACAAGGCGACGGGCCCCTACGGCCCGGCCGCGCCGGCCTTCACCGACCTGCACACCGAAGGGCCGTCGATCCTGCGCACCGGCGGCTGGTGGTACGTGTATTACGACGAGTACACACGCGGCCGATACAGCGCGGTGCGCACCAAGGACTTCATGCAGTTCGAGCCGTATCGCGACTCACTGATCACGCCGCGCGGCATCCGGCACGGATCGGCGTTCCTTGCGCCGCGGTCGGTGCTGACGCGACTGATGGCGATGGACTCAGTCTCCCCGCGCTGAAGAGGCGGCGGTTTGGCCGCTGTTCACATCTTCGCGAATCGATCGCCGCCCAGACGCCAGCACCTACGGCACGACAACTATGGTGCGCTCCGTTGAATCCACCGCCTGAGCGTGCCCACGACCCATGGCCGCACCCACGGCACGGATGACGGCGACCCCTGGCGTGCGAATGGTGGCAGTGACCTGCTGTCCGAAGCGCCTCAAATCGCTGGTACACACCGACTCACCGCCGGGCACACGCACAAAGACCTCGACGCGAACGACCTGACCGACCATCTCGACCGACGTACCGTCGGGCGCATTGCACGCCACCGTACCGCTTCCCCACGAATACACGGTGGCCTGAAATGGCTCTCCGACCCTCACCGTGTCCGGCGCGGCTATCGCCCGACTCGACAGTGGCCCAAGCCAGCCGAGTTGTCGTAGCGTCGGCTCCGTGGCGCTCTGACACGCCGCCGCCGAGAGGGCAGCGATCGCGAAGATCACCGTTGCACGTTTCATACTCATTCCCAGAGTGCTCAGGATGACTTCTTGCCCGAGATCTTCGAGCCGTCTCCTTCCATCGCCCACTCGCCCTCGACCACGTTTTCCTTGTTCACGGTGAGCGTGACCGTGCCGGGCCCGCCGGGGGTGACGATCCCCATCGACAGCTTGCGACCCTCGACCTTGAAATTGGTCGTCGGGATTTCGCCCAGCTCCACGTGCTTGAAGACGCCCGTGTAGGTCCCGTCAGACTTCTTCTCGACGAGAAACGTCATCGTCATCGCCTGGCCGCCAACGGCGACATCAAGCGTGTAGCTGCCATCGGGCTTGAAGGTGGTGTCCTGAGCCACGCCGGACGTGGAGGTGGCTACGGACGCAGCCGCCGCCGAGCCCGGCAACAGGGCGACGATGGCTGGCAGCAGGGCTGTGAGGGCGATTCGACGAATGGGAGACATGGACTTGGGGTTGCGAGACCTGGCGCAAAGCCGGAAAGAACCGCCGCGGCTGTTCTCTAGTTTGACGGAACCCACCGGTTGAGGGTTTCACCGTGTGCCGGACAGAGAGCCGATTGGGTGGAATGGCCCCGTTTCAGGGCTAGGCCGTACTGTCAGGCCTGCCACGGGCTTCCGCCGCGATCGACCGCAACGCCGGCAACACGTGTCCAATCGGCAACGCCACCGCGTCGGCACTGCCAAGGCCGAAGTACAACTCGCGATACATCGCGTAGAGCCGTTCGTACACCGCCACCGCACGAGGATCGGGCAGCACCTCCCGATACGCCGGACACAGCGCCGCCTGCGCCTGCTCGATGCTGGCAAACTCACCGCACGCGACAAACGCGAAGATGGCACTGCCCAGACTCGTGATGGAACTCTGGGGCACCAGCACCGGCATGTTCAGCACGTTCGCGTAGACCTGATTCAACACATCGTTCTTCTGCGGAATGCCGCCCGCATGGATCACCCGACGCAGCGGCACCCCATGTGCCTGCATCCGCTCGAAGATCACGCGCGTGTGGAATGCCGTGCCCTCGATCGCCGCGAACAGTTCATCAGCGACGGTGCTGTTCAAGTTCCACCCCAACGTCACGCCGCCAAGGTTGGGATTCACAAGCACCGTACGATCACCATTGTCCCACGTGAGACGCAGCAGCCCCGTCTCGCCTGCCCGATACCTACCCAGCGGCGCCGACGCCTCGGCCACCGACTGCCCGGCCCGAGCCGCAATGGCCTCGAAGATGTACCCGCACGCCGACAACCCGGCCTCGATTCCCATGTAGCCGGGATGCACCGACCCTGGCACCACGCCGCAGACACCGGGCACGAGGCCAACGTCACGCGCAATCGCGATGATACACGTCGACGTCCCGATCACGTTCACAATGTCGCCCTCGGCCACACCAGCGCCGATCGCATCCCAGTGTGCGTCGAACGCACCAACCGGAATCGGAATACCGGCCTGAAGACCGAGGCGCTCCGCCCACGCCGCACACAACGTACCGGCGACGGCGTCGGACGTGTGATACGGGCCGTCGAGTTTTTCCCGAATGCCCGCAAGCAGCGGATCCACCGCGACGAAGAACTCCTCCGGCGGGAAACCGCCCAGCGACGCGTTCCACAGCCACTTGTGCCCCATGGCGCAGATGCTGCGCTTCACCTGCCGTGCGTCGGTGATGCCGCACAGCACCGCCGCCACCATGTCACAATGTTCGAACGCGGACACCAACTGCGAGCGTGTGGCCGGATTGTGCCGCAGCCAGTGCAGCAGTTTGGCAAACCCCCACTCTGACGAGTACACACCGCCGCACCAGTCGATGGCCGGGATCTTCATCTCGTGTGCGACAGCAGTGATACGCGCCGCTTCGTCCTTCGCGCGATGATCACACCACAGATAGTACTCACCCAGCGGCTCCAGATGCGCTCCGACCATCACCACGCTCGAGCCCGTGGTATCCAGGGCGATGGCGCGCACGTCGGCCCCATCCACCCCGGCGTGTGCCAGCACATCGCGCATCGCCGCCACGAGTGCGTTCATGTGATCGGTATGTGACTGCGTGGCGTAGTCTGGATCGTCGCGGCGTCGGGTGACCGGAAACTCCGCCACGCTGAACCCCAACTCGCCGCGCACCGAGTCCATGAGCGACACGCGCACACTCTGCGTGCCGAAGTCGACCCCCGCCACGATCCCCATCGGCTAGGCGTGCCTCAGGACGTCCCAGCCGAGGTACCGCGTTGTCGCTTCATGGACGGCGTCGGCGACATGCGAGAACGTGCCGGCCACATGGTGTTCGAAGCCCTGACGGCAGATGTGCTGCAGCAGCGGCTGGAGGCGATCGATCTGCACAACACCGGCTCCACCGAAGGTGGTGAGCGGATCACGCGTGAAGTGCCCCTCGCCGACATACCCGCGAATCACGCCAGTCCGATCGTCCGTCGAGAAACGGGCAAAGCTCATCGGCCCCGGCTTCACGGTCCCCACGATCGTGCCGTACGTGTTCTCGCGCCCCACCGTACCCGCGATGATCGCCTGGTAGTCCATCGCGGCCGACTCGAAGAAATCCTTCGGCAAGTTGCTGCAGTGGAAACACACGGCCTTGTCGGGGTCCTCACCGTAGTTGTTGTTCCAATCCAGCAGCGCCGCCGGTGTCTCCGACGCCAACGTGAGGGCCTGCATGCTGATGGTCCCCATCACGTCGACTTCACACGCGCTAGGCAGGTTGGCATTACTCAACATGCTCATCACCGTACACGGTACCACGCCGAAGTACTCTTCCATCGACGTCCAGCATTGCACTGCACTGATGGACACGTCGACTTCCTTCATCCAGCGATCCATCACGAGCCCGAGCTTGGCCATCTTGATCAGTGGCTCGTCGGGAACTCCGGCCGTGTCGACATACGCGACCATCTCATCGAGCTGCCGACGTACATCGGCATCGTCATCCGACAAGCGCGCAATACGCCCCATGATCTCCGAAAGGTCGATCGGCTCGACCGAAATCCCGGCCTGCTCCAGAATCTTCTCGCTGAAGCGCACGGTCTTGAACGCTGCCGGTCGCGCGCCAATCGCACCGATCCGCGCGCCGCGCAGCCCCCGCACCACACGGCACACCGCGGCGAAGCGGCGCAGGTCCTGCCGAAAACTCGGTGACTCCGGCCGCTGCGTATGCACCGAGGTCAGTGAGTAGCGAATGCCGTACTGCGTCAGCACGTTGCACACGGACATCTTTCCGCAGAACGCGTCACGACGATGATCGATCAGCATCTTCGCCGGATCGTCCGCGGTGGCGTGCACCAGCACCGGCACATCCAGCCCCGCCAGCCGCAACGTGTCGGCCACGGCGCGCTCGTCGCCGAAATTTGGCAGCGTCACCAGCACACCGTCGATCTTGTCACGATGCTGCCGGAACAGTTCTGCACACGCTTTCGCTTCATCACGACTCTCGATCGCACCGTGATTGGTCACGGCGGCGTCGATGATCACCGCATCGATCCCCTCCTCTTCCAGCGCGCGCAGCATGTCGACGCGCCCCGACGCGGCAAGATGCCCCGGAAAGAAGCCGCGATTACCGACGATGACGCCGAGTGTCACGCGGCGAGGAGCCGGTCGAGGGCGAGGAGCGGCCTTCGCCGTGCGCGCGGCCGTGGCTTTGCCGCCAACGTTGGATTCGAGCTTGTGGATGGACATGACGATGCGGAGTTGGGTGAATCGACGGGTGCGTAGAGGCTACTGGCATCAACACCCGGGCGCCATGCCCTCAGAGGGGATTCGTCGTTGACGGAACCCTCCCCGTCCGTAGCTTACCGAAGCCCGTCTCCCGCCCCCTGACATCCGCGTTCCCGCCGTGACCGATGCTTCCGCCGCGCCGCAACCTGCCCTGATCAGTCGACTCGTCGGCACGGTCCTGCGTTCCCAGCAGTTCGGCCTGGTCCTGGTCCTGCTACTGCTCGGCACCGCGCTCACCATCGGCGCCGGGTCGCACCCCGATCCGCGCACGGGGGAGACGGTCAACAACTTCCTCAATCGCTACACGCTGATCCAGATGGCCACGGACGCCAGTGCGTTCGCCATCATGGGGGTCGGTGCCACACTCATCATCATTGCCGGCGGCATCGACCTGTCGGTCGGCGCGATCTACGCCCTGGCAGGCGTCGTCATGGCAATGGTGCTGCGCTCGCTTGGCCCGATGGACCCCGTCGTCACCGTACTGGTGGGGCTCGGGACCTGCCTCGCCGTCAGCGTGGCCTGCGGATTGGCCAACGGACTGATGGTGATCGGTCTCGGCGTCCACCCCTTCATCATCACGCTCGCGACGCTGAGCATCTGTCGTGGGCTGGCGCTCGAATTGTCGATCGACCACACGACCATGCGCGGCATGCCGGCGGGCGTTACCTTTCTTGGCGAAACGTCGGCGCTCGGCATTCC